>CALXUG010000001.1 GCA_944391625.1 uncultured Clostridia bacterium
ATTATATTATTACTATATAAGCATTTGTAGAATAAAACCCATACAAAAAGGTGCAGCCCGCAGACTACACCCTTTTTTATGTGACTGTTATGATAAAATACCCATAGTATTTTTACTGTGTTAATAAAAATTCTTATAACATACAATCAAAAAATATTTGTTTATGCTCCTTTATTCTCCTATAGATTATCTTCGCCCCAAAAATGTTCAAGTTGTTCTAATCTTGAAATATCTACTTCTCCCAGTTTATTGTGCGCACAATCTAAAGTTTGCAGATGTTTTTGATTTAATATATTTAAACTCTCTAGTTTATTGTTACTACAAACCAAGCTCTCCAAATCTAACGAATTACTTACGTCTAATTGCGTTAATTGATTGTCTTGGCAATGAAAAATTACTAAACCAATTAATGAATCTACATTTAATTCTGTTAACTGGTTATAACCACAATAAAAAAGCTGTAAATTTTTTAAATTATTCACTTCTGCTTCCGTCAAAAGATTATGTGTACAGCTTAACGAAACCAAACTTTCCGGTAAATCAGATATTTTTTTCAAATTATTATAATCGCAATTTAACGATGAAAGGCTCTCTAAATTATCGGTGTATATATTTTCTATACTGTTATTATGGCAATACACAGAATGCAATTTATTCATATTGGTTAAATGAATCTCTGTTAATTGATTATATATGCAATCTAATACAACTAATTCTTCTAAGCCTGTTAATTCCAGCTTACCAGATAATCCGCGTCGCGATAAATCTAATGATATGATTCTCTTTGGATGTTCTTCATTCCAGACTGCAAAATCCCATGATTCCGGATGATTTTTCATAGCAGCTAAACCATTATTTTCTATTATTTTTTGAATTTCATAGACATCTTTATCATAATATTCATTACGATTACCACTATTACACATAGCTGAACAAATACACAGACTACCAATTACAAATATAATAAAGAGCCATTTATTTCTTTTCATTATCCATCTTCCTCGCATAATATATTTTGGTATTAGACCTGTTCATGTATCCGGCATTACTGTCGAACTTACTTAACATACGTTCCATTTTTATTCTATCACATGTCTATTGCGCAATCAACTTAGGTTTTTCCTACAATGAACGTTTTTAAACTAAACGGCACACAAAAAGGTGCAGCCCGCAGACTACACCCTTTTTGAGCAGAAAAACAGAACCATTTAAAAGGATTCTATGTTCTGCCATTTATATTTTTTTATTTTTCTTCACACTTGCCAGTCCGAACAGCAGGGCCTAGCCACTGTGATTGCAGACAAGAGCAGTGCAAAAATCATCAGGCATCGACTCTGTTGCCTTTTACCCGCATTTTAAATTCATACCAGATTGGGCTTGCAATGCACAGAGAAGAATAGGTCCCTGCTACAACCCCGATGATCATAGCCAGTACAAACATTCTTGTAGTCTGTCCGCCAAAGAAGAACAGCGCCAACAACAAAATCAATGTACTGATAGAAGTATTCATGGAACGGGTAAAGCTCTGCGCGATACTGTCGTTGACCAGACCGGACAGCTGATCTTTTTTCACTCTGCCCATGTTTTCCCGAATACGGTCAAATACTACAATCTTGTCATTGATGGAGTAACCAAAAATGGTCAACAGTGCTGCAATAAAGGTACTGTCGATTTCCAGCTGAAAAATACTGAAAAAGGCAATTACCACAAAAATATCATGGAACAGCGCCAATACACCGGCCAGAGCAAAATGCATTTCAAACCGATAGGTAATATAGGCAATCATCAATAATACAGCCAATCCCAAAGAAATCAACGCATTTTTCTTCAGTTCGGAACCAACGCTGGGGCCTACCAAACCACTCTGAACGATGGTAACTTCGCCATATTTTTCGGTCAGAGAAGCAATCAGACTATCCTGAGCGGCCTGATCCAGTTCTTTTGTTTTCAGCAGATAAGAACCATCGTCCATCAACTGAATTTTGCTGTCACCCAGCTGATTTTCTGTCATAGTTGCACGCAGATCAGCAATGTCAACCTGCTGCGCAAACTGCAGGTTCAAACGGTTGCCGCCTACAAAGTCGATTCCCAGATTCATGCCCTGCACCAGCAAAGAAACCATACCTGCCAGCAAAATAACAGCAGATAAAATATACCAAATTTTTCTTTTTCCAATTACGTCAAATTTCATCACGGCACCTCCCCACTACATTCCATAAAATTTCGTATTGCGGATCAAATTGGAAGATACCAGATTGGTCAGCATGAAACGAGTGAAGGTGATAGCGGTAAACATACTGGCCAGAATACCAATGGTCAGTGTAATGGCAAAGCCGCGGACAGAACCGCTGCCAAACCCAATCAAAATTACCGCAGCCAGTAATGTGGTAATATTAGAGTCAAAAATAGTTGCAAATGCCTTTTTGAAACCGGATTCAATGGCCACACGCAGTGTTTTACCGGCGCGCAGTTCTTCTTTTAACCGTTCAAAAATAATAACATTGGCATCTACCGCCATCCCCACCGACAGCAGGAACGCCGCAATAACAGGAAGGGTGATAGTCGCTTTGATGGCCACATTCACACCAATTACGATGATGGCATACATCAGCAGCGCAAAGGCTGCAATCAAACCCGGTATCCGGTAAAGAACTACCATAAAGATCACCAATGCCACAACACCGACAATGGCAGCGGTAATACTTTTCTGGATAGAGTCAGCACCCAGCTGCGGACCGGTTGTCTGTTTTTCTACAACAGTCAGATCAACAGGCAACGCCCCGCCCTGCAGCATCATAGCCAGACTGTTGGCCTCTTCATAAGAGGTGAAGCTGCCGGAAATCTGCGCTTTTCCGTTGGTAATGGCGCTCTGTACGCTAGGTGCAGAGATAATCTGGTCATCGAGAATAATGGCAATAATTTTGCTTTCCCGATTACTGTCACCGCTGCCGTACTGATTGATCAAATCGCTGGTAGCATTTGCGAACGCCTTGCTGCCTTCGCTGTTAAATTCTAAGGAAACGCCGTACATTTCAGAAGCGGATGTGGCCTCCTGATTCATATATGCAGTTGCTTTCTGCAGATCAGAACCTTCTAAAATGACTTCTCCTGTGTCATACCGCACAAATTGTAATTTTGCAGTGGTACCGATGACACGCACCGCTTCCTCTGCATCATCTACCCCCGGAAGCTCTACCGAAATTCGGTTTGTTCCTTCCAGACGTACTTCCGGTTCCGCAACACCCAGCGCATTGATACGGTTTTCAATGACTGATTGAGCGGCTTCCATTTCCGTTTTTTCGGTTCCTTCCGGTGCTTCCAGACGAACCATTACACCACCCTGCAAATCCAGCCCTAATACGGCATGATCCGCATAGACAGGAAACAGGATTCCGGCAGCAATTACCACTACCAGAATGGTTGCAACTAAAGTTGCTACTTTTTGCCAACGCATAATAAGTCGATCCTCCTAAATTCAAATACTCATCTATTATATAGCGGTTTTTCCAATAGTGCAAATATTTCTTCCCAAAAACAGAATGGAAACCTGCTTTTTTCCGAAAAATTTACACACAACTCCCGTTATGCTCCAAATATCGTCTGATTTCGGAAACAGAAACAAATTTCTGCATATTGCCCGCCTGGCTGACAATCAGTGTAGGCGCCTGCTGCACACCATATTGGGCCGCCAGTTCGGCATGTTCTTCTGCCTGCACCAACTGGAACGGCATTTTTGCCTGCTGCAGATACCGCTCTGCAATTTTGCAGTTGGGACAGGTCTGTGTGGTAAACAGCAGTGTCTGAGAGAATCCGCCATTGTCTGCTGCCGGTGTTTCTGCAGCAGCCGGACTGCATGCTTTTTTATGCAGTACAGAATTGGCAATATCGTAAACTTTTCTGTCTTTAAATTCCTGACTCTTACCATCATTCCAGTTCTGCACCGGCCGATAATATCCGGTAATGCGGCTGTACACCTCTGTGCGTTCTCCGCAGACCGGACACTGGTACTGCTCGCCGGACAAATATCCATGCTGCCGACAGATGGAATAGGTGGGCGACAATGTATAGTAAGGCAGTGTATAATGCTGGGCGATTTTACGCACCAGCGCAGCAGCAGCCTGCCAATCCGGCAGTTTTTCCCCTAAAAAGGCATGGAATACAGTTCCTGATGTATACAATGTCTGTAATTCATCCTGAATGTCCAGCGCTGAAAAAATATCTTCGGTATAGCCCACCGGCAAATGGGAGCTGTTGGTGTAATACGGTGTATGGTTGGCTTCGGAAGCGGTGATAATATCCGGATACTGCTCCACATCATGCTTTGCCAGCCGATAGGTGGTGGATTCTGCCGGTGTGGCTTCCAGATTGTACAAATCACCATAAGCTTCCTGATAGTCGGACAGACGCTGCCGCATATGATTCAGCACATCTTTGGCAAACTGCTGCGTTTCGGCATGGGTTAAATCAGCCCGCAGCCATTTGGCATTTAATCCGGCTTCGTTCATACCAATCAGGCCGATGGTAGAAAAATGATTGGCAAAAGTGCCCAGATACCGTTTGGTATAAGGATATAATCCTTCTTCCAGCATTTTGGTGATTACAGTCCGTTTTATTTTTAAAGAACGGGCGGCAATATCCATCAGTTTATTCAGACGGCGGTAAAAATCGGCTTTATCTTCAGCCAGGTAAGCAATCCGCGGCAGATTGATGGTAACCACGCCCACCGAACCGGTGCTTTCACCACTGCCGAAAAATCCCCCTGACTTTTTGCGCAATTCCCGCAAATCAAGACGCAGCCGGCAGCACATGCTGCGCACATCGCTGGGTTCCATATCGCTGTTGATATAGTTAGAAAAATAAGGAGTGCCGTATTTGGCTGTCATTTCAAACAGCAGCCGATTGTTTTCTGTATCGGACCAGTCAAAATCTTTGGTAATGGAATAGGTGGGAATGGGATATTGGAAGCCCCGTCCGTTGGCATCGCCTTCAATCATAATTTCAATAAAGGCCCGGTTAATCATATCCATTTCTTTTTTGCAGTCTTTATATTTGAAATCCATTTCCTGATTGCCTACAATGGCGTTCAGTTCAGCCAGATCCGCAGGCACAACCCAGTCCAGCGTAATATTGGAGAACGGCGCCTGGGTGCCCCATCGGCTTGGCGTATTAACCCCGTATACAAATGACTCAATACATTTTTTTACCTGCTCGTAGGATAGCTGGTCCACTTTCACAAAAGGCGCCAGATACGTGTCAAAGGAAGAAAACGCCTGGGCGCCTGCCCACTCATTCTGCATGATGCCTAAAAAATTGACCATCTGGTTGCACAGGGTAGATAAATGCTTGGCCGGCGCTGAAGTAATTTTACCGGGAATACCGCCCAGGCCTTCCTGAATCAGCTGTTTTAACGACCAGCCGGCACAGTATCCGGTCAGCATGGATAAATCATGGATATGCAGATCGGCATTGCGATGGGCGTTGGCTATCTCCTCATCATAAATTTCCGACAGCCAGTAATTGGCGGTAATGGCGCCGCTGTTGCTGAGAATCAAACCGCCTACCGAATAGGTAACCGTGGAATTTTCTTTGACGCGCCAATCAGTCACTTTGAGATAGCTGTCCACCAAATCTTTATAATCCAGAATGGTGGATTTCATATTGCGGATTTTTTCCCGCTGCTTCCGGTATAAAATATAAGCTTTGGCCACATCAGCATAGCCGGACTGAATCAACACCGATTCCACACTGTCCTGAATGTCTTCCACCTGAACGGCTCCGTCTTTTATTTTGGGCTCAAAGTCCGCTGTAACCTTTAGAGCCAGCAAATCTATAATGCTGGGATGATATTGTTTATCCTGCGCCTCAAAGGCTCTGGTAACTGCCTTGCTGATTTTGGCAATATCAAATTCCGCAACTGTTCCATCTCGTTTTACCACGTTATACATACTATCCCTCCTGTGTTCTATGCAATCCCGCGCAGCTTGGCTGTAGGCAGCAACGGCAGCATACATTGCCGCAGCTGCTCCAGTTCTGCCGCTGTATAACCATGCAGACCTTTCCGAACTACATGCTCCGAATCTGCAAACCCTTGCAGAAAATAACGCTGCGCCCCCGAAATCCACTGGCTGATGGCCAGCATAGACTGCCCGTCGTGCAGTTCCCACACCACTGTAGTGCGAAATTCGTAGGGCACTTTCCCTTGCAGCAGGAAATCCACGCTGCGTTTTACTGGCCCCAGCACAGATACCATACAGCCGGTTGTTTCCGGATATCGCTCCAAACTGTTTTTGATATCCATGGCCACATAATCCACCAGCCCTTCCGCCACCAGCTGCTCCAGCCTGTCGGGAAAACTGCCGTTGGTGTCCAGCTTAATCTGATAACCCAAGGTTTTTATCTGCCGCAATAGTACAGGCAGCTCTTTTTGCAGCAACGGCTCACCGCCGGTGATGCAGACACCGTCCAAAATAGAACGGCGTTTATGCAAAAACTCTAAAAGCTGTGCCTCAGACCATTGCCCAACCGTATCTTTTATCGGCAGCAGATCCCCATTGTGACAAAAAGGGCAGCAAAAATTACAGCCTCCGGTAAAAACCGTACAGGCCACCCGTTCAGGATAATCCAACAGGGTCAGTTTTTGCAGGCCTTCTATTCGCACCATCCCCTTTTGCCCTCCTTGTGTAATAAAATAGCTGACGGAATGAATCCGACAGCCTGTTGCTTTATATTTTTTACTTGCAGCCACTTTACAGCAGACTGCTAAGCTGTTATTTATTATAGCATTTTTTACCGCCGGATTCAAATTGCACAAAAAATCAAAAAATGAATCCCAGTCCCTGCCAGTTCCCATTGTGAGCCTGTTTTCGCATGTAAAAATATTTTTGTCTTATTCTATGAATTACTTTTATAGGACAAGTTTACTAGATACAGTGGTGATGATAAAGCAAACTCCATTTTAAAACCTATATATAGTATTTCAACTATGAAAATTCATCCCATTGCACCAACAGACATGACAAAAGCCGGAGCTGCCATATCCGCTCCGGCTCTTTTATTCTATTTCTTTTTTTCTTCGTCAAGATCGATGATGTCTTCGTCATCTTCATCATAGTAAATGTCATCATCTTCATCGTCTTCCTCTTCTTCAGCAAAAGGATCTTTTAAATCCTCTTCTGTTTCCACTGAAGAAATTGAATTGCGCAGCATTTCAATTACAATGCCATCTGCAATTTCAATAAAAATCTTATTGTCGGTAATCTGCTGAATCACACCGCAAATACCGCCAATGGTTACAATTTTATCTCCAGCTTTTAAAGCAGTCAGCATTTCCGCCCGTTTTTTCGCCTGTTTTTGCTGTGGTCGAATCAATAAAAACCACATAACTGCAAAAATCATTAACAAATACAGTAAGCTACTGGTACCACCCATTTCTCCACCTCCTTCATATTCCTTCTGCACGTTATTTCTGTCTGGTTTTACCAAACTCCTTTATTTTGCAGCTAAATTTTTGTAAAAATCTTCTTGAAACTGTAAAGTGCGTTCTTCCAGAATGGCCTGGCGCAGTTCTTTCATCAAATTGGTCAGGAAATGGATGTTATGAATGGTGGTCAGACGAATGCCCAATACTTCACCGGATTTGATCAGATGGCGGATATAGGCTCTGCTGTAGTTGCGGCAAGCATAGCACTGGCAGCCTTCTTCCATAGGACGGAAATCATGGGCGTATTCGGCATTGCGGATCACCAGCCGCCCTGCTTTGGTAAAGACCGTTCCATTACGGCCAATCCGTGTGGGCAGCACGCAGTCAAACATATCCACGCCGCGCAATACCCCTTCCACCAGATTTTCCGGCGCGCCCACGCCCATCAAATAACGGGGCTTGCCTTTGGGCATCAGCGGTGTGGTATAATCCAGCATCTCATACATTTTTTCTGCCGGTTCGCCGACGCTCAGGCCGCCAATGCCATATCCCGGCAGGTCGACAGACGTAATATCCCGGGCGCTTTTTTCCCGCAAATCCCGGTACATACCGCCCTGAATAATGCCAAACAACGCCTGGTCCTCTCTTTTATGGGCATCTTTACACCGCTGCAGCCAACGGAATGTGCGGTCTGAAGAATTTTTTACATAGTCATAGGTGGCAGGATACGGGTTGCACTCGTCAAAAGCCATGATGATATCCGCTCCCAGCGCATTTTCAATTTCCATTACTTTTTCCGGTGTAAATAAATGCTTGGAACCGTCAATATGGGAACGAAACTCCACCCCTTCTTCCTTGATTTTGCGCAGATCGCCCAGACTGAACACCTGAAATCCGCCGCTGTCAGTCAAAATAGGACGGTCCCAGTTCATAAAAGCGTGCAGTCCGCCGGCTTCCTGCACCAGTTCATGGCCGGGACGCAGATACAAATGATAGGTGTTGCTCAAAATAATCTGGGCATTGCATTCTTTTAATTCCTCCGGCGTCATGGTTTTTACCGTTGCCTGGGTTCCCACCGGCATAAACACCGGTGTCTGAATATCGCCGTGCGGGGTATGAAAAACGCCTGCCCGGGCGCCTGTTTCTTTACATTCTTTTATCAGTTCAAATTCAAACAAAATATATCCTCCTAATCATCACAAATAGTTTTCTGTAATCCTGATTGATTTCCTGTATTATTGTCCTGTAAAAGCCAACGCTTGTCAAGATGCAAATAACAGAAAAAATCCTTCTGCAGATGCTGCCGCAGAAGGATTATAAATTGCCAAAGAACTAAAAAACTATTTATTTCTTAGTCTGATAGAGACTTTGACAAAGGGGAGCAAGTTATATCGCTGTGCTAATGTGACCATCGGCTAAATATAACCGGTAATCGGCAAATAAATCGCCTTCCCGCGGGTCATGGCTGATTAAAATAATGGGAATCTGCACAGCATGTTTTAATTCTAAAAACTCCTGATATACAATTTCTTTTGTTTTAATATCTAAAGCTGAAAACGGCTCATCCAGCAGCAGCAAATCCGGTTTGGTCACAATGGCCCGCGCTAAAGCGGTACGCTGTTTTTCACCGCCGGAAATCTGACGGGGATATTTTTTGCGCAGATGCTGAATCCGAAAGGTATCCATAATATAAGCTACATAATCCAGCATTTCCTGCCGTTGCTTTCCATCGCGGGCGCGATTGTTTACGCCGTACAGAATATTTTTTTCTACAGTCATATTGGGAAACAGCGCATAATTCTGAAACACATAGCCGATATTTCTCTGCTGAACCGGCACATCAATCTGCTTCTGCTTTTGATATAACAGTCGATGGCCAATCTGCACATAGCCGTCGTCAGGCTGCAGCAAACCGGAAATACAGTTGAGCAGCGTGCTTTTTCCTGAGCCCGATTCTCCCTGCACCACCAGCACGCCCTGCGGAAACTGATACTCCACATCCAGTACAAAACGATCCAGTTGTTTTTTCAGATGAAAAGAAACGGACATCTGTATTCCCTACTTTCCCATATAATTTCGTTTTTCCAACCAGCGGTTCAGCGTTAAAATCAATACAAAACTGAATACGGTCATAATCAGTACCAATACATTGGCCTCGGTATTATCGCCATTTTCTACCGCATAATAGATTGCCGTAGGCACCGTCTGCGTTTTGCCGGGAATATTGCCGGCCACCATTAAGGTTGCGCCAAACTCGCCTACCGCCCGGCAGAAGGACAGCACAATACCGCTGATAACGCCCGGCCAGGCCAGTGGAAAGGTGATTGTCCAAAACACCTTCCATTCGCTGCTGCCCAAAGTACGGGCCGCTTTTTCATAAACCGGATCTACACTGATAAAAGCTGCTTTGGCATTTTGATACATCAACGGCAGTGATACCACGCAGGCTGCAATTACAGCAGCATACCAGGTAAAAATGATCTTTATATCGAATAATTCCAACAACGTACTGCCGATAGGCCCCCGTTTGCCCAACAAAATCAGCAAAAAATAACCGGTTACCGATGGCGGCAAAATCATAGGCAGCGTGAGCAAGGTTTCCCAGAAATTTTTGCCCGGTATATTTTTTTTATTTAACAGATAAGCCAGGGATACCCCAAACAAAAAAGAAAATATGGTGGCGATAGAGGCAATTTTTAAAGATAATATGATCGGTTCCAGCATATGGTTCCTTCTTTCTTTCCTGTATTCCGGCCCGGATATATAGACAAGCTGCGCAATACGCACAGCTTGCTATATCCTTTTATTTTTCAAAATTACAAACGATTACTAATATGAATTACAGTACGGTAAAGCCATAAGATTCAAAAATCGCTTTTGCATCGTCACCAGCTAAATATTCATAAAAATCTGCTGCAGCTTCCGGCTGTGGTGCAGCTTCCATAATAGCGGAAGGATAGTTTACTGCTGTGTAGCTGTCGCTTGGTGCATCGCCGATAATTTTACCGCTTTCCAACAGCAGCGCATCGGTATGATAAACCAGACCGGCATCAGCATCCCCGCCGTCTACATAGTTCAGTACAGAACGCACATTTTTAGCATATACCAGTTTTGGCTGAATATCTTCCCACATGCCCAGGTTTTCAAACATTTCCTGCGCATACTGACCAGCTGGTACTTCACTTGGTTCGCCAATGGCAATCATTTCTACTCCGTCTCCCAGTAAATCTTCTACACTGGTGATCTGATCTGCTTTTTCGGCAGAAGCAATCAAGGTCAGGTTATTTCCCAACAAATCTTTTCTGGTGTCAGCAGCTAATGCCCCTTCCTCTTCCAGCGTATTCATATATTTCTGATTGGCAGAAATGAAAATGTCGCAGTCAGCGCCTTCGCTGATTTGTTTCTGCAATGTACCGGATGCTTCATAAACAGCAACCACTGTATTGCCGCTTTCTTCCTGATATTGGGCAATCATTTCATCCAGTGCATCGGTTAAGCTGGCTGCCGCAAATACATGTATGGTGGCTCCCGCCGCCTGGTCATCCGCTGCGCCGTCTGTACCGCTGTTGCCGCAACCGGTCAGCCCTAAGCCGCATAACAAAGTCAAAATCAGTCCTGCACACATAGTTTTCTTCATACGTTTCATCTTAAATCCCCCTAAATTTTTTAAAACTAAACTAAAACTAACTAAAACTAACTAAAACTAACTATATTACACAGTATACGAATGTTTCCTATTCTTGTCAAGTACTTTGAAATACGACTTGTCATTCCCCTTCCTTTTCGTTTATAATAAACGCACAGTAACTATTTGCTTTCCAATCAGATTGAGGTGATTTTATCTATGGCTGAAGAATTTTTTACGCCGGAAGAAGTGGCAGCAAAGCTAAAGCTGTCCAAATATACCATTTACGAAATGATTAAACGGGGGGATTTAGAAGCCCATCGAATCGGCCGCGGCCTGCGTATCAGTTCCGAACAGCTGGAAGGATACCTGCATCAGCATAAAACTGACGAAGATAACGTCTTTGATGCCCAACTGGTGCAAAGCGAGCAGGGAACCTACGCACGGCTGCTTCACTGTGAACCGGAGGTGCTGTTTCATGTATCTACACCATTGACTGGCGCTGTCCGAGTCAGTATTGAGCCGGAAAATATTATTATCAGTCACACCCAGTTGGTCTGCAGCGCCCGCAATGTACACAAAGGCATGGTAACAGCCATACAGGAAGAGAACGGACACTGTATGCTTACCTTATATATCGGCGTACCGCTGAAGGTAGCCCTTACATCCTATTCGGTACAGGAAATGGATCTGAAGCCGGGCGATATGTTATATGCTATCTTCAAATCCATGTCCGTAAAAGTAACTGCACGGTAACTTTTTTCACCTGTATATAAAAACAGAACTGCGGTATCCATGTATCGGATTGCCCAGTTCTGTTTTTGTATATTCGCTTAACTCTCTGTGTATGATTCAACTCCGTCATCAAAGTATCTTTTGATATTGATGCACACACATTTGCTGCCCGCCATGCTGCAGCGTGGTTTCTCCAATCAATTCAAAATCTAACTTGCACAGTATTCGTTCACTGGCCTTATTGGCATTGAACACATCTGCCAGTAAAACTGCCGTCTGATATTGTTCCTGCATATATTGCACCAACCAGGCAGCAGCTAACGAACCATAACCTTGATTCCAGCTGTCCTTCCGCAAATGATAGAAAAAACCGTACTGCTTTTTCGTTTTGTCTACACAGGGACAACCTAATATCCCTATGACATTCCCGTCCTGCCTGATTACAAACACATCCTGCCCTTCCAGCAAGGCAATCCGCTGCTGAACCTGCTTTAAGGTGCAGGGGGCTTCAATCCCTGTATAGCGTATCACATCCATATCGGACCAAATCGGCAGCAATTCCTGGCTGTGTTTTTGTTGAAGCGGTTCATAGTATAGCATGAATCTTCCTCTCCTTAATTCATCATTGTTCGGTCTCATTATTTCTGCTGACTGCCCGGTAACCCTCCGGCGGCTTTCCGGCAACTGATGACAATGGCTCTCAATCACTGCTGTTTTATCCGCTTTATCGTTATATTGATTCCATTTATTATATTACAAAATGTGCTTATACTTCTTGACCAGGCACACCATACTCTTTACGGTATACCCGCGCAGCCAAAGATTTATCAGTGTACCACTTACCAACCTGGGTAGATTCAAACGCTTCTAACTGGGATGGATCTTCCATCAGTTCTTTTAAATAATAACCAGCCAAACCGGAATTAAACCGCCCCAGCCAATCACGACAAGTACCACAGCTGCATCCGCAGGTACATTCGCTGCCCGTTTTCTTGGAACAAAACACATTGGTTACTACTTTCATATCGTTGGCCCCCTCATATTTATAATTCTTATCGGTTCTCTTATCATATTTTATCAAAATAAGGGACGATATGCTATCTTTTCTTTATAAAATTTATCAACCTATCGCAGCGCACAAAAAAAAGACTGAGGAACATATCCTCAGCCCAATTTGTTTTACCGACGTACTTCTTTGATTCTGGCTGCTTTCCCAAACAGATTTCTCATGTAGTAAATCTTTGCACGTCTTACTTTACCCTGACGTACAACTGTAATTTTATCTACACGTGGGGAATGTAATGGGAAACATCTTTCAACTGCAACGCCATATGCAACACGACGAACTGTGAAAGTTTCGCTTAAGCCACCACCACGACGTTTGATTACAACGCCTTCAAATGCCTGAATACGTTCTCTGTTACCTTCAACTACCTTAACGTCAACACGTACAGTGTCACCAGGTCTGAAGTCAGGAATATCAGATTTTAACTGTTCTTGTTCAATGCTTCTAATAATATCCATACTCATAATAACGGTCATCCTCCTCCCTGCTAGACGTTCTTATCTTACCCTTTGTAAAACAGCGGACCGTCCTTCTCAAAACATGGATTAGTATACCAGACTTTTTTCATAGTGGCAACCTGTTTTTTATAAAAAAATACCGTCTTTTCATTAATTAATTTTATTATTTCGATTGCATTTATGTATTTGCAGCCCTGACAGGCCGCAAGTTGGTTAACAGGTCCAAGGTGCCATGTCCAATTTGATAAAAAAACCTTGGTTGTGACTGCAAACCGGACACATAGCCGGCACTTGCTTGCCCCTGTACAAATGACCGCAATTTAAACACATCCAAACTTCTTCGCCCGGCGCCGCAAACAACTGATTTTGTTCCATCAGCTGGGCCATATGAGCAAACCGCTTTCCATGGGACTGCTCAATTTGGGCAATCATTTCAAAAGAAGCTGCCACTTTCGGATACCCTTCCTCTTGGGCAATCTGTGCAAAGGCAGGATAAACCGATTCAAATTCTTCCTGCTCATTATGATGGGCCATATGCAGCAATTCCAGCAGATTATCAGCAATATCTATCGGATAGGTACCGTCCACAGCAACAGTCTGCCCTGCCAGTTGGGTCAGATGGTCATAAAATACCTTAGCATGGGCCCGTTCCTGATCCGCAGTAAATTTAAAAATTTCCGCCAAAATACGTAAATTGGCTTCCTGCGCCTGCTCCGCAGCAAAGGTATAGCGATTGCGCGCCTGACTCTCACCGGCAAATGCCCGCATCAAATTTTCTTTGGTTCTGCTGTTTTGAAAATCCATTGTCATAATAATGACCTCCTCTGTCATTTCGGAATAATCCATTCCGTTCTCTTTAGTATGAAAAAAATGGTTTCCTTTTATACAAAAAATTTCCCTTAATTTCCATCTAGTTTTATTTACTAGATTGACTAATTCTGATATTTGGGATAATATGTATATAGAAAAGGAGCGATACTATGTCAGAAACAGAAGAAAAACTCATTGTCTGGACCGATGAATTGCAGCAGTATCGTCTGCCCCGCTGGGAGGAGCTTCCTGATATTGAGTTATATATGGATCAGGTAATTACCCTGATTGAGCGATATCTGTCTCCCTTGGTAGGACAATCCGATAATAAAGTAATCACACCAGCTATGATCAACAACTATGTCAAATTGGGTATTATGCCAAAACCAAACAAAAAACGCTACGAACGAATCCATATGGCCCATCTGATCGTCATTACGATTTTGAAACAAATCTTATTAATTCCGGATATCAAACAGGGTATCCTTCTGCAATCCAATATCAATGGAATGTCTCAGGCCTATGATTTATTTTGTCAGGAACAGGAAACTGCTATCGCCACCATGGTGAAAAAATATCGCTGTCTGCCGGAAGATCCGGCATCGCAAACGGTACAGCTGGACAGGCTTGGCTTGCACATGGCCTGCCTCTCTTTTGCAGGTAAGATTTTTACAGAAAAAATTATTTTTCTGCGTATGCAGGAGCATACAATCATAGAGAAGAAGGTGTAAATAATGTCTAATACAGACAAAATTGCAATTTTAATTGATTCCGGTACCGATGTGCCGCCTGAATTGGTTCAAAAATACCATATGTTTGTGGCGCCGTTAAAAATTATCTTTCGTGACGGCGAATATGCTGACGGCATTGATTTAACTGCAGCAGAGCTTTATCAGCGTTTGCCACTGGAGATTCCAAAAACCTCTTTGCCCAGCGCAGAAACAGTATTGCAGATATTGGATCAGATCCGCTCAGAAGGCTACAATAAAGTGCTGGTTATCACCATATCCAGTGGGCTAAGCGGCACCAACAATATGCTCAAGCTGTTGGCTGCCAACATCAAAGATTTGGACATGTATGTATATGATACCAAAAATATTGCCATCGGCAGCGGTTTTTCTGCTATTCAGGCAGCCGAATATATCGCAGGCGGTATGGACTGGCAGACATTAAAACTGATTTTAGATGCACGAACGGGCAAATCCAAGGTGTTCTTCTGTCTGGATACGTTGGAATATCTGCAAAAAGGCGGACGGATTGGTACGGTTACAGCTATGTTGGGAGCAGCATTAAATTTGAAGCCGGTCATTTCCTGTAACCCGGAAGGTGTTTATTATACCATGGCCAAAGTGCGCGGCCGTCAGCAATCGCTCAAAAAAATTATTGATCTGGCGGTAAAATTTGCCGGAAAATCCACCAAGTATAATCTGGCGCTGATTGGCAGCGGTCAGCTGGGATTACAGGATGCTGCCTCCATTCGGGATGAGGTACTGCAAAAACTGCCTTATCACAATTTATTGATAGAAGGAGAACTGGGCTGTTGTCTGGGTGTTCATGTAGGACCCGGCTTAGTGGGTGTCGGCGTGCAGATTTTAGATTAAAATAAAAAGCGTTACCTGAGTTTAAAATGGATACTCTTTCAGTAAAAGCCAAATTACTTATAGAGATATACCAAACGTCAGATAACGCTTTATTTTTTTACGAAAAAACAGTTGCCAGGAAACCCATCTTTATTTTTTTGCTTTTTTTCCTTTCTTTTTCAGAAAGCCATACTGGGTTTTCATATGCTTTTTCTTCTGCACTTTTTCTTTCTTTTTACTTTTCAGTTTGCTCTTTTCTTTCTTTTGCGTCGCTAATTTTTCTTGCAGCAGATCTTTTTTCTGCTGCTTTTTACGAGCTTTTTTGGCTTTGTTGGCAAAATAGTCGAACAACTCTACCTGACTGTCCAAAACAGCTTCTCCTGCCTGTCGCTGCGGTTTCCGATAGAAACCTGTTTCGTCCATTGTGCGCAGTTTTCGATTGTCGGACAGATACAACTCCAGCATCTGGTTCAGCGTTTTCTTTACCGAATCATCCAGTATTTCTACCGCTACTTCCACACGATAATCCATATTCCTGGTCATCCAGTCCGCAGAACCGATATAAATCCGCTGCCGTTTTCCAATCCCAAAGGAGAAAATACGGGAATGTTCCAGATAACGGCCCACAATACTTTTAATGACAATATTTTCGCTGATACCGGGCAAACCGGCTTGCAGGCAGCAAATGCCGCGCACCAGCAGCACAATCTTTACACCGGCCTGAGAGGCTTCAATCAATTTATCAATCATTTCTTTACTGCTCAATGAATTGGTTTTCACAATTACCTGAGCCGGTTCCCCATTTTGGGCATACGCAATTTCCCGGTCGATCAAATCCATCAATGGCTTTTTCATCTGTTTCGGCGCCACCAATAAATACTGTGATTTTTCCACAAATTGTCCCAAGGACAATGCCTTAAATACCTCTATGGCTTCACGGCCGATATCTTCATTGGCAGTAATCAACGATAAGTCGGTATATAAGCGGGCTGTTTTTTCATTGTAGTTACCAGTACCAATCTGGGTGATGTAGCGAATTTTATCTTTACTGCGATAGGTCATCACCATTAATTTAGAATGCACTTTATAGTGCTCTACGCCGTAAATAACAGTACAGCCTGCCTCTTCCAGCTTCTTGGAGCAATCAATATTATGCTGTTCGTCAAACCGCGCCCGCAGCTCTACCAGCACCAATACTTCTTTTCCATTTTCTGCAGCCCGTACCAACGCATTGATAATACGGCTGTTGGAAGCCAGCCGATACAAGGTAATTTTAATAGAAATCACATTGGGATCGGTAGCAGCCTGTTCCAATAAATCAATAAAGGGCAGCATGCTGTGATAAGGATAGGCCAGCAATAAATCACCGTTTTCTTCAATCTGCCGGATTACAGGCCGACGACGGTCAAACCCCGGTACTTCCACCGAATGCTTTGGCTCATAGAACAGTTCCTGCTGTTCTTCCAATCCGTCAAACCCGCTAAAACAGAAAGATAAATCCAGCGGCACCTGTTCAATGAGAACCTCCCGTTCTGTCAGCTGCAATTTATTGCATAAATACTGCCATACTTCCGCCCGCACCGGTTTTGAAAACTGCAGACGCACCGCAGCCTGTTTGTTTCTTCGCTTCAATAATTTTTCCATTATTAAACGCCAGTCAATGTCTTCATCATACAGCGCTTCATCCATATCCATATCGCCGTTTCTGGTTACACGGAACACAAAGCTTTCTTCTACCACATCATTAAAAATCTGCGGCATGTAATGAGCAATCAAATTTTCAATTAAAATAAAGAAATGGTTCTGTCCATCCGGGCTGTGGAAGGTTAATTTTCTTGGAAACTGTGGAGATACTGCCACAATCCCCATATGCTCCTCTGCATTCTTCAGCTGTACGCCAATATACATTTCTTCGTTATTAAAAAACGGGAAGGGATGACGACTGTTGATGATTTGCGGAGACAACAACGGAAGCAATTCTGCCTTAAAATACAAATCCATCTGTTCCAACAACCACGGCTCTGCCGTTTTAAAATCTATCTGATAGTACCGATACTGCTCTAATTCCTGCAAAATCTCCGAGTATGCATCGCCAAGCCGCTGCGACAGATGACATACTTCATTAAAAATCATACTCAACTGTTGCTGCGCATTCATACCGGATTTGGCATCAACAATTTCCTCTTCCAGCGAAATTTCATCAAACAGAGAGCCAACCCGCACCATAAAAAATTCATCTAAATTGGATGCGAAAATGGCGACAAATTTCAGGCGCTCCAACAATGGATTATAGGGGTCCTCGGCTTCTTCCAACACCCGTTCATTAAACTTCAGCCAGCTTCTCTCTCTGTTAATATACCTTCTGCGCTCATTGGAACCGGCGGTTTCTGCACCGCAGTTTGACTGAGACAGAAACGAATTTTCTTGCTCTGCTACAGAGCCGGTTTCCTGCAATGAAGCAGCAACTGTTTTCTTTTGGGAGATATCTTCTGCGGTCTCTGTGACGGATTGAAGAAGTTCTCCTGATTCTGCCGTTGCTTGGTTATTTTGCTGCATTCTGTTTTCCTCCCTCCAGAATGTTGGTAATCAAGAACCCTTCTCGAATACCTTCTTTGATTACACATATCTTTTTTACACCGGTATATTCCGCTACCGTAGTAATAGCCAATAACCCCGGCATCAAAGAACACAACCGTTCCGGAAACAGCCGATTTATGATTCTGACACCATTTAACCCCAGTTCCTGTACGGTTCTTAACAATTCCTTCAACTGCGCTACTGTAATTGTAGTACCTTCTTCCATTTTACTCAGCCCCTGCAAACTCTGAAACAGTTTTGCACAGGCTCTTCCAGTACCACCCATAATATACAGCGTATCCATATTGGTTTTTGAAAAATCCGGCCCTTCCTGCAGCAAGGTACGCACCTGTTTGCAGATGGCGTTGCGTTCTTTACCGGAAGGCAGTACACCGGAAACATATTGATTATACAGACGCAGACAGCCGATTTCATAGCTGGCGCTGTCAATCAGTTTATCCCCCTGATAAGAGAATAACTGACCGCTGCCGCCGCCCAAATCGAGGCCCAATGCTTTAGGCTGTTTCAGATAATGTTTCAGGCTGACATAATCATAATATGCTTCTTCCTGCCCGGATATCACAACAATCTCCACACCGGTTTGCTGTTTTACTTGCTCTAAAACCGCATCCCCGTTTTTCAGTGCACGCAGCGCAGAAGTAGCAAAATAAAAAGTTTTCTCACAAGGCAATGCTGTAAAAAGACGCTGCAGACTTTCCACTGCCTGACCCAATCGTTCTATCCCGTCAGCGCTCAGCCGTTGGTCTTCCACATAACTGATAATCTCTGCATATTCTTTTTCTGATAAAACTTTCTTCCATTTTGCACCATCTAGTTCATAAATCACTGCATGGATGGTATTTGAACCAATATCCATCAGACCATATCGCATACCCATGTAACGACCTTCCTTATTATCAAAATTTCTCAAATTCTCATTTCTTATGATACCCTGTTCTTGCTATATTATATCGCTATTATTTACGGTTTTCAATGACAGAAACAGCAATGTTGCTGCTATTGGGAAGAAAACAGACCTGCAACTACTCTTCGGCTTTATTTTGTTTCCGCAGCCGCTATTTTTTTCTTATTTTCTATTACAAATACAGCAATGTGGGAACAATAATCACCGATACGTTCCAGATTATGCAAAATTTCCGTATAAACAACGGTCATTTCCGGTGTGCAAACACCTTCGTTCAAACGGTTTAAATGTTTTTTGCGCAGCCGATGCTCCAGCTGATTGATATTGTTTTCCAGTTCTAAGACCTCTGTTGCAGCAGCAACATCGTTGGTTTTCAGCACATCTGTAACTTTTTCCACCATATTTTCCACCATATTTTCCACCAATTCAAACGTACCGCTCATTTCTTCCAATGCGGATTCAGAAAAGGCCGAATCTTTCCCCATTTTCTGTTTCATCTTGTGTACAATGCTGGTGCAGCTGTCGCTGATTCGTTCAACATTGCTGGAAACTTCCATAATACCAGCCAGACGAATACTTTGTTCCTCGTTCAGGTAGCCGGTTGTAAACAATGTTGACATATACCGCACAATTTTATCCTGCAAGACATCAATATGATCTTCCGTTTCAATAACAAACTCCATGGCTTCTTTATCATCATGCAGTACACTTTTTCTGGTATTCCGTACCATGTCAGAAACAATTTCGTTCACATTGCTGATTTCCTGTAATACCAGGTGCATGGCAAATTCAGGCTGATCCAACAACCGTTCATCAATATACTGCAATCTTCCTTTTTCCAGATCTTTTACATCTTCACCAGGAATAATGGTTGTCACAATTTTCACCATCAAAGGCAGCAGCGGTACCCAGATAAGCGTATTGGTCACATTAAATAATGTGTGCGCATTGGCAATCTGGCGGGAGATTACGTCCACTTCCGCTCCGCTGGGTGAAATACTCTGTACCACCCAGGCAAACTGCGGAATAAACCAAATAAACAGAAAAGTCCCTGTAATATTAAAAATACTGTGAGAAAGCGCAGTTCTTCTGGCATTTTTAGATTGGCCGATGGAAGCCAGCAATGCTGTGATGGTAGTACCGATATTGTCCCCAAACAAAATAGGAATGGCACCCTGCAATCCCAAAATACTGCTGACACCGTCAGGACCGGCCTGAGATGCAAAATTCTGCAAAACAGCAATGGTAGCACTACTGCTCTGCACCACAACGGTCATCAAAGTCCCCACCAATACGCCCAGAACAGGCACATCTGCAACCTGATCAATCAGGCTTACAAAAACCGGACTGGAAGCCAGTGGTTTCATCACAGAGCCCATAGTTTCGATCCCTAAAAACAAAAGACCGAAGGCAAAGACGGTTTCCCCGATATATTTAATATTTTCTTTTTTGGCAAAAAAGTAAATCAGAAAACCAACCACAATAATTGGCCAAATATAATCACTAATTTTAAAGGCAATCAATTGGGCTGTCATGGTCGTCCCAATGTTGGCGCCAAAAATAATTGAAATCGCCTGCGGCAGTTTCAGCAAACCGGCACTGACAAAACCGATGGCCATTACTGTTGTAGCACTACTGCTCTGCAATACCGCAGTCGTTACTGCACCGGCCAGCACACCCATGACAGCATTCTTTGTCAACAGGCCAAGAATATAACGCATCTTTTCCCCTGCAACTTTCTGCAGTCCTTCGCTCATCATGTTCATACCGAACAGGAAAATAGCCAGACCTCCAAATAATCCAAACAGGGTTTTTACAACTTCATTTTCCATCTTTCATCCTCCAAAGTTTGATAAAATCAATCTAACATAATGTCCCAAATTTGATTATAAAGAATTTGTGTAAAATAACAACAAAAAGTTATGTAAAATTTATGTTAAATTTATATAGAAGTATTATAAAAGCTTTTGCTGATAAACAAAATTTATAGATTGCAACAAAATTAATAACAGATACATATATTTGGGCAAAAAATTCTCCGCACGTTCGTACTGTACAACATCAAAAAACAGCACCCTGTACAAAATTGATAGCCAGGATGCTGTTTTATTGGGTGTTGTTCTGCTCCAAAATTCCTAATACATCAACATTTTCCACGGTGTTGCTTAAACCGGCTGCCAGAATATCCTGCTCCAGATCAGTGCCTGTTTCTCCCTGAAAAGGCTCCAGCAATGTTTCTAACGCACTGGCTGCACGCAGGTCAATCAGCTCGCCCAATAAGGTTGACAGTCCCAGCAAAAACACGTTGCCGATATACTGCATTGCTGCCGGACAGGATTTTTGACAATACGGCCGTGTACACTGCTGTCTTTGCCGAACTGCTTTTCTTCCATCATAGCCCATATTCCGTCGCAAGAGAATCCCTCCCTGTTATTTAGTATATGAAAATTTCTCATGATGGCCCAGAAAATTTTACTTTCTTACATATAAATCATACTGCTAAGCCATTTGGCAATGATGCATCGTCTTACAAAAAAATTTTTCCAGCTTGTATATCCCCATCTGTTCTTGCCCATACTACAGAAAGCAGGAGGTGATCAGCATGTTTGGAAAAACAACCGCAAATGAACCGGCGCAGTTTCCACAGGAACTGGCACGGGTCATCCAAGATGGAGAACAGCATGGCGTTACAGAAGAAATGATGGTAAAAGGCATGGTGAGTGTCGGCAACCTGATGGGGCAATTTGTAAAGCCCGACTCTCCAGAAGAAGCATTAATGAAAGAAATGTGGGAATCTGCCAATGACCAGGAAAAGAATGCAGTTGCCCAGATGGTCTTAAAAGTAGGTCGTAAAAAATTAGGCCGCTAATGATTTTTTGTTTTTCATTTTCTCCCCTCATTATGATAAAAAAAGTGTTGTTCCGTCTCTGGAGCAACACTTTTTTATATAGCTATATTTATTAAAAAATCATCATAATAATATTAATAGCAATCAGGCTGATTGGCACTGTGATAGAGCTGAGCGCACCATATACCGATGGCTTACAGCCGCACTGGCTGCAAAAATTAGGCGTTAAACTGGTAATGGGTGCCAATAAAATCAAATACAGCACCATTTTCTCTGTCTGAGATAAGGGCAGAAAATACCAGGCAAAGGTAGCAATGGCCAGCGCACCCAACAAGCGAATCAGCAAAATGGTCACAATATTGCCCAAATCATGACGGTCAATATCAATGTCAAAGGTAATCCCTAACATAATCATAGTTAAAATAATGGTAGGGGCTCCTATCATCCCTGCAATCTCATACACAGGTTCGGGCAGCCGAATACCCAGCAGAGAGAGCGCCAGCATAATCAAATAGGTATCAAAGGGCACAGAAGAAAACAACCGGCGGAAAAAAACTGCCCAACGCATGCTGCGTTCTTTGTCAGTATAACGGGCGGCTAAAGCATAGGTGCCGCCTGCTGCCATAATAGAATTGCCAATATCATACATACTGGTGGCAATCACAGCGGCTGGCGGAAAAATAGAAGCGATAATGGGCGTGGCATAAGCGCCGATATTATTGCCGGAACAATTCAGCATATATAAGGCTTTTTCTGTACTGCTTTTGTTGCGGGCAAAAAACAACCCTGTATAACATAACACCAGATTCGCCCCAATCCCCAATACAAACATTAAAATTAATGTCGGCACTGGCGTAAAATCTTTAAAAAAACTGATAAACAGGCAAGGCATCGTAATATACAGCATAACTTTACTCAATACAAATCGGTCTTCCAACCGAAACAGACCAACTTTTTTGCCCGCAAACCCCAAGACAATCAACAATAAAAAACCTGCCGACTTTATCAATAATTGTTCCATGTTAAAACCTCATTTTAATCAAAATATATTGTATGTTATTCTAAATTGTAAAAAAATTATGATTGCTTTTTATACGTCTATTTTGACATAACCATATCAGTTTTTCTATCTTCTTTCTTATTCAGAGCATACAAAAAGCGGACCGCGCAGGTCCGCTTTGATTGTATAGATACTTTTAGTTTTCCAACAATTTGGCAATTTCAGCTTTTGGACGGAAACCAACAATTCTGTTTGCTTCCTGGCCGCCTTTGAATACAATCAGAGTAGGAATACTCATAACACCGTAGGACTGAGCAATTCTGCCGCAGTCATCCACATTCAGTTTGCAGACTTTTGCTTTTCCTGCATAGTCATCTGCCAGTTCATCAATCAGCGGAGCGATCATTTTGCAAGGACCGCACCATGCTGCCCAGAAATCCACCAGAACAGGAGTTTCGCACTGCAGTACTTCTGCACGGAAATTGTCCTCGGTTAACATTACAATATTAGCATTTGCCATAATAAAAAAACCTCCCATATAGATACATAAAATCAATATGCATATAGTTTACAAAATACTGACGCAAAAGTCAATGTCCAATTAAGATTCTCTCCGCAACAATTGCTGGATCACATGTCCTGCCAACAGCAATCCTGCTACAGAAGGCACATAAGAAATGCTGCCCGGCGTCCGCTTTCCTTCTGCCGAAGTTACCAAAGGCGTATCAACCGGTTTGGCGGTGGAATACAGCACTTCTACGCCAGAAACAATTCCCCGATCCCGCAGCTCTTTCCGCATCACCCGCGCCAACGGACAGGTGTGGGTTTTACTGATATCTGTAATTTCAAATTTTGTTGCGTCCAGCTTATTGGCAGTACCCATACTGCTGATGACCGGAATGTTTCGGCTGCGTCCGTATTGAATCAGCGCCAGCTTTGCGGTAACGGTATCCACTGCATCAATGATATAATCATAGGTTTGTCCGTCTAACACTGCATCTGTATTGTCTGCCAACAAAAAAGCCTGCCGCAAATGTACTTGTATGTCCGGATTGATAGCGGCAATCCGCGCTGCCATCACCTGCACCTTAGGCTGCCCAATGGTTGCCTGTGTAGCATGAATCTGCCGATTCAGATTGGTGGGATCTACCACATCACTGTCAATAAAAGTCAACGTGCCCACACCGGCTCGCGCCAGCGCTTCCGCTGCAAAAGAACCAACACCGCCAATACCGGCAAGCAGTACATGGGACTGCTGTAACTGATCAAGCCCTTGCTGCCCGATCAGCATTCTGGTTCGGTCATAGATATCTGCCATGTAGATCTTCTCCTGTTTTCATTATCATTATTGAATCCCTGTCTGTCCTTTATAAATAATGCCCGAATCTAATTCCAGAGTAATGAGTTCCCCACTTTCCACCAACTCTGTAATATGGCCGGCACCGATAATAATCGGTTTATTGCTGCTTAAAGCGGCAATGGCGCCATGAGAAGACATGCCCTCGGCCTCTGTCACAAAAGCTTTTGCCTTGGCCATAGCCTGCAAATAGGTGCTGTCTGTTTCCCGCGTCACTAAAATTTCATTATCCTGCACCTGCTGCAAATCTTCAGGCGTATGAATTACCCGGGCAAAACCGGCAATAGAACCGGAGCCAAACCCTACACCTTTGGCCAGCATTTTTCCTACCACTTCCACTTTTATCAGGTTTGTAGTACCGGAAATACCCACCGGAACACCGGCGGTCAGCACTACCACATCGCCATCATGCACAAGCCCCTGTTCATGGCTACGCAGCACTGCCTCCTGAATCATATCATCGGTATTAGAAACCGAATGTCCCAGCACCGGAGTTACGCCCCAAATCAATAATAATTTCTGCTGGGTACGCACTCTGCTGGTCACTGCAATAATCTCTGCATCGGGCCGATATTTAGAAACCTTACGGGCAGTAGAACCAGATTCTGTGGCAGTAATAATGGCTTTGGCGCCCAAATGTCCGGCAATGGTACAGGTGGCATAACCAATGGCGTCGGTGATATGCCCTTTGCCAGGATTTTGCTGCGCTATGGCGCGTCCGGTCAGAGCCGTTTCCGTTGTGACTAAGATTTTTCCCATTGTCTGAATGGCTTCTATAGGATAACTGCCTGCTGCCGTTTCACCGGAAAGCATAACAGCGTCAGTACCATCAAAAATGGCATTGGCTACATCATTGGCCTCTGCTCTGGTTGGACGCGGATTGCGAATCATAGAATCCAGCATCTGTGTTGCTGTAATCACCGGCTTACCCGCCTGATTGCATTTTTGAATCATCATCTTTTGCAGCAGAGGAACCTGTTCAGTAGGAATTTCTACACCCAAATCTCCTCTGGCTACCATCAAACCGTCAGATACCGCCAGAATTTCGTCCAGATGCTCCACACCCTGACCATTTTCAATTTTGGCGATGATGTGCAAATCAGCATTGTGCGCTTCTAAAATATGGCGAATCTGCATCACATCATCAGCGCTGCGCACAAAAGAAGCTGCAATAAAATCCACCTGCTGCGCAATGCCAAACAAAATATCTGCGCAGTCCTGCTCACTCACTGCCGGCAGATTAAGGGCAACACCGGGAATGTTCACGCCTTTTCGATTTGACAAACGGCCCGAATTCAAAACACGGCAGCGGATATCCGGCGCCGACAGCTCTAAAACCTCCAGACGAATCAGCCCGTCATCCAATAAAATAGAATCCCCAATATGCAAATCGTCTATGATATTTTGATAGCTGATGCTGAACCGCTGTGCGGTCCCTGTGATTGTTTCTGTGGTCAGCACCACTTGCTGCCCCGCTTCTAACTGAACAGAACCGCCTTCTAAATTGCCGGTGCGAATTTCCGGCCCTTTTGTATCCAGCATAATTGCCACCGGAATTCCTGTCAGCTGAGAAGCCTTGCGAATGGTATCAATCCGTCGGCCATGTTCCTCATGGGTTCCATGGGAAAAATTCAGCCGCGCTACATTCATCCCGTTTTGCAGCAGTTGCACCAGCGTTTCCAACGATTCACTGGCCGGACCAATGGTGCATACAATTTTTGTTTTTTTATGCATATCGCTACCTTCTTTCTGGGCTTAAAGTATTATATTTTTCCTTTAACGCCATTGCCACCGAAGCCGGCACATATTTTTCCACCATTCCGCCCAAGCTGGCAATGTTCCGCACCTGACTGGAACTGATAAACGAATGTTCCGCGTCGGCAATAAAAAATACCGTCTCCAATTCCTGACATAAATCTTTGTTAAACAGTGCCATCTGCATCTCATATTCAAAGTCAGATACCATCCGCAATCCCCGCACCAAAGCAGTTGCACCCTGTTCCCGGGCAAAACCGACCAAAAGACCGGAAAACACCTTAGCCTGTACATTTTCTAAATGGGCCACACTTTCTTTTACCAATGCAGTCCGTTCTTCCAGAGTAAACAGTGTCTGTTTATTATGGTCGGCCGCTACAGCAATGATAACCTGATCAAACACTTTGGCGGCTCTGGCCAGCACATTCAGATGTCCATTGGTAATGGGGTCAAAGGTTCCTGCATATACTGCTGTTTTCATTCTGTTGCCTCCTGCTTTTGTTCTTTCACCGAAATATTTTCGGCACCCAGCAGCTTACTCAACGCCATAATCAAATCAATATCTGTATTGACCCAGAATTGATATTCTGCTAAGACCATTCGTTTTTCTTCACTAAAATAAAAATATACAGGCATCGGACCGGCATGCTGCCGCAGAATCAGCTTCAGCTTCTGTTGCGTTTGCGCAGAGCTGTTGGCGCCAGCCAGCCGCAAATACAATTTTTTATTCTGTTTGGCAGCCACCTCTTGCAGCGAGATTACCTGCGGTGCAGTTTCTTCCGGTTCGGGCATAGCCGAATAAGGTATCGTTGACTCTGATACTGTCATCGTCCCATTGGCACTTCCATGCGTCGGCTGTTGCTTTTTCTGCGCACGCCACTGTGCATCACTGGGCAATGGCAGAATCTCATCGGCAGACAACTTGGGATTATCTTCCTGGGCCAGATAGCGGCCTTTAATCAGCACAATGGCATCCTTCTGAATCATCTCCCGATATCGCACAAAGGTTTTTGGAAATACCAGCATATCAATGGTGCCGGTCAAATCTTCAAACTGGCAGGTGGCCATAGTGTCGCCCCGCTTTGTGGTGTTAATTTTAAAGGTATTAATCATGCCGCCTAAAATTACCCGCTGCTGATCCTGTTCCTCGGTCAGTTCCGCCAGCGTGGCAGAAGTTTTTTCTGCCAGCACCTGTGTGTAATCATCCAAAGGATGGCCACTGACATACAAACCCAAAATCTGTTTTTCCATAGCCAACAACTCCTGGCTGCTGAAATCAGGCATATCCGGCAGCGGAATAGGCGCATAGCGCGAAGTCAGTCCGGTTTCCTCTGCAAAATCAAAGAGTGACATCTGCGCACTGTTTTTACTGCGGCGAATCTCATTACCCTGTTCCAGACACTGATCCAAAATCTCCAACAGCTGCCGCTTATTGCCCTCCACAGAGTCAAAAGCGCCGCCTTTAATCAGATTTTCTATCATACGCTTGTTGACCTGCCCCAAATCCACTCGGGCGCAAAAGTCCTGCAATGAGGTGAACGGGCCTTCCTCATTGCGCACTTGAATGATAGACTGCATAGCGCCTTTTCCTACATTTTTCATGGCAGCCAAACCAAAACGGATGCGCCCATTGGCTACGGTAAAACTTTCCTGACTTTCGTTGACATCCGGCGTCAACACCGCAATGCCCATTCGCTTACATTCCGCAATATAAAAAGATACTCGGTCTGCCGAATCCATAATGCTGGTCAGCAAAGCCGCCATAAATTCCACCGGATACTGCGCTTTCAGATAAGCGGTCTGATAAGCTACAATGGCATAAGCAGCGCTGTGACTTTTATTAAAGCCATATCCGGCAAAATATTCAATCAATTCAAATACCTTGGCAGCGACAGAGCGTTCCACATTATTTTTTTCTGCACCGTCCATAAAGTCCTGCTTCATAGCAGCAATAATTTCCGGTTTTTTCTTACCCATAGCCCGGCGCAGCATATCTGCCTGTCCCAGAGAGAAACCAGCCAAATCGCTGGCAATTCGCATAACCTGCTCCTGATATAAAATGACGCCGTAGGTAGGCTGCAAAATAGGCTCCAACAACGGATGCAGATATTCAATCTCTTTGCGCCCATGCTTGCGCTCTATAAAATCCTCTGCCATGCCGCTGTTCAGCGGACCGGGCCGATACAAGGCCACCAGCGCAATAATATCCTCCAGATCATTGGGCTGCAGTTCGCGCATAATGGCCCGTAGGCCGTTGCTTTCTAACTGGAATACCCCGATACTTTCCCCATCGCATAACAGCTGATAGGTGGCAGCATCGTCCATCGGCATTTGATTAAAATCAATTACAACGCCATGATTTTGCTGTATCATATCTACCGCTTTATTGATCACGGTCAATGTCCGCAGCCCCAAAAAATCCATTTTCAACAAACCGATTTCTTCCACGTTTTCCTTGGCAAATTGGGTGATGACACCGCATTCTGCCGATTTTTGCAGCGGCAGATAATGATCCAGCGGCTCCTTGGAAATTACCACACCGGCAGCGTGGGTGCCCGCATGGCGGGGCAATCCTTCCAGCTTTTGCGCTGTAGCAATCAATTCGGCAATCTGCGGATCCTCCTCGCAATAATTGCGCAGCTCCTGCGAAGCGTTCAATGCCTTCTCAATGGTCATGCCCAATTCGTTGGGAATGGCTTTGGCTACCTTGTTCACCGTTGTAATAGGCACGCTCATAACCCGTCCTACATCACGGATAGCGCCGCGGGCAGCCATCGTACCAAAAGTAATAATCTGGCAAACATGGTCCTGACCATATTTTTCAATGACATAATCGATAACCTCGCCCCGCCGCTCGTAGCAAAAATCAATATCAATATCGGGCATACTAACCCGCTCCGGGTTCAAAAACCGTTCAAACAGTAAATCATATTTTAACGGGTCGATATCGGTAATATGCAGCGCATAGGATACAATACTGCCCGCCGCAGACCCGCGCCCCGGGCCCACATAGATGCCCCGCTCTCTGGCAAAACGGATAAAGTCCCACACGATTAAAAAATAACCGGAATAGCCCATTTGCTTAATCACCGAAAGCTCATATTCCAGCCGCTGCATCACAGCTTCGGTAACGGGCTGATAACGGGTTGCAATTTCTTTGCGGCACAATTCTTCAAAATAACTGTCCAGTGTATATCCTTCTGGTACGTCAAAAATCGGCATGTGATTCTCGCCAAAAACAAAATCAAAATTACACTGCTCAGCAATTTTCAAAGTATTGGTCAACGCTTGGGGATAATCACCCAAAACCTGCTGCATTTCATCATAACTTTTCAAATAAAAGTTGTTGCTGTCAAAGCGCATCCGATTGACATCATCCAAAGTTTTCCCCATCTGAATGCACATCATCACATCCTGCGTTTTGGCATCTTCTGCATAGACATAATGGTTATCGTTGGTAGCCACCAGCGGAATGCCCAATTCCTGGCCAAGCAAGTCCAGATGATAATTAATCTGCATCTGCTCATGAATCCCATGATTCTGCACTTCAAAATAATAGTTTTCCGCCCCGAAGGTGTCCCGATACCACAAAGCCGCTTCTCTCGCTCCATCCAAATCCTCCTGCAAGATCTTCTGCGCCACCTCACCGGCCATACAACCAGACAACGCAATTAATCCTTCATGATACTGGGCCAAAAGTTCCCTGTCCACTCTGGGTTTATAATAAAAGCCTTCCAGAGAAGCCAGCGACTCCAATCGAGATAAATTGCGGTAGCCAACTTCATTTTTTACCAACAAAATCAAATGATAAGCGCTGTCATCCAGACCCGCCTGCCGGTCAAACCGAGTTCGCGGTGCCACGTATACTTCACAGCCGATAATAGGTTTTATCCCTTCTTTTTTGCAGGCTTTATAAAAATCTACCACACCATACATCACACCATGGTCAGTAATGGCCAGCGCCGGCATATTCAATTCTTTGGCTCGTTTTAACAATTCCTGAATTTTACTGGCGCCATCCAAAAGACTATAGGCGGTGTGGTTATGTAAATGAACAAAAGGGTTCACAATCCCACTCCTTTCTTGCGTTTTTACGACAGAGAAAACAGCAGATTACAAAAAATCTGCTGCACTGTTTATTTTTTCAATACTTTCAGAATTATATGCGCTTTATATTTTATCTGCTCTGCAGTTTTTATGATCACTTCCGCTTTGCAATATTTCTTGTCCGACTGCAACAGCTCTACGGTTACTGTAAGTTCTTCCTCCTGCTGCACCGGCTGCAAGCAGATCAGATGCATATCATCAACCACCGTTTGCAGACGGTACAGCTTGCGGGCTGCAATGGTGGCTGCGTTGCTGATAATCATGCTCAGCGCCCCGGCGCTGGCAATATTAACTTCATTCATCATAAACTGGGTAATGTTGCCCACTATCGAAATTTTGTTTTCTTCCGTTGTATCCCCCAGTTTAAATCCGCTTAAAGTCAGATTATCCACCGTTTCTCCAAATTGAGGCTGCTTTTGGGTCTGCTGCAGAGCCTGAATGATATCCTGCCGATTCACAACGCCAACCAATCGATTATCATCCTCTATGACCGGAATCATGTCGCAATCTTCCCACACCAGCAACCGGGAGATATGGCTGACCAGACTGTCCGGTTTGGCTGTCAGCATCTCTGTATCCATCACCTCACTGATGGGCATATTGCTGCTCATACCGGTGATAGACAGCGGCGTTACAACCCCCAGCAGCTTATTTTCACCATTGATAACCGGAAAATTGCTGTGCCCTGATTTCAAAGTCAGCTCATGCCAGTCCAAAATGGTATCATGGGTAAAGAGTGTTGCCACATCCTGCTTCATAATATCGCCAATGCGAACCAGATCCTGCTGCACCAGCCGCTCATAAATAGCTTTGTTAATCATAGAAATGGTTTCAAAGGCATCATAAGGCGACACCATAACCGGCGTACCTGTTTCTTCTGCCTGCCGCAGCAGATCAGAAGATGGCATAGCCCCACCCACAATCAGCAGCGCCGCGCCTTTTTTTATAGCAAAGCTTTGCAGCGCAGCTACATTGCTGACAATCACCAATGTGTTTGTATTAATATTCTTTTTTCCCAGCTCTTCTGTACTAAAACACGCTGCAAAGGACTTGGGAATCCGTCCGCTATAATTTTGCCCGGTTAAAAAGGTGCCCTCCACAATCAAATTAATTTCATGCAGCGTCATATCCTCCAGCTGTTTCTTGACCGGCTTTTCAATTCGTATGGTAGCCACTTTGGGAATAGAGCTGACCAAACCCACATTTTCAGCTTGTTTGATGGCTCGATAAGCAGTCCCTTCACTGACTTCCAAATCTTTTGCAATCTGCCGCACCGAAACTTTGGTGCCGACAGGTAAGGCTTCAATGTATTTCAAAATCTGTTCATGTTTTGTCGACGTCATTTTTTTCACCTCACCTGCTATTATACTATAACACGTTCCATATCTCAACATAAAACCATAATTGTTTTATAACAGTTTTATATCAATCAACTCCACTGATGCTTTCGCATATAACCATGCACCATACCGCCCAATCTGCCGCTTTCTGCCGATGTCAGCTCACCCCATCCAGCCCGCATAATTTTTTCACCATACCCCAATTGCTGAGCCAGTTCCAATTTCAAAATATCTTTTGTATAGTACGTTTTTGTTCTTCCCATACCAAAGTCATTCCTTTCCAATTTAGAATCTCGATCCTCTTTAGTATGTCCATCTCACAACCAAAACCATACCAATGATCCACTGTCATCTTGATTTCCCAGCTTAATTTTTCTGATAAACTTTGAGCGTTTACCCGTTTTTCGCATATTTTTATATCAATTTTATACTTAAAGCCGCTGTTCCAATTGCTCCAGCCGTATCCGCAGCGCAGCAATCTCCTCCAAAATCTGCTGCTCCGACATGCTATTCTGACAGCGCGCTGTATGATCCACTGTAGTTACCGTATTATCTATATTTTTATTGCAGCGGCTATAACAATGTCCTGGACCCGACTGCCAAAATTGCTGCTGCGCATTAAACACCAAAATAATCTGACCGATCAGTTGCAGCCAGTTGCCAACCAAATTCTGTACATTAAACGGCATATGGTACGATGAAATATTGCCCAACAGTTCTGCCAGCAGCAACACCCCTTCCGGATGGGCATCCTGTATTGTTTCCTCTACGCTGTCATCCATAGTTCTCTCCCCCCTTGCATTTTGTTTTCTCTTACAGCATATACAAAAAGCTACCCTCTGGTGTCAGAGAGTAGCTTTTCAACCACATTTTTTATTGATTTTATAGACGAAAATCGTCTTATAACTTCTTGCAAGTGTTTATTGAAGTGAGGAAAAAACCTGTACTTTCAATGGTTTTCCCGTTTCCGCTTGTATCTTCTCATATCGCCGTATAAGTTGGTTTTGTAGAGTTGGGCACCATTTTAGCACCACAAACAAGGCAATACACACAAGTACAGGACAGTGTTATTACGCCCACAAAGGTAGTTTAGAACAACATTGCTTATGCCCACTATGTTACGCATTAGATGTTCATTAAGCATTGCAAACAAAGACTTTACAGGCACTGAAACTGATATGGCAAGGTGTTTATACCTTTTCCCTCAAAATACTCTTTAACTGCGTAACATTTCAAAGTAAGCTGTTATCTGTTCTGATTATACTTTTCCTTTCCATTCCTTTATGAAAAGTTCCGTAGCAAGCATAGGAAGGAGGTACCCTTTCCGTAAAAATCACCCGTTTCCGTCTGCGACAGAAAGAGAGATTTTTGCTTGTTGGGAATATCCCAAACCCTTGTTGCATATAAACAGATTTTGTTTGAAAAGCACTTACTTTTCCACAAGAAACACCGTTGCATGTTCCCACTCATAAAGCTTCTTCATACTGTATTCTTCGCACGATTTATCATCCATATAAATCGGCAGTCCTGTTTCTTCTTCAAATATAGCTGCCATCGTTTCCCCATCATCTGCTGCAAGAACTTTTTTCATCCCTTCCAAATAAAATGGTGCGTCAATTATATCGCAAATATCTTCAGCTTCTACTGGTGTAATATCCTCATAGTCAAACAGATACTCTCCTCTGCAACCTCTTGCATCTGGTTTTCCAGTATTGCAGACAGCATAAATAGAGAAATTAGTATCGTCAAACAACCCCACACCTAATGCCTGTACGCCACAAAGATATGCATATTCCTTCATCTCTTCGCGCAAGTTCTCAATACGAATATGATCATACCAATAGATACTCACAAAATGTTCCCGCACAACAATTATAGCGGGATCGCCCTCTCCCATATCTTTTTGAGCTTCTTTCATCATTTGAGCAAGAGTGGATTCTTTTTCCGCTTTCTCATTTGGGTCAGTAATTTCACTAATATTTTTATTCGCAAAGGCCTTAATGATTTCCATAGCCAAAAGGTCCTTCGTACTTGGTCCTTTCTTCTTGCGAAACGCCCCTTTTAATTTAGTAAGTACCTCTGTGCTGTCATCACATCTTAAATGAACACTGGCGTGTTTTGCTCCCATCTTCGCTCTACCTCCCCGCTTATAATTTTTGCATTTTAAATGTAGCAAAAGAAAAAACAAATTTATCTATATATTATAGCAGGCAAATATGAAATTTTCTACCACATTCCACAAATAGCAGAGCCAGCCGCCCTCGTCAACGGTCGAGATAAACGGGCTTCGCCCGCCGTTGCCAAGTGCGTCTGCCCCTGCTTATGTGGCAACCAAGAGAGCGAAAGCAACGAGTGCTTTCGCCCTCGCATAGTATGGTTTTTCTTATATCTGCCCGTATCGTTTTATATCTCCATAGGAAATCTGGGCACCAAAGCGTCAAAAAGCATTGATTTTATAAGTGTCCTAATGGGCGAAAAAACCTGTATTTGCAATGGTTTTCGCAGTCAAAGACTTTCTGTTGCCTAAAAAACAAATATTATTTTTTATTATTCATTACTCACAGCTCATTTTGATTCTGTTTGACCAGCTTCCAAAAGCGTTTATGCTTTTGCAGCGCTTCCAATTCTGGATCCTGCATGGCATAATTACGGTTTTCGTCATCCAGCTGTATCGCCTTCTCCAAGGCCAACAAACCGCGCATCGCTTCTCCCATCAGCGCATAAGTGCAGGCAGCATTGTACCACAAATCTGCATTATCTTCCGTCATGCCCAACGCTTTTTCGTGGCAGAACACTGCATCCGAATAATCTCCCTGTTCAGCCAGTTCAATACCAAGATTGGAATACAGATAATAATTATCCGGTTCCTGCAGCAACGCCAGAAAATAAATGTGTATCGCCTGATCTGCCATATCCATGGCAGATAATTCTACTGCAATAGAAATCATCTCCTGCACACTATCTGCCAGCTGTAATGCCTTGCAAAAACAATCGGCAGCCTCGGCAGTCCGTTCCAAGCCGGCCAGCACCTGTCCCAGACAATATAACGCATCAATATAATTGGGGCGCAGCGCCAGGCAATGCTTATAATACCGTTCCGCGCCTTCCTCGCTGCCCATCTCCCGCATGGTGTTGGCCAGCTCATAATACAGATCACTGCTGTCCGGCTTTAACAGCAATCCTTGCACAAAAGCATCCGCTGCTTTGCCATACTGTTGCATCTGCCGATACCAAAGTCCCATCACAAAACAGATTTCTACATTTAATTGCTGTGTATCTTTCATTTTCTCATAAAATTTATCCGCCTGATAAAAATCATTGCTCTGCACCAAAGATTCCCAATGCAGATACGCCAACGTTTTTTCCTCTGCCACAATCGCATCAACCTTTTTTCACAATTTGACCGATTGTTGTACACTGCAGACCATCGTTATCATAGATCCATACCGCCGCAGCATCATCAGCCATACTGTTGATTTTATCAAAAGCCGGCTCATATTGCAATTGTTTTAATGCCCAAACCGCCGTCCCGCGCAATTCACCATCTTTGTGCTCCAAAAATCGTTCAATCCGCTTCATGTACGGCTCTATATCCGATACATATTCCTTCCCCAAATGGCCCACAGACCACAGCACACCCAAATGGCACATAGGGCTGTCCAATCCATTGGTAATCATAATTTTTACAAATTCACGATACTGCTGCGGACAGGCTTTGATCACCGCCGTCATCATCTCCGGCGCAGCCCAGGGCACATTGCCGCTTTCGTCGGCCATCGCCCAAACCGCCCGCCGGATAACATTGCGGTAGATTTCATCATTTTGGGCTGCATAGGCCTGCGCCAGCGCTTCCAACGCCGAAACCGCATACCAACGCTGCGCATTGCGGTAATCGCCCCAGATATTCATTTGCACATAACGCAGCGCCCGAGCGTTATTTTCCTTCCCTAAAGCCACAATGGCCTCATAATTTTGTTCCGCAATATAGTTTGTAATCATTTTTTTATAGTCAACACCCATTGGAATCACCTCTCAAAATTACTGTTGCTATAAACATACCCTTTCTGTCCCAAGAAAAAACCGGAAACGATAAAAAATTTGGTTTTGTATAAGAAAATTGCGCAAGGTAGAATCGGTTTTCTATGGGTGTATCACCATCGGACAATATCTGAGTTTATCATAATAGCCCTGCCTTTCAAACACTTTCACTACGTCATCTACAACACCCATCTAATAATGCCATATCTTAAAATTAAATTTCATACTTAGCTGCCTGCTCTTTTTCTTTCTGTTGCAAATAAAACATTGCCTTCTGGGTTTCAATCTCTGCTTTCAGTTCTTCTTCCGTTGGCAGATATAGTTTATACTTAGAGGCAAACAGTTGCTCATTTCCATGCAGCACAGAATAGCGTGCGATATCCTCATCAGTATCAGAACAAAGCACAATACCAATGGTTGGATTATCTCCCTCGCTGCGTTTCAGTTCATCATACATACGGATGTACATGTCCATCTGCCCCACATCTTGATGAGTAATCTTGCTGGTTTTCAAATCTACTAACACAAAACATTTCAAGATATAATTATAGAACACCAAATCAATGTAGTAATCTTCTTTTTCTGTATGAATCCGCTGCTGTCGTGCCACAAAGGCATAGCCTTTACCAAGTTCCATCAGGAATTTTTGAATATTGGTGATGATACTTTTTTCAAGGTCAGTTTCTGTAAAATCTGTATTCTGCGCCAAGCCTAAAAACTCTGCCACAACCGGATTTTTAATAAATTCTAACTTGTCATTCTGGTAACCGGAAGTCAGCTCTTTCATTTCCGTTTCTACCAATTCCTTTTTCTGTGTTTGTAACAAGCGATAATAATACTGGGATGAAACATTTCTCTGTAATGTACGCACACTCCAAGTCTGTTTAGCAGCTTCAGCCGCATACCAATCTCTGGCTGCTTGATCTTCCACCTGAATTAAAATGCGATAATGGGACCAAGAAAGCACAGGTTCAGATTTTCCACACGCTGTGTGGAAAATGTTTGGGAATTTTTTGTAAAAGCCGTAAAAATGATATAAATTTGTTTTTGTAAATCCTTTTCCATATCGTTCCGTCAAATCTTTAGAAAGTTTTTTGATGATACTTGCGCCATAATCTGCGCGATCTGCTTCACCCAATTCTTCTATAGCAATTCTGTAACCAATCAGCCAATTTCTCTGCACAATCAATATATTGACAGCATGATAGGCTTTTTTTTGTGCTGTTTCGATAATTTCCTGCATGTCCGCAAGAATATCGTCCGTTTTATTAAAATTCATCATACCAGTATTGTTGACAATTTCATTTAATTTATAATCCATTACAACACCTTCCTTACTGTTTCTGGGCTATATACAGCAATTTACTTATAGTATATGTGTAATATGTATGTAACGCAACAAAATCACAGTAATAAAACATCATTTTCTTTTGATTTCCCTGAATAAATTCCTATTTTTGCTTAAATATTTATTGATACACTATTTTCTCATTTTCCATCTCTGTTTTTATTCGATATATCGAATAAAATGTATTAAACTTCATTGATTATCTATCATAACTGCATAAATCTTTGTGTATCAATCGCCTATCAGGATACCATCAACCGGGAATTTGGTGTTTACGACAGCATCCGTGACAACTTCCCCCAAATATGCTGCATCATCGGGAGACTGTTTGTTGCCTGCCCTCGTACCCGACCAGAAAAGCGTCGGGTAAACTGAGGAAAAGGCAAAGGTAGGACAAGCCGATCACTCAATCTTTCACACGAAACAATGCTCATCACAGTTAAAAACAAATACAAAAAGACGGTCGCCAAAAAGGCTAACCGTCTAAAAATTTTCTGTAACAGACAAAATCAGGGCTGCTTGCCGCTCCAATAGTCCAATTTTGCTAATTGCTCTTTAAAATAGGCACGCACTTCTTGGGCGGACCACTGCTCATTGGACATGTGCTGTTCCAGATAGTCCAGCAAATCATCCATGTTGTGATATACAAACTGTCCGTCTGCATAACACCATTTACAATAATTCTCGTTGAAAGTTCCATCGGGCTCTTTGCTGATTATGGTGTCCTCCAATGGCATGCCGCAGCATTGGCAGATTAATGCCCGGGGAGAACCCAGCAATGTATTGATGGACACATCGAACAGACTTGACAGTAGTTTCAATGTTTCCGTATTGGGAACGGTCTCGCCGGCTTCCCAGCGGGACACGGCTTGTCGGGTTACAAATAGCTTTTCTGCCAGCTCGTCCTGGGTCAACTGATGTTGTTTGCGCAGTGCAAGTAAAATTTCTTTGGTTTCCATACCATCACCTCACAGTTAGTATAACACATCCCATCCCGGTATATAAGCAACGGGCTGTTGCTTCGGCAAACATGAACAAGAGTAACGACTCTGCTATCCTGTCCTTCTTTTACGCCGGAATGACCATACCGTTGGATACCATATAAAAATAGGCTTCTTTGACAGGCTGCCCCAGAATCCGCTCCACTGCGTAGCGATACAGCCGCATCTGCCCGCCGTACCGCTCTAAAATCAACTGATTCTGTCCACTGCTGATGCGGTCGCTTTTGTAATCTACCAAAACCCATTGGCCGTCTGCCTCCTGCCAAAGGCAGTCAATGATACCCTGTACCAAAATATTTTTTTCGCCTTCCGGTAACGCATCATCCAAGACATGGCTATCCAGCGTCACCATAAAGGGCATCTCCCGATAGCGCTTAGACGGGTCTGCTGCCAATAATCGTTTACCCAGCGGACACTGAAAAAATTCCAAGATGCCCTGCAAAGAAATGCCATCAGCCTCTCCTGCGGCTATAAACTTTTTGGCCTCCAGCTGAGCGACCAGCTGCTGCAAGTACCCATCATCAATCTGGGCCGATAAATCCACACGGCTTAACAATAAATGGAGTAAAGTACCCCGCTCTGCCGAGGTGAGTCCTTCTTTTTCCACCACGGTTTGTGGTCTGCTGTCAAAGTTGAATTGCAGCATATCTACCTGATTTTGCGGATTCAATTTTTGTTTTAACTCTGTAACTGAAAATTGTGCCTTCACATTGATAAACTGGGGCTGGGGATATTGCCAGCCAAGCTGGGCATCCAACTGCTGCTGCCATTGGCCTTCAGACGGCAAGGGCTGCCCCTGCCCAATCAGCTGGGCCAAAGGCACTGCCATGGTTTCTTCCGCAGTAGACAACGCAGTGCTTCCTGCCGCAATCAACTGTACCTGCCACAATGGCGCCTGTAAAGATAATGGCAACAGCCAATCCAAATAGCATTGGGCTTTATCCACTGCCACGTCCTGCTTTTTGGCAGGATCGGCGCAGCTGCCCACCAAATACAGCCGTTCTCTGGCTCTGGTCATGGCCACATAGAGAATCCGTTTTTCCTCCTGCAGGGCCTCTATCCGTTTTCTCTGCCCAATCACCCGCTGGGCAATGGTCTGATATTTAATCTCCAGTTCGCCATCTACCATAGGAAAGGCCAAACCATATTTTTTGTCCAGCAAAAAGTCCTGCTGGCCGTCCCGCAGGTTAAACCGCCGTCCCATGCCGCCGATAAATACCACCGGAAACTCCAGACCTTTGCTTTTATGAATGCTCATAATGCGCACGACATCTTCGTTATCGCTTAAAATGCGGGCAGGTTCCAAATCAGCCTGATTTTCCTGCATCTGCTCCAAAAAGCGCAGAAACATAAACACACCGTGAAAACTGGTTTTCTCATAGCTGCGAGCCCGTTCCTGCAAGGCCCGCAAATTGGCCTGCCGCTGCACACCGTCCCGCAGTGCGCCCACATATTCATAAAATCCGGTGTCTTTATACAGCTGCCAGACAAAACTGCTCAAATCCAACTGCCGCGCCAACTTGCGCCAGGATTGCAGCTGCTGTAAAAAAGCAGCGACTTTCTGCTGCAGCGGCTGATCTGCTCCGCTGTCGGGCTGCGCTGCCTGTTCCAGACAGCTGTAAAAATAACTCTTAGGCGCCAACAGCCGCAGCTGGCCCAGTTCATCTTCTGCAAAGGCAAAAAAGGGTGCCCGTAGCACAGCCAGCAAGGGAATATCCTGCAGCGGATTATCTATAATATGCAGCAGCGCCAGCATGATTTGGATTTCCCACGCTGAAAAATATCCATCGCCGGTATCCACCGCCGCAGGAATACCCGCTTCTTTCATAATGCGGGCATAGACCGAACCGGCTGCCTTGGGCGCCCGCAGCAAAACCACCATATCCCGCCAGGTCACAGCGCGATACTGCTGCAGCCGTTTGTCATAAACCAAAGCCTGCTCTGCCATCAACTGCTGCATCTGCCGACACAAAAGCAGACCTTCCTCCTCCATGGCGGACAGGGGCTGCTCCTGATTGCCGCTTTCCTCCTGTTCCTCCGGCGTTGTCAGCACCAACAGCTGAATCTGCTCGGGAATCTCTGCCTGCTGCGCCAAAGTGGCCGGATAATCGGCGCCATAAACCAGTGCCGCCTGTTCATCGTAGCGCAAATCGTCGTTTTCTCCCTTCATCAGCTGGGAAAACACTTCATTGACGCCGTCCACCACACTGCGCCGACAGCGGAAGTTGCGGTTCAGATCCAGCCGTTGGCAGCAGCCGTCACCATCGGCGGGAAACTGCTGATATTTTTCCGCAAACAGTTGGGGATTGGCCATGCGGAAGCCATAAATGCTCTGCTTGATATCACCCACCATGAACAGATTATTTTCCCGGCTTACAGCCTGCAAGATGCTCTCCTGCAAATCGTTGATATCCTGATATTCATCTACCATCACTTCCTGATATTGCTGCTGCAAGATCTGCGCCAGCTCGGTCAGCTGCAGCGTCCCCTGTTCTGTTTCTTCATACAGCAGCCGGAAACAAAAATGCTCCATATCAGAAAAATCCATCAGATTTTTTTCTGCCTTTTTTTGCTGAAACAAATCCAGCAGTGCCAGCGACAACTCCACCAATAGTTGCCGTGTAGGCTGCTGCGTTTCCAGTTCCTGCAGCTGCTCCGCCCGAGAACGGCTAAAATAATCCTTGCGCAGCTTCTCCATCTGCTTTTTGGCCTGATCCCGATAACCGGTTACCTGCTCCTTCACGTCTTCATCAAAGGTTCCTTTTTTGGCAGCAGGCAATCGCTCAAACCGATTCTGAGCAAACTGCTGCTCTAAGGCTTCCCAGCTCTGCCGCGCTGCCAGCAGCAATTCACAGCTCCAGTTATATTCCCGTTCCAGATTACCCAAATAGCCGCTCAGCCCTGCATCTGCCGCCGCCAGATTGGAGGCCCGCATCAGCAATTTTTGCACAGTGCGCAGCTGCTGCTCCACATCCTGTCTGGCCTGGGCAAACCAGTCTGTGTCCCAGGACCAAACCAGCTGCTGCAACCAGACCTGCGGCCGGGCCATGCTCTGCGCCATATGATACAGCCGCAGCAATATACTGCGCAGCTGCAAATCCTCCCGCCCGCCATAAGCATCCACCAGCGCAATAAACGCCTCCTGCTTTTCTGGATGACTATAATATTGCTCCAGCACTTCATCCAACGCTTCGGATAAAATCAGCTGATTTTCCGTTTCATCGGCAATTTTTAATTGGGGATCCAACCCCAGCCGAAAGAAATTCTGCCGCACCAGTTCCAAACAAAAGGAATGCAGCGTGGTGATCTGTGCTTTATGCAGCAATAAACTCTGCCGATATAAATGTTCCGACAGGGGCTGTTCCAGTAGTTTTTTCTGAATGGCAGCACCAATTCGCTCCTTCATTTCGGCAGCGGCAGCATTGGTAAAGGTAACGACCAGCAACTGGTCAATATCCACCGGATTACTTTCATCACTGATCATCTGAATGATGCGTTCTACCAGCACAGCGGTTTTGCCTGAACCAGCGGCAGCTGCCACCAGCAAACTGCGTCCGCGGATATCAATGGCCTGCTGCTGCTCTGTTGTCCATGTGGTCATCTTATCGTCCTCCTTGTTCTTGGTTTAATCGCTGCCAGATTTCTTCCCGCTCTAACGGCATCAATTCTTCGCTGTGTTTCAAAAAATCTACTGTCTGAATCTGGCACACAGCCTGATAACTGCAATACTGACAACTCACAAACTGCCCCGCGCGGCAGGGCCGGATGGCAATATCGCCGCCGTGAATTTCTTCGCCCAGCGCAGTGATCAGCTGCTGTACATGATGCAACAGCAATTCCAGCTGCTCTCTGGTGACAACGGTGGCAGCATTGCGCTTGCTGAAAATGCTTAATGGGTCGTCCAGAGCAGCAAAGCTTTCCACATCGTCCAGATACGGCGCAGCCTTGGTCAGCAGCGACACCGGCAACAAACTGCTGCTACCGGTATGTAAATCCCGTTCTGCCAGCTTGAGCGCCTGCAAATCAGCCACCAGCAATCCGTCAGCCCGCATCTGATGAAAATGGAGCGATTCTGCTTCCGAAGCGCTGACCGGTCCATCGGTAGCAATTACACCGCTGCGGAAAAAATAATACAATACACCGGCAGGCAACAGCTGCTGTCCTGACGGCAGCAACTGCTGATAATATTCCAGCGCCACCTGCAGATAGGTGAGCAGCTGAATCTTCAAGCCATAGTAAACATCGGTCAGCCGCAATCCCTGGGTACCGGTTTTAAAGTCAATGATGCGCAGATAGCTGGTGCTGCCCTGGGCAGCCTGTTCAATGCGGTCGATCCGCCCCTGCAAGCTTAATTGAGTGCCATCCTGCAAGGTGATATTCCAACGGGGCAGCTTGCTGCCAGTGATGCCGAAATCCGCTTCCAATGCCACCGGCACAAAATCGCCCTTCTGCCCATGCTCTAACAGCAATAAAGCGGAACGCTCCAATGTTTTTTGCAAACGATGCCGCAAATAGCGATAACGGCCTGTACTCAGCAAAATTTCATTTTGCATGGCTGGTGCCAGGCGGTCCACCACCTGTTTCATAATCTCCTTGACCTGCACAGCATCCAACTGCTGCCAGGAAATCTGCTGCTCCAGCAGATAGGTGCTGAACTGCTCAATGGCGGCATGATAAAACTGCCCCACATCCACCGCCTCCATTTTATACAGCATCCGCTCTTTCAGCCGCAGCCCATAAGACAGAAAATAACTGTACGGACATTGGCGATACCGTTCCAGCGCCGACACGCTTAACCGCAGTGGATTGCCGTAAAGCGCTGTATTTTGCAGCCGTCGGGCAGAAAACTGCGCCTCATGCTCTAAGCTTTGGCAAACATGCTGAAACAGCGGTGTGTGCTGCTGGGCAAACCACTGATAAAGCTCTGCCCACAGCAGCTGGTTTTCTGGTGTTTCCGGCTTGGTTAAATGGCTGCCCAAAAGCCCCATGGCCTTGGCGGGATGGCTCAAATAGGCAAGCAGATCCTGCTGTTCGTTGGGCGGCCACTGTACAGACTGCTCCTGCAGCGCCGGATACAAACGATGAAGGCCCTCTACAATGGTCGAAGGCCGCAGGGCTTTTCCGTCACCGTCGCTGAGTGAATAGCTCAGGCAAAGATAATGGGATGCCCGGGTCAAAGCCAGATAAATCAAAAACTGTTCTTCATACAGCTGTTCATTGCTGCCCGGTGAAAGCTCCAGTCCCATTTCCCGCAGGATTTCTTTTTCCCGGTCATTAAAGAATCCGTTCTGCTCTACCTTGGCAGGAAACACCCCTTCATTGAGCCCTAAAACAAACACCGCTTTCAGATTGCGGCTGCGGGAATGAGCCAGCACACCGATAAATACCTGATCCAGACTGCTGGGCAGCAAGCCCAAATCCAGATTATCAAAGGCGGCCTGCAAAATTACCGCAAATTCCTCAGCAGTCAGCAGCGCATCGGGCAATAACTCTACCAGCTGATCAAAAATCTGTATCACCTTATCCCAAATCTGCTGATGCACCTGCACCGTTTCCAGCAAATTGGCCTCCACAGCTTCCTGACACAGCTGCTCCAATTGTTTGGGCACAGCAAAGGCTTCCAGCAATTGATAGAGCACCAGCACCACATCCCTGGTCCGGCTGGGTTGGGCCAAAGCCAGCTGAGCCTGCCGCAGCGGAGCAGCAATACTGCGGCGCAACTTATTGATGCACTGCAACGCTTCCGATACCTCTCCATAGCTCCAGTCTTTTTGCTGATACCAGGCGCTGCCGCGTATACCATACTGCAACACGTAGTTTTCCAGCAAATCCAGTTCTGTCTGTGCAAAAGGCAGCAGCGCCGTTTTTAAAAAACGAAACACACTTTGATAAGACCAGTTGCTGCGGAAGATATCAAACACCGACAGCAGCAGCTCTGTAAAAGGATGCTGCCGTATGGCGGCTTTATGGTCGGCAAAATAAGGGATATCGTAATCGGTCAGTACCGTTTCCAACAATAATTCATATTGATCGCCTCTGGTAAAAATACCAATCTCGCCATAGCGGTAGCCTTCCTCCCTGCAAAGCTGTCTGATTTTTCTGGCCGCAGCATCTACCTCCGATAATCGGTTCTGCCCCTGCAGCAGTTCTAAATGAAGCGGCTGCTTTGTCTGGCAGGGAGCACCCACTGTAAAATACTGCTGCGCCAAAAAAGCCAGATCGTCCCTTTGCTGCCAGCGCAGGGGCTTGGTCATATGGTGTTCCTCCAGCAAAGGCACACCCTGTTCCGCAGCCAGCTGACGCAGGCGCTGCAAGGTTTTCTCCGTACCGTGAAACACACTGCGCCAGCCCATATTGGCATGCTGTCCGGCGGCAGGCAGCACAATGTGCACATCCTTGGCCTGTTTCATCAGCAAGGCCAGAATGGTATACTCCTGCGGCGTAAAATCATAAAACTCATCCACCCAGATTTCCGTATCCCGCAAAAGCTCTGTCTGCTGCAGCCGATCGATAAGGATATCCAAAACATCCTCGCTGTCCAGATAATCCTGCTGCAAAAATGCATCATACTGCAAATAAAGCTGTGAAATTTCCTGCAGCTTGCAGGTAAACAGCGTTTGAGGCAATTCCTGCCGGGCAATGGTCTGCTGCAGCTGTTGGCTGGTAATCTGATATCGTTTTAATTCCTGAAAGGTTTGTCCCAATTTCAGCAGATAGCCGGAACGGTTTACCGACTGGCTCAAAAAAGGAAACTGCTCCAGCTGCTCCTGCAGCAGACGGCGCATGATCAATAATTTGCCCAAATCGTCCAGCATATGGCTGGCCAGTCCTCCTGTCTGCTGCATCATGGTGCGGGCCAGCCGCTGAAAACTAAGCACCTCCAGAGTCAGCACACCGGATATGCCATGCTGGTTGACCAATTCATATTGATAACAAAAAGTAGCCTGTTCCGGCACCATAATGATGATTTTCTTTCGGCAATCCTGCTGCAGCGATGCCACAATGGTATCCATCACATAGGCGCTTTTGCCGCTGCCGGCCGGACCGGTTATAAATTGTACTGCCAAAAAAGTCCCTCCTTTACTGCCTTCATTGGACAGTATTCTGACTGAATTTTGTAATTTTGCTTTGTGGTTTGATTTGCATTGTGTTTTTCATTCATATTGTCATTTATTATAGCATTTTCCCTGCTGCTTTGATAGAAATTGCAAAAATATTTTTTCTATTAGTTGATATTGTTGCCAATATATGTTATTCTGAATAAAATGGAAATAATTGGAGATGATACTATGCTGGCGCAGTTGAAAAGTGCAACATTATTGGGATTATCGGTTCATTTGGTAGAAATTGAGGTGGATGCCGCCGGAGGGCTGCCATCCTGGGATATTGTAGGATTGCCGGATACTGCGGTAAAGGAGAGCAAAGAACGGGTTCGCACTGCTATCAAAAATGCCGGTTACGACGTTCCGCCCCGGCGGATTGTGGTAAATCTGGCGCCGGCCTATCTGCGCAAAGAAGGCCCCAGCTTTGACCTGGCTATCGCCATCGCCATTCTGGCTGTCACCGAACAGCTTCAATGCAGCCAGCTGGATGATTATCTGCTGCTGGGAGAATTGAGTTTGGACGGTTCTCTCCGTCCTGTAAAGGGCATTTTGCCAATCTCTTTAGAATATTGCAGCACCGGCTACACCATGCTGGTGCCTGCTGCCAATCAGGAGGAAAGTGCCATTGGCGGTACTGTTACTTATGGATTTAGACACTTGCGGGATGTGGTGCACTTTTTAGAAAACCCGCAGCAGTATACGCCGGTGCAGGTAGCGCCGCCGGTATTTTCCCCGTCGGCCCAACTGTACAGCCAGCACGACTTTGCCCAAATCCGCGGTCAGGCTGAAGCCAAACGGGCCTTGGAAATCGCTGCTGCCGGTAATCACAATATTTTAATGGTAGGCTCGCCCGGCTCAGGCAAAACCATGCTGTCTCAGGCTTTGCCCAGTATTTTACCGCCGCTGACATTGACCGAAAGCCTTTCTCTCAGCAAAATATACAGTATCGCAGGTCTGCTGCCGCCCAACCAGCCGCTGGTGCAGGAACGGCCATTCCGCGCGCCCCATCACAGCGCTTCCACCGCCAGCATCATCGGCGGCGGCAGGATTCCCCATCCCGGTGAGGTATCCTTATCCCACCATGGCGTGCTATTTTTAGATGAATTTCCCGAATATCGGCGGGAGGTTCTGGAAGCGCTGCGCCAGCCCATAGAAGATGGCGAAGTGACTGTATCCCGGGTGCAGGCTCAAATCACCTTTCCCTGTCATTTTTTGCTGGCGGCATCCATGAATCCCTGCCCCTGCGGTTACTATAACGATCCCCATCGGGAATGCACCTGCACACCGGGACAGATGCAAAAATACCGCAATCGGGTATCCGGCCCGTTGCTGGACCGATTTGATTTACAACTGGAAGTGGTGCCGGTCACCTTTCAGGATTTGCATCAGACCAATCTGGAAGAACCGTCCAGCCAAATCCGGCAGCGGGTCATCCAGGCGCGGCAGATACAGCAGCAGCGGTTTGCCGACAGCGCCACCATCCACAATGGCGCCATGACAGTGGAGCAGATTCAGCTCCATTGCCAGTTGGATAATCCAAGCCGCACTTTTTTAGAACAGGCCTTTCAACGGCTGGGGCTCAGCGCCCGCGCCCACAACCGCATCTTAAAAGTAGCCCGCACCATCGCTGATCTGGCCCAATCAGAACAAATCCAGCTGCCCCATTTGGCAGAAGCCATTCAGTATCGTACTCTGGACAAAAAATTATGGATGGAATTTTAAATATGTACAAGCCAGATTTCTATTGTTTGTAATGTTCCATCGTTGGGAGATTGCTTGTTGCCTGTCCTTCTGTCATGGACAAAATCTTGCTGTTTGCGATTTATTTGGTTAATAACGATGTTTCACGTGAAACAATTTTATTTTGTAATGTTCCATCATCGGGAGATTATTTGTTGACTATCCTTCTGTTATGGACAAAATCTTGTTGTTTGTAATTTATTTGGTTAATAACGATGTTTCACGTGAAACAATTTTGTTTTGTAATGTTCCATCATCGGGAGACTGTTTGTTGCCTGCCCTCCTTCACCGGACAGTTGCTTGTCAGTCTGCTTCACTATGGACTGTGTCCAGTTCAGCAAGACAGACTGCGCATCTGTCCGTTTCAATGTCGACAACGGCAACAAAACATCTCCCTGACTTGTGTGCATAAGGCTGGCCTAGCCTTTGCCAAAATTCCGAATTGGGATGGATTATCGCGCCAAATGTCTGAACCGAAGTGGACGAAGTCCAAACTGAGGCAGACATTTTAGCGATTGTCCAGCGCCACTGAGGGATGAGCAAAGATAGGACAGCCGACCGTACTCCTTACTGGGCACACTAAAAAACCAGACCCCCTAAGAGGGCCTGGTTTGCGGACTGTTCAGGCAAATAATGAAATTTTATGTCCGTTATGCTGCTGCTTTTGCCAGTTCTTCATTGGCCATCTGCAGCAAATCAATCACAGTTTCACCGGATGCCGGTGCGCCCTGTGGTTTTTCTGTTGTCGCAGAATAAGTCATATCACCGGACAAATTCATGGTCATCATACCTTCCATGTTCATGGACATATCCATGGTCACATCATTGCCCTTCTGAGCTGCTTTCATTGTCATCAGCGGCGCAGTACCCATGTATACGCTCATTTCCTGTGCATAACCGATTACTTTGTCGCCATCCATATTCAAAGTCATGCGCATGGTGCTGACAACACCTTCCGTTTCATCTTTTATAGTAGAAACGTAATTATTGCCGGATTTCTGGAAGTTTTTATCCTGATACTGTTCGATGGTCTGCATCAACACAGCGCAGCCTGCTGCATCATTAACCGGCATGGTATCCAGCAGCGCCATCATGTAATCTTCATAGCTACCGCTGTTAACACCTTCCAGCAGGGCCTGCAGATCCATACCGGTTCCGGCCAGTAATGCATTCAGATCCATCATATACCAAGCGTTGCCATCCATATCGGCCATGCCGAACAATTCAGATTTCATATACATTTTACCAGTTTTGATATTCATGATCACATCCATATCAAACTCTTTCATCTGCGCCATCATGGTTTCGTCTTCCTCTGTCCATTCACCCGCTTTTTCCAAAGCAGCTTTCAATTCGTCCAGATTCAATGTCATTGCCATATTCATGCTGGCTACTTCTGCAGAATTAATGCCATCAATCACCATATCGCCAGAAACAGGAATCATTACAGCATCTTCCCCGCTGCCGTCAGCCATTTTCATGTCAAATTTCATGGTGCCTTTTACAGCCATAGGCGCTTTGCTGTAAGCTTCACTGTAAGTCATGAATTTATCCATTAAAGTAAACTGACCTTTTAAGCTTTCCTGCAATGCAGCTTTATCCAACATTACAACAGTTTTGCTGTTGCTGTCCCAGCCAACAGTTGCACCCAAAGACTGGGCAGCAAAACGAACCGGCACATAAGTGCGGCCATCCCGCACAAAGGATGCGGCATCAGTGCTGACAGCTTTGTCATTGACAGTAATTTCTGTGTTGCCAATTACAAAAGATACCTTGGTATCTCCTTTTTCTGCTGTAATGGTGTTGCTGGCCTGGTCATAGGCAACATCAGCATTTAAAGCTTCAAATACAGCACGAAACGGAACATACACACGATTATCTTCCATTACAGGAGCTGCATCTGTAAATTGCAGCGCATCGCCATTCAGCTGAACCCCGATACCGGCTTCATCAGCAAAAGCTGCCGCCGGCAAAAATGCAAACGCCAACAAAACCATCAGTAAACATAGTTGTTTCATCTTTCTCATTCCAAACGCCTCCTAAATAAAAATATATAGAGCCTTTTGCCCTACTCATTGCAAACAAAGAGTATATTTTCTCCGCTTCCCTCAACCCTGCTGCCAGTTCAGAATATACGGTATTGCCTGACGATACGTTATTCTCTCGCACAACAGTAGCAGAAAAGATAATTTCCCTTGTTGACTCTTTTATCATAACAAAATGAACGCCGTTCGTCTATAGTTTTTGTACCAAAGGCAGCCGAAATGCTATAAGTGGCAGCATTGGTGTTTTTTACAAAAATAAAAGAGATGACACCGCGGCATCATCCCTGCAAAAATAAAATTTTTATCGTACACGATTTCCGGCGCTATTCCACTATGCACCTTCCCGATTTACCGCCGTCTGCCTGGCATACTGTGAATGGACTGTCCAACGGCTGCCTCAGCCGCTTCTGTAATCCCCTCGCTAAAAGTCGGGTGCGGACGCATGGCGCCAGCCAGCTGCTCTCTGGTCAATCCGGCAGCAATTGCAGTGGTCAATTCGCTGATCAAGTCGGTGGCTCTGGCGCACATCAGCTGCGCGCCCAACAGTACCTCCGATTCTTGATCAAACACCAGCTTTACAAAACCTCTGTCCTGCTGTTCAATGACTGTTTTGGCATTGCCGCTCATCACATATTTGCCGGTTATCACCGCGCGGCCTTCTTTCTTAGCCCCATCAGCGGTGATACCCACCATAGCAATCTCCGGCGTTGTGTAAACACAGGACGGCACCAAATCATGCCGGACACTGACAGGCTGCCCCTGCATATGCTCTACAGCAGCAATACCCTGTGATTCTGCTGCATGAGCCAGCTGAATGCGGCCAATCACATCGCCCACTGCATAAATGGACGGCACTGATGTGCGGAAGTTTTCATCCACCATAACAAATCCCCGCTCTGTACAATCCACTGCAAAGGAATCGACAAACAGCCGACTGATGCATGGACGGCGTCCCACGCTCAGCAAAATGGTATCGGCCTCTGCAGTTTTTTCTTCTTTTTTGGCTGTAAAATGGCAGCACAGGCCGTCTTCTTGCTGACTGATTTCCGATACCAACGCAGATGTATAAATTTCCACACCCCGCTTTTTCAAAATCATAGACATATTTTGAGAAATTTCCCGATCCATCGTGGGTAAAATCCGCTCTGCTGCTTCCACTATAGTCACCTGTTTGCCTAACGCCGCATACACAGAAGCCATCTCGGTGCCAATAACACCGCCGCCGATAATCAATAAGCGCTGACAGTCTACACCATTCTGCTCCAGCAGTGCGTCGCTGGTCACCACACCGGGCAAATCAGCCCCTTTGATGGGCGGTATCGCCGGTACGGAGCCTGCAGCAATCAAAATATGGTCGGCAGTCAGCATATCGTCCCCGGTTTGTACTGTATGTCCGTCCAAAATGCTTCCCATGCCGTTATACACTGCAACTCCATTGGCCTGCAGCAGCTGAGCAATGCCTGCGCGCAGCTGTTCCACTACCTGATTTTTTCGCTGATGCAGACCATCCCAGCGATACCCCGTTTCTTTGATATCCAGCCCCAGCTGAGCAGCTCCTTGCAGCTCGCCAAACAAATTTGCCGTATGCATCAATGTTTTTGTCGGCACACAGCCGCGATTCAAACAAGTACCACCCAACTGCTCTTTTTCAATCAGCGCCGTTTTCATCCCCAACTGGCTGGCGCGGATGGCTGCTACATAGCCGCCAGGTCCGCCGCCAATAATAATCAAATCATACTGCATAGCTGTTCCCCCTCTGATTCAAAAAGCCGCCGAATATACTGCTTAGCGTTTTCGACGGCCTTTCTTTTAATTGACAATAGTATTTATAAAAATTTCACATTAGCAAAAAATTTGTTGATTCTATATCAGACTTTGGTGGTTCCGTTTTAATAGCGCAGAGTTCACTGGTACTTGGCGTAATGGTGACAATCCGATCTTCCCGCTTAATATCATTAAAAAATTCCTCAAAAAATTCCAGCGGCACATACATAGTGCCATCATGAATCACTGTCGGCAGCGCATTTTCAATCTCACGGCTCATATCAATTATTTGCAGCTTTCCCTGAAACACCACAACAGCACTGCCATCCAACAAAGTAGCTTTCTGAATATACTGATCCTCTATGGTGGCTGCCTTGGTTTCCAAATCCCAATCAACCTGATATCCTAATGCTTCACCAATCCTGCGCAAAGGAACCATCATGGTATCCCCTTCTTTATAAGGCGCAGTGGGCAAATCAGTAAAATCTAACATCTGCTCATTTACAATGATCGTATAGCTTTCTGCCATCTCTTGCATTGCTATTTCTGCTGCAAAAGCAGAAGTACAAGGCGCGAAAACTACCAGCCAGATAACAATTGCGACAAAATACCGTTTCATTTCAGCATCCCCCTTTTATCAATGAAGTCATATAAGTTTGTCTCTTGATAGACGTTGAAAATGTAAAAAATGTTCTATGCTCATTCCAACCAAACTATATGAATTTCACTTCTTTTTGATGCTGTTTGATATCGAACCCGATCAAAAATTTTGCGCTTCCACATACTGACCAAATTCCAGCAGCTCCGGCTTGGTGCCAAGCTGTGCCAACCGCTGCGCCATAGCACTGCTGTCAAAGGGACAATCTTGCAGACACACAGCCATTTGTTCAATCAACTGCCCGTCCATGGCATCCGAATAGATGACTGCCTGCGCAATTTTTCCGTAGGCAACACGGCATTGCAGCTGCACACCGCCCCAGGAAAACCGATGCTCCAGCTCCCAGGTAAAAGGAATCCGCTGACCAAACCGCCAGTCATCGGACCTAAACTGGGCCTCATAGGCTTCAATCTGCTCCATATCCATCCATTGCGCCGGATATGGCCGGGCAGCAAGGCCATATATGTCTTCCAAAGCGGCAATCAGTCCCTGCTGCAGCTGCGGTATGGTCAAATCGGGCTGCAGTTCAGTCAGGTTGACCACCCGGGATTGCACCGAAGCCACTCCTTTTGAAGCCAGTTTGCTGGCAGACACCTGCAAATATTTTCCCAGCTTTTCTTTGTCAACCTGCACCATCAAAGTTCCGTGATGATAACAACGGCTGCCCCTTTCGTAAAAAGCATTGCCGGAAAATTTGCGTCCATGGGCAAGAATATCATTGCGTCCGCTTTTTTCCGCTTCAATCCCCACATGCCGCAAGCCTTGCAAAATCACATCCAGCTGCCGCGGCACATTATAATCGGCTTTGTCCAACAAAAAAGTAAAATTCAGATTGCCCAAATCGTGATAGACCGCACCACCGCCAGACGGACGACGCACCATCACGCCGCCGTCCTGTTCCAGCTGCTTTTGCCGACATTCCTGCCAGCAATTTTGATTTTTGCCGATTACAACCGTATTGGCATTTTGCCACAAATACAGCACACAGCTGCGGGCAGGCCCATGCTCCAGCAAATACCGCTCTACCGCCAGATTATGAAACGGATCGGTACTGGTTTCTATATGATAATACAGCTGCTCAATCATGTTATCACCTCTGCTCTGCGCGTTGACAACCATCTAGCGCTGATAACGCAATACCGGATGACGAGCCGCCTGCACTTCATCGGGCCGTTTAATCTGAGCATGATGGGGTGCCTGGTGCATTTGCTCTGCATCGCTGTAAGCCAGCTCATACAGCGCACGCAAAACAGCAATGGCTTCATCCAATGTTTCTTTGGACTCGGTTTCCGTTGGCTCAAACATCAGCGCTTCATGAACAATCAGTGGGAAATACATGGTTGGCGGATGCATGCCATAATCAATCAAGGATTTGGCCACATCCAGAGCCGATACACCCGTTTCCTTTTTCAGCTGTTCCAGACTTAGCACAAATTCATGCATACAGCGCTGACCATATGCTACCGGATATAAATCCCGCAGACCGGACATCATGTAGTTGGCATTGAGCACCGCCCCTTCGCAGGCTTCACGGATACCCTCGGCACCCAGCGTCATCATATAGGTTAATGCCTTCAGTACCACCAGAAAGTTACCGTAAAAACCTTTCACCTGCAGCTTAGGCGCACTGTCGCCAGCTACTGCACAGCCAGGCAGATAAGGACGCAAAATTTCCTTACAGGCAACAGGGCCGCTGCCCGGACCGCCGCCGCCATGGGGTGTAGCAAAGGTTTTATGAAGATTGAGATGCACCACGTCAAACCCCATATCCCCCGGCCGCACAACGCCCATAATAGCATTGAAGTTGGCGCCGTCATAATAGTTCAGACCACCGGCCCGATGAATGATATCTGTAATTTCTAAAATGTTGCTGTCAAAAATCCCCACTGTGTTAGGATTGGTCAGCATTAACCCGGCGGTATCTTCCCCCACGCTGGCCCGCAGCGCGTCGAGATCCACACAGCCGTCAGCATTGGATGGGATGGTCACCACAGTAAATCCTGCCATCACAGCGCTGGCCGGATTGGTGCCGTGAGCCGCATCGGGAATGATAATTTTATTGCGGTGCAAATCGCCGCGGGCTTCATGATAAGCCTTGATCAGCAACAAGCCGGTAAATTCCCCGTGGGCGCCAGCCGCCGGCTGAAAGGTAATGTCATCCATACCGGTGGCTTCGCACAAATATGCTTTGGCAGTGTCCAACACTTTCTGACAGCCCTGTACGGTAGCCGCAGGCTGCAACGGATGCACACCGGTAAAACCCGGCAGCGCCGCCATTTCTTCATCAATGCGGGGATTGTATTTCATGGTGCAGGAACCCAGCGGATAAAATCCGTCGTTGACCCCATGGGCCCGCTTCGCCAGCGCCGTATAATGACGGCTGATATCCGTCTCCGACAGTTCCGGCAGCGGCAATGGCTGCTCCCGTTTTAACTGCTCCGGCAGCTGCACTTCCGGCACATCGCAGACAGGTAATATGGTGCAGCCCCGTCCTGGTCTGCTTTTTTCAAAAATCAGCTGCATGATGCACACACCTCCCCAATAATGGCAGCCGCTTGATCCAACTGCGCCTTGCTGACAACTTCTGTAACACACCACAAAATGCCCTGCTCAACGGGATAACCGCCCAAAATATCAGCAGCATCCAATGCATGCAGTACAGCTTCTGCCGATACCGGCAGCGTGGTGACAAATTCATGGAACCACTGGTCGCCAAACTGCACCTGCACACCGGGAATCTCAGCCAGACGCCGGGCAAAGTAATGGGCCTTGGACATGGACTGCACAGCGGCCTGTTTTAATCCCTCCGGCCCCATGGTACTCATGTAAACAGCCGCGGTCAATGCGCACAATGCCTGATTAGAACACACATTGCTGGACGCTTTTTCCCGACGGATGTGCTGCTCTCTGGCCTGCAGGGTGAGCACATAAGCCCGCTGACCGTCGGCATCCACTGTTTCCCCTACAATCCGTCCCGGCAGCTTGCGCACCATAGCTGCACTGGCAGCCATAAAGCCCAGATAAGGGCCGCCATAAGCCAACGGCATACCCAAGGGCTGACCTTCGCCAACAGCAACATCAGCGCCGCAGGCTGCAGGCGTTTTCATAATTGCCAGCGCAATGGGATTGCATCCCATAATATATTTAGCACCGGCCTGATGCACCACTTCGCCCAACGCCTGGCAGTCCTCAAACTGACCATAGAAGTTGGGCTGCTGAACATAAAAACAACACACATCATCCGTCAGTGCTTCCTGCAGCGCTGCCAAATCGGTTTGACCATTCTGCTGAGGTACAATGCGCAATTCATGGCCTGCCCCATAGCAATAGGTGCGAATGGTATTGATCACATCAGGATGGGTAGTGGCCGATACCAGCGCCACGGTCCGTTTCCGGTCACGGCACATGGCCACCGCTTCCGCAGCAGCCGTTGCGCCGTCATACAAACTGGCGTTGGATTCATCCATACCAGTTAAATCGCAAATCATGGTCTGATATTCAAAAATAGACTGCAAAATCCCCTGGCTTAGTTCGGCCTGATACGGGGTATAGGATGTCACAAATTCCTCTTTGGCAGTGATATATGTTACAATAGACGGAATGTAATGCTGGTAAGCGCCGGCTCCCCGCAAAATAGTGCCATACACTTTATTTTCTCCCGCCATTTCTGTAATAGCCTGCCGCACTTCCAGTTCCGATTTTCCCGCCGGCAAATCCAGCGGCTCTGTCCGCAGCACCGAGGCCGGAACATCAGCAAAAAGCGCTGCCACCGATTGGGCGCCGATGCTGTCCAGCATTTGCTGCTGCTCCTCTCTGGTGGATGGTATATAATGTCCCATAGTTATTCTCCCTGTGCAATGAAAGCGTCATATTCAGCAACAGTCAGCAACTCTTCGGTATCCCCTACGTTTTCTACCCGAATCATCCAGGCGCTGTAAGGCGCTTCGTTAATTAGCTGCGGCGCATCCAGCAATTCTTCATTGACTTCTGCTACCACACCGCTGACCGGACTGAATACATCGGACACTGCTTTTACAGATTCCACATCGCCAAACACTTCACCGGCTGTCACGTCATCGCCAACTGCAGGCAGATTAACAAATACCAAATCGCCCAATTCTTTCTGCGCATAATCGGTCAAACCGATGCTGAATGTTCCGTCACCGTTGTCTGCCACCCATTCATGAGATTTTGCAAATTTTAATTGTTCTAAGTTTGCCATTGTAAATTCCTCCCGATTTTTATTTTGGTTTATTGTATCTTGCTCTTTCTAACTGATATATCTTGATTCGTAATTATCTGTACAACCTGTTTTTATAATTTGATCCATTGTTATCAAAAGAACTGTTATCAGAGCATGTTCTTGATTATTTCTTGGGCCGTTTGTAGAAAGGCAGTGGTACAATTTCTGCTGCAATTTTGCGTCCCCGCACTTCTACTTCCAGCTGCTGCCCCACAGCGCTGTACGCTTTATCCAGCAGCGCCATTGCTATCGGCATACCGATAAACGGACAGTGGGTGCCGGATGTGGTCATACCGATCTGCTTGCCGTCGGCATAAACGGGGCACTGCTCTCTGACAATGCCTCTGCCGGTTACCTTTAATCCCACCCGGCAGCGTGTCGGTTCCCCGGCAGAAACCAACGCCTCTTTGCCGATAAAGGCTTCCTTTTCCAGCTTAACAAAAAAGCCCAAATCTGTTTCCAGCGGGGAAACGGTGTCATCCATTTCATGGCCGTATAACGGCATTGCCGCTTCCAGACGCAATGTATCCCTGGCGCCCAGACCGCAGGGAATCAGCCCTTCCTCTTTGCCCGCTTCCAGTAGCATATTCCACAGTTTAGGACCATCTGCCGCTGCGCAATACAGCTCATAGCCCATCTCTCCCGTATAACCGGTGCGGGAAATCAGGCAGCGGATGCCCTGCACATCTGCTTCTTTGACAAAGCTGTAATATTTTTTTGGAATCTGCTCCTCCGCTGTCAGTTTGGCCAGAATCTCCGGTGAAGCAGGGCCCTGTAAGGCCAGTTGGGCAATGGAATCAGACAAATCTTCAAATTGCACATCGCCGGACAAACGGCCAGAAATCCATTCTGCGTCCTTATCCTTATTGGATGCGTTAACCACCAACAAATAAGCAGTTTCATGGACACGATAAACCAGAATATCGTCCACCACGCCCCCTTGCTCATTGCACATCGGACTGTACCGCACCTGCCCGTCATACATTCCGCTGCAATCATTGGTCGTGAACATCTGCACATTTTGCAGCGCATCCGGCCCGGTCAGCATCAGTTCTCCCATATGGGATACATCAAACAGCCCGCAGGCTGTGCGAACTGCCATATGCTCCTTGATCACGCCGGTTTCATACTGCACCGGCAGCAAATACCCGCCAAACGGCACAATCTTGCCGCCTGCCGCCACATGACAATCGTAAAGCGGTGTTGTTTTTTCCATGAAATTCATTCCCCCTGTATCAGCAAATTTGTTTGTGAAAAAATGAATAAATATAAAAAACAGAGACATAAAAACAATAGTGTAATGTTTGATTACGTTATTGTCTTTATGCCTCTGTTACTTTACCTGAAAGATTCCCTGCCCCAAACCACAGGTTGCTTCGTCGGTGTCCAATCGCTTTCCAGAGCTTCGTCAGAATCCAGTCCTTTTGCCTGAGAGTTTACGCTCTTGCACCTTCGGCGATGTATAGCTACATTCTCTCCCAGATTCGTCATCCGAAACAGACTATTCAAATTTAAGCTTAGTATAGGCAATTTTTTCTTTCTTGTCAATCCAAAAATTTCTGGGTATTACGATATAATAATATTATACAACTTTTTATATCCCTGTTTCACACAGAAATAAACATACAAAAAAACGAAAAAAGATGCGATGAAAAGTTTCGATAAAAATAACAAAAAATTATCCCTACCATTCCCTGTAGATGGAAATACATCTTCACAATATCGAAATTGAAAATTTTTATCTAACCTGCCACGATATCCTCCTAAAACGCTCCTTATGGTTATACTAATACTTCCCATCTCCCATTTCGTTTCCCGTTCATTCGCCGAATATATCCTTTTGCTTTCAGTGAAGCAATTTTGTTCTTTACAGTTCTCTCTGATTTTAAAATCCTTTGCGCAATTTCTTTTTGTGTAATATCAGGATTCTCCGTTATGATTTTCAGAATTGCCAATTCATCCATTTTGCGAACTTTTTTATTAAAGTGCTGTATTTATGGGGCCTACAGGGTTTTGAATCTATGTGTTTACCAACTTTTCAGTTGGTAAAGATTTTTAGGTCTGCTTTTTTGTACGAAAATTGGGGATTTTCAAAAGTTGGTAAAATTCGCATTTATGAAGAAAAAAGCGAACTTTCTACTTAATCGCAATTCTTTTGCTACTACAGTTCTTCTTGCATTCTTTCTAAATATTCATCCAAACCTAGTCTCATACTTATCGGTGAATCATATGGCAAAATAATGGGTTGAACTAAATTTTTAACAAAACCTACTTTCTCATAAAAAGATACCCTATGTTCATAACAATCTAAAGTTAAAAAAGTAAGTCCACTAATCTCTCTGATTTTCCGTCCCATATATGCAGAAAACATAATCAGTGATTTTCCTATACCATTTCCCTGATACTCAGTCGAAACAGCTAATCGGGCGATTTTAACTGCCGGTACTGTTGCATATGCCAATCCTAATCCATCTCTCTCTTCAAATTCCAATCGGATACTGTCATTACATAGAGAAACATAAGCAACAATTTTATTAGTCTCAGTATCAATAAATAAATGCGTAGTATTTAATCCATTCTCTTGCTCGCTCAAGGCTTCTTGCTTTAAAAAGTCTTCCATTTCTTTAGAATGCTTCATAACTCGTCTGCGTTCTTTAGAATTATACTTTTCTAAAGCCTCTTTCGTATCTAAGCAGGAAAAAGCATCCACCAATGGCAGATGCTCTTCCGATAATTTTCTGATAGTCAAATTCATATTATCTCATCATCTTTTCAAAGATGTCTGCCAACTTCTTTGCACCTTTCTCAGATTCTCTTGAAGGTTTCCGATTGGCTTCTTTGAAAATCTTCACTGCTTCCGAACCTTTGACTACCGGAGTTGCTGCAATCTGTGTTGCCATACGATTTACCTCCTTTTCCTCCAAATTCTTATCTTCTATCATTATAGTATCATTCCTAATCTCTTTTTGCAATTAGTTTATGTTCTTTTAATGATATTTATTACTACTGTAAATCTTCACTTTAATGTTCCACCTTTTTATGTGGGTAGCGAGACACCCTCTTTAGCATTATACCTTCAACCATTATATGCGTTTGGCAGCATTTACTCAATAGATTCAAATATTAAATTTTTTACATCTAGCCAAATGGAATTGTCAATAATGGTTTAGTCAATCCTTGCGAAAAATAATATTCAACAAGCTGCCTCAAACTATTCAAAATACATACGCCGATAAACAGCAGGAGGCCATCCGTCATTGGTACTATAAATACGTCTCAAGTTATAGTAGTGAATGTATCTGTAAACAACACTCTTTACTTCAGCCTTGGTCATAGTTCCGGTATCCATCTGATACAGCTTTTCTTTTTTCAGGGTTGCAAAAAAACTTTCTATCCTGGCATTGTCATAACAACGTCCCACACCGCTCATACTTTGTACTGCACCATATTTAGCCAATACAGCTCGAAATTCTCTGCCGGTATTTGGCTGCCTCTATCGCTATGCAAGAGTATTCCGCGGCATCTTTCTTTCCGACATGCCTGTTCAAATGCATCAACACATAATGATGCCTTCATGTGATCTGCCATTGAAAACGCTACGATCATTCCGTCATAACAATCTAAGACAGGCGCTAAGTATATTTTCCCATCCTGACAGGGGATTTCGGTAATATCGGTAAGCCATTTTTCATTTGGTTTGTCTGCCTGAAAGTTTTGTGCAATCAGGTTTTCTGACTTTTCTGCTGTTTTGTCTGCTTTTGTAATGCTTTTTGGACTTCGTTTTCTATGAATCAATAAGTGATGCTCTTTACAAATACGATAGACTGTTCGGATGCTTCCTGTATAACCATAATAATTCTTTAGTGACAGATAAATGCGTTGTACACCGTAGTTGGCGTTCTCCGGTTCTTCCTGTATGATCTGATATATTTTTGCCGGAAGGGATTCTGTTTTCTGCGGTTTTGTTTTCTGACGCAGATATTTGTAATATCCGGCTTCGGAAATCCGTAATACCTGACACATCTTTTTTACAGGCCATTGACTAGCTGTCTGCTCTATGAACTGATATCTTCTTTGTTCTCTCTAACTCACGTATTACAATTTATAAATTTCAACAATTCCCTTATAGTTTGCATTGATATTCGTCACAGAGTTCTTCAATTGCATCTGCAGTAAGTCCACATTCCTCTCTGTAGTTGATATGAAGACGAGTAGCCTGAATTGCCTTTTTAAGTCCCGCACTTCCATATTCATTAAAAATCATATCATAATATTTTCTTAGAGCCTTACAGCTGATTGCCCTTTTAAATACCGTCCCTGATAATAAACTGCTTACAGCATAAAGATACATAATTGCAGAATTACGATTCATTCCAGTTTTATCGACAATCATATCAGCCATATCAGCAGAATTAGACCCATCGTTAAGTTTTTTCCCACACTTATAGCAAATTTCTATCATTTCATCTGTCATCTTTGTATAGGAATTCTGTGCTCTACGATTCTCCACTATAATAGGATCATCAACTTCGGATTCTTGGTCATTTACCCTGTCACAGCTACCGACTATTTCTTTCAGCATAGTTACTTCTTCTTCTAATTTTTTGATACGTGATAGTAGTTCCAAAATGATTGTTTCATATTGCATAGTGTAACCTCCCACTTTTAAATATTTATACATACAATTTCTAATTAGAATTTATCATTTCTATTAAAATTTGTCAATAGAAATATTTCTTTTTTGTATGGAATATCGCTTTAGAAATATTTCTAAAATTATTAAGCCGGAAAAATTTTATGCTGACTATATGCAAATTTCCACTATTCCAACCAAAAGTAATACATAAACCCGCCTCAACCATACCGAATTATCGGCTAGTTGAGGCGGGTTATTCATTAACAGGATTACTCTATTTTTTTCATTTTATTGTTGGAATTACAATAAAGTAATATTCTCTATCATCCTATTACCGCTGTCTACATAAATCCAACTACAAGCAACGTCATCCATTAATCACGCACAACCTGATAGTGCAGCTCCTCCAACAATGCCAAATCCTGGGCAATGGTGCTGCCGCTGGTGGTCAGCATATCGCCGGTGATGGCGGCGTTGGATCCAGAGCAGAAACAGCGTCTGCCGCCATCGGGCAATAACCCGCGCCCGCCTGCCAAACGAATAAAGGCAGTGGGCAGAATGAAACGAAAAATTGCCACAATACGGCATACTTCCTCATTACTTAAAGGCTGGTTGTGGGCGTAAGGTGTACCGGCAATGGGGTTCAGCACATTAATAGGCACCGAACCAATACCTAACTCTCGCAAGGTAAAAGCAAGATCCAGGCGATCTTCCATGGTTTCGCCCAACCCCATAATGCCACCGCTGCAAACGGTGAGACCAGCCTGCTGCGCTGCCCGAATGGCGGCTATTTTTTCATCATAACTGTGGGTGGTGCAAACTTGCGGAAAATAACGGCGGGAACTTTCCAGATTGTTATGAATGCGGCTCACGCCCGCTTCCTTTAGTTGCTGAAACTGCTCCTGCTGCAGCAAGCCAAAGGAAACGCAGACCGAAAGATTTGTTTCCTGCCGAATGTGGGCAACACTGGCGCAGGCTTGATCCACTTCCTGTTGGCTAAGGCTGCGCCCGGAAGTTACAATGGAATAACGGGGAACGCCTTTGCTGTCATGATAATGGGCCTGCTCCACCAGCTTCTCTTCGGAAAGCAGCGGATACGATTGCGCTGTGGTTGTATACCAAATCGATTGGGCACAATATTTGCAATCTTCGGTACACTGACCACTTTTCCCATTGATAATGGTGCACAAATCAAATTGATTGCCGCAAAAAAATTCCCGTATTTCATTAGCGGCGGCGCAAAGTTCATCCAACGGAGCTTCTATCAGCTCCATAGTCTCCGGCTTGGACAGTAAGCCCCCCTGTAAAACCGCCTGTTTGTACTGTGTAATCTTTGAACGATAGTCTGTCATAACTTCCTCCCTGTATCATCAACATTACCTTAGATATCATAATGTTGTAATTATTGCAAATACTGACGCATCACCGGAATCAACCGTTTGCCCAACATGGCGCTGACCACGCAGAAAACCAAATCAGACGGCAGCGGCAGAAACACACAGCTGATTAACAGCGGCCACAAAACCAATGTAGTGCCCAGCACGTATTTACTAATCAAAAAGCAGTACACCGTTCCGCAGGTATAAACCACAATAGCGCCCACCAAGGTGGCAAACAGTAGCCATTTAAAATCAGCATCTTTTTTCCGCCAAGCAATAGCCCCAATCACCCAGGCCTCTGCAATAAACCCTAACAGATAACCAAATGTAGGCTGAAACACATATCCCAAACCACCGCCCTGGGTAAATACCGGAACGCCAATTAAACCCAGCAGAACATAGACCAATACGCTCAACGCCCCTCGCCACGGGCCCAGCAAAAGTCCGGCCATGGCTGTAAACCAAAATTGCAGCGTAACAGGTACCAAAGGCGTAGGGATGCGGATAAAGGCTCCAATAGCAACCAAAGCAGTGAATAATGCGCATAATAACAGAGATGTGGTCTTTTGATAATTTCTTTGCATAGTTAACCTCCGATGTATTAAAAGTTAACTAATTTTACCGCGCTTTTTTATAATTGTCAACCAGAAATTACAATAAAGTTTACTAAGTGACTCTCACGCTGTTGTACTATGACACGATTGCCACCGGCTTTAATAATTTGCATCTGCACCACTGGGATATATTACTTGTGCAGACCATTGATGCGAACACCATTGTTCCCCTATGTCCTTTTTTCCGCAACTACAAACAGCAGGCGGCATCCCATGAGGAAACAAACCGCCTGCTGTTCTATTCATCAATATCTGCTTTCGTCCATACTGCATCAATCCATTATTTTTCGTACAACCAATCCCTGTTTTTGACAGGTGTCGCACAGCTGCTTGATCTGCCGCTGAATTTCCGGCAGCAAGGATGCAGCATAAATGCCTACTGTTGTTTTTTCGGTGGAGCCTTGATAATAAACAATGGCATCCCCGCGATTTTCAAATTTCCAGACAGCATATTTGCCGCAAATATCACCATCTTTGGTATGAAATTGATAGCCGGACAGCATGGATCCCAGCTGCGGCAGCAGATTCTGCAGTACCGTTTCTCCTTCCCAGCCTGTAAAAAGCCAGCTATCGGCAGCCATTGGGAATAAACTGCACCAAAAAGCATACACATTATCTGCTTCAGCATCTTTTTTTACAGCAGTAATAGCCTGCAATATAGTCTGTTTGCCCACTGCAGTGCAGCAAAGTTCCGCATACCGCTGCCAGTGCAGCGCCAGCCCGTTTTCATGGAGATCAAAGAGCCAGCCCAAAAACATGGGATTCTTTTCGCCCCGTTCAATAGATACCAAGGTACCGCCTGCCTTTACCTTACCAGCCAGCAGTTGTCCATAATCAGCAACGGTGTTCCCATAAAGCTGGGCCTGCTCCAGCAAAGGCGCAAAGGAAGGCTGAATATCCCGATTGGCAATGTTCTCATGCACAGTCCGCATGGAGAACACCGTATCATAAGTTTGTTCGCCCAAAGCTGCCAAATCAGCGTGCAAAAAAGAAATATTATGCAGCTGTAAGGTTTCTGCCAGCTGCCGGGCTACCTTGACAGCGTTTTCCGTCCGGTCAATGGCTGTAATGTGGGAATCGGGCAGCAATTTGGCCAAAAAGCAGGACATAATGCCGCAATCGCAGCCTACATCTAAAATGGTTTCGCCAAACACATCCTGATTCCGAGCAATCCAGTTACAGGCCTTTCGGTAAATATCGCCGTCATAAGCGCCGGAAAAGGTGATTCCTTTTTCATAGCTTTCATTTTTTACATCATACAGACGCTGCACATCACTTTCCTGCCAGACCTGCTCCATAAGCCGATCCGCTTCCCGCTGCCCTAATTGCTTTTTCAGCTGGGTATACATACTTTTTTTATCACGAGCCGGCCGAATACCCAGCTCCATCAAATATCGCAGCCCCATATCCTTTTCTTTTTCCATAAGCCTACACAACACAACGAACACCCAAAATTATTTTTACAAAAGGTTCTTTATAACCGCTGTGCCGCTAACCTTCACATCCTTTTCTATTCATTGCTGTTTATTCATCGCTATGCCGTTGCTGCTTTTCCTGCTCAATATATTTTTGCACATTGCCCAATGTCCGCGATACTGCATTGGGATTACGCCGCAGAATATGACTTGGTTTTTGCAGCAGTGCCGCAAGCTGATCCTCACTTTGATTCATCGTGTGGAATATAGAATTTGCCCGGGCTGTTTGCCCCAGCTTACGTTCCTCATAATCGGCTTTTGCCTGTCTCAGTTTGTCATACAATTCTTCCCGTTCTTGCTCCATTCGCTCCTGCAAGCCGTTGATATCCTTTTCAATACGGGCAGATAACTGCATTTTGGCTGCTTCCCGTTCCTTCTTTTCCTTTTCAATCTCCAGCCGAAGCTGGGCGATTTCCTGCGTCAGCTGTTCTTTCTGCTCAGAACGCCGCTGTTCCAGCTCATCCAAAAGATGTTCCAATTCCGATTTTTTTGCCTTCATGCGCTTTTCCAAAAATTGAATGAATTCTTCGCTGCGATCTTCCAAATCCTGCTGCAGCTGCTCCAAATCTCCCTTCATTTTTTCCAGCCCAATTACAATATTGCGGACACCCCAGGCATCTCGCACAGAAACAACAGTATCCATACAAAATAAGATGCCGATTCCAACCGCCAAAGCAACCGCTATGGATTGAGGGATAGCAAATACCACCAATTCTAAGCGGGATTGCAGCACCTCTGCCGCAATGACTGACAACACACCCCAGCAAAGAGAGCTTTCTAAACAAATGTAGCCTTTATACTGAAATGGTTTATGACTGTAGTCCCAATACCGCACTTTAAAGATAGCTTCCATCAGCACGCCTACCACATATTCAAATAATGTGGCAGCAACCATCCCCGACAAAAATTCTGCGATATAATTCCCGCGAAAAGGCGTCGTAGCAAACACAATCATCATGGCTCCGAAACCATAAATGGGAATCATCGGCCCCCGCAAAAAGCCACGATTGGTCAACTTGCGTTCTACAATAGAAACGTAGACCGATTCAAAAATCCAGCCTAAAAAACAATAAAAAAAGAAAAACAATAAAATTTGCGTCCAGGTATAACCTTCCATGACTCGCTTCCTCCGAACCTGTTCTATTTTTATTCTTTCTCTAATACCCCTGGCATTTTATTCCCCCTGCCGTTCTTGTTTACCTGCCTGCAGCAACTCATTATAACATTCCCCTGTTTCGACACATAGAAATAATCTGTACTGAAGCAATGATCTTTTTCACCAGCTAATTCAAAGGATAATATGCTTTTTTGTTGTTTCTACTAGTAATAACAAAGTCACATGCAGTATAAAATGAATCACATCTGTCCAAGTTCAAACTCTTTACAGTAAAAACAATAAATAAAAAATAACGGCAGACGCTGGTGCGCCGCCGTTGTTTCATCACTGATAACCATTTTCTCTGAGTTTATCAGCATAATATTGTACAAAATCTTCTATCTGTACCAAAAATGCAGCCTGTCCGGTGGCCAGCAAATCGCCTTTTTGATTATAGATTTTACCCTGGCAATAAACCATGGTGCGTCCATTATGAGTAACTGTGGCTTCTGCCCGCAAAACATCGCCTTTTTTTGCGCTTTTCAGATAATTGACATTCAGCGATGTGGTAACACCTGCTTTATTTTTTGTCAGCACTGCCATACCCATGGCCGAATCCAGCAGGCCTGCAAATACGCCGCCATGTACAATATTAGCACTGTTGTAGTGCATAGGCGCCACCGGAATTTCCATCTCAGCCATGCCATCGCCCAAGGCAGAAAAATAAATATCCAAGCTATCATAAAATCCATTCTGTTCTTCGGCATCTAAAATATAACCAAACAAATGGCAGGGTAATCCCTTATTTTCAACTTCCCGAAACATTGTCATCTTGTATACCTCCATCAAAAAAATGATCCGGCGCTGCTTTGCTTTTATTTGCTTATTATGATTCGCTTGTTATGCAAAAGCCGCCCACTGTTGTTTATTTATTTTACCATATTTTTTATTTCTTTGCGTCTTGATTTTTCAGAAAATGCTTCCAGTATAAATTTCATCAATGGAGAGATGATAAAGAGAAGGAGCGTGATATCATCATGGAACAACTAAAAAAAGCTGACCATCATCTCGGCACCTGGGCATTCTTGCGCCCGGGTTGGTGGATTCTGCACATTGCAGCCATTGCCCTTATTTTCTGGCTGGGTATGTGGATGGCCGCCAGCTATTAATCAAAAACGGACTGTAAATCCAGACAATTCCCGATGGTAACATAAAAGCGGGAATGGTTGCTGGTTTACAGTCCGTTTTTATTGCAGCAAATTCTCAGCTGCAGCGTTTATCTCTTTTTTATTGCGCTGATCGCCGTTCTGGTTTTTCTTTGCCATACATAATGATTCGCTCTGTATTGGCAACCGCGTCTGCAATCAATGCATCCAGATCCAGTTTGGCTTCTTCTTTTTCGCAGGCTTCCACCTTTGGTTTTGTTTTTGGCTCTTTGGGCACAAAAACGGTACAACAATCTTCGTAAGGAAGAATGGATGTTTCATAGGTATCAATCTGCTGCGCTAAACGAATAATTTCTTCTTTTTCCATGGTAATGCAAGGACGCAAAATAGGCATGGATGCTACGGCGTTGATTGCATAAATGCTTTCCATGGTCTGACTGGCAACCTGCCCCAGGTTATCTCCGGTAAAAATAGCCAGACAATCTCTCTGCCGCGCAATAGCCTCCGCAATACGCACCATAATGCGGCGCATAATGGGAATCCGCATATTATCATGGCAATAGTGGGCAATTTCTTCCTGAATCTTGGTAAACGGAACCATATGCACTACAACACGATTGCTGTACTTGGCCATTCGTTTTGCCAGCTCCAGAACTTTTTCTTTGGCTTTTTCACTGGTATACGGATAGCTGTGAAAATGCACTGCTTCAATGGTAACGCCCCGCTTCATCGCTAACCACCCGGCTACCGGACTGTCAATGCCGCCGCTCAGCAGCACAACACCGCGGCCGCTGCTGCCCACCGGCAAACCATGCAGACCCGGATAACTGCGTGTATAAATATATGCGGCATCATAACGAATTTCCAGCAACAAATCAATATCATACTGATGTAAATCGGCTTTCAATCCTGAAATATTTTTCAGCATATGAGCAGCAATCAGCTGCTGCATGTCTGGTGATGTGATAGGAAACTGCTTATTAGGCCGTTTTACGCTGACACGAAACCGGCAGGGACCGTTCATGGCTGCCCGCAGCTCATCCAATGCTGCCGCTTTGATATCTTCTAATTCCAGACCCGTTTTTCGCGCCGGACTATAAGAAGAAATACCAAACACATGGTTTAAAGAATCAAAAAATAACTCCGGGCTCTGCCCGTCCAGTTTTAAATAAATTCGGCCCATTTCCCGCTCAATCACCGGTGTGATATCCAAATCGGTTTTGATCTGCTCTTTGATATTATGAATGAGCCGATTTAAAAAATCTTTCTGATTTTTCCCTTTTAACGCAATTTCAGCGTATCGGATCACAATATGGTCATACATAATGGTTCTCTCCTACTATTATTCTGCTGTCCGTTTGGTATTTTTATAGCCTTTCTTTCCATCGCGGCTATAGGTTTTATTTTTGCTGACTTTGTTCACATACTCTTTTTTCTTGGCTGCATCTTTCTGATAGCGGCCATCTTTTCCGTTATAATGTTTGCTGTTTCTGCTGTCATTGCGCCGGTTGCCCTGTCCATAACCGCCGCGGCCTCTGCCGCCTTTGCGGTCGCCGGAATATTTTACATGAATCGGCCGTTCGGCAGTTAAATGTACTTCTGCAACTTCTGCTTCGTGACTGCTGTCACCGGCCATCAGCTCCAGTACCGCAGCCAGCGCATCCACACTGCCGTATTCCTGAATCAGGTCGTTGGCCAGCTCCTGATAGTTTAATACATTACCGGCTTTAATACCGCTTACCACTTTTCCATATAAAATATCCTGTTTTTTCTGTCGGCTGTCCTGTGCAGACGGCAGTTTTGTTTTTACCAGCTTGCGCTGAATGGTTTTTTCGATGGTCTTTAAATGTCCGAATTCCCTTGGCTCTACAAAGGTCATAGCCAGACCTTCTTTACCGGCACGGCCGGTACGGCCGATTCGATGCACATAACTGTCGATTTCCTGCGGCAGGTCAAAGTTAAATACATGGGTAACGCCGCTGATATCCAGGCCACGGGCTGCCACATCGGTTGCTACCAGGATATGAATCTGTCCGTTGCGGAATTTGTTCATCACAATATCCCGATGCCGCTGGGTTAAATCGCCATGCAGTCCTTCTGCCTGATAGCCCAGCTTCTGCAGCGCTTCGGTCAGCTCGTCCACCCGACGTTTGGTGCGTCCAAAAATCATGGCCAACTCCGGATTATGAATGTCCAACAACCGGCATAACAGTTTGAACTTTTCCGATTCTGGCACTTCAAAATATTGCTGCTCAATGGCCGACACAGTCAGTTCCTGATTTTTTACTTTTACCAGCTGGGGATCTTTCATAAATTTGTTGGCAATGGCTTTGATTTCATCCTTCATGGTTGCAGAGAACATCATGGTCTGCCGTTCTTCCGGACAAGCAGTCAAGATAGTTTCAATATCTTCCAGAAAGCCCATGTTCAACATTTCATCGGCTTCATCCAACACTACCATTTTTAAATGATCCAAACGAATGGTTTTTCTGTTCATGTGGTCCATCAAACGGCCCGGCGTTGCCACAATCACCTGCGGTTTTCCTTTTAATTCCCGGATTTGTCTGGTGATATCCTGTCCGCCGTAAACAGCCACTGATTTCAAACGTAAATATTTACTCAGTTTTTTGACTTCTTTTTCTACCTGGATGCATAACTCTCTCGTTGGTGTCAGTATTAAAACCTGTACAACAGGATCTTGATCAATCAATTGTAAAAACGGAATGGCAAATGCAGCGGTCTTTCCTGTTCCTGTCTGCGCCTGTCCAATGACATCCTGCCCGGTCAGCGCAATTGGAATGGCCTGCTCCTGAATGGGGGTTGCTTCTGTAAAACCCATGTCCTGAACAGCCTTTAAAATTTCTTCTTTTAAATTTAATGCTTCAAAATTTAACATCAGATACCTCCTAGTATCTCTTTCAAACTCAAAAATAAATGCTTTGTAATTTTTCCCATTAAAAAATCACTATCCTTCAGTTTATATGACTTTTGATAAAAATACAATTTATTTCATGACAATATTTTTTATGTAATCTATTTTTCAAAAATTAATTCTTCTATCTTGTTCATGCAAAGGGATGACAGAAAAACTCCCCATACCCACAAACGTTCTCTTTTGAGACTTTGCAGTACGGGGAGTCTGTCAATTCATAATATTCATGTTTTTATTGCTAAAAATTACTGTGCGTCTGCTTCACCGTTTTCATCGGCTGCATCAGCTGCGTCTGCATTCTGGTCAGCAGCAGCATCCTGATCGGCAGTTGCATCTGTATCAGCGGCAGCGTCCTGATCGGCAGCAGCATCAGCATTTACATCCTGATCTGCGGCTGCATCTGCATTAGCGTCAGCAGCATTCTGGTCTTCTGGATTCTGCTGTTCAACCTGCTGTTGATCCTGATTCTGATCTGCAGTGTCGTCATTTCCGCCACCGCAACCTGTCAGAGCGAATGTTGCTAATCCGAAACATAATACACCAGCTACTAATTTTTTCATTTTCATTTTGAAACGCCTCCTCAAATGTTACAGCTCTTTGCTGTGTCTTTATCATAACAAAAGGAATTCACAAAGTGACAACATCTTTGTAACAAACTTGTAAAAGAACCGTTAACTTTTTACCTCATCTGTAAAATAAATTTTAGCAATGGTTCCTTTTTGCGGTTGGCTCTCATAGGTCAATCTTCCCTGCAAGGTAGACGCAATCTGATTACAAATGGCTACACCCAGGCCTACACCGCCATCTTTCCGCGAACGGGCTTTATCCACCCGATAAAAAGGCTCTTTGATTTTTTCCAGCTCTTTGGCTTCCATCCCGCGACCAAAATCCTGCACATATAAGATTTTTTCCTGTTGTTGTTTCTGCGTGCCAATGATAATGCGGCTTCCATCGGGACTGGCTTTCATGGCATTGTCCACTAAGTTTAGCAATAAACTCTTCAGCAAATCTTTTTCCAGAGGCAGAACAAGTTCTTCACCGCAAACCTCAATGGAAATATCGCGTTCTGCCGCCCGCACGGCAGTCAGCTCCTGCACTTCTCTGCAAATTGGCAAAACAGGCTGCAAACACAGTTCAAAATTTTTCTCCCGATAAAAGGTCAAGTCCAACAGCATATTGTTCAAATTTAACATCCGCTTGCCTTCGCTGTAAATATAATTCAGCCCTTTTTGGAACAACGCCGGATCATAGTCCACTTTTTGCAGCAATTCGGCATAACCGATAATGGAAGTTAGCGGTGTACGGGATTCATGGGTCAAATTGTCCACAAACCGCTGCTGCCGCACACTTTCCATCTGCAGCTGCTGCATACGGCCTTCAATTTCATCAGCCATACGGTTAAACTGCTGGGCCAGACTGCCAATTTCGTCATTGCCATTCACCGATACTCTCTGATCATAATTTCCCGCCGCAATATTGCGGGCCGCCTTATCCAGTTCCCGCACCGGACGCAGCAGCCAATAACTGCAGGCAGCCACCAAAAGCCCCGATGCCAGCAAACCAAGAAGACCTGCCTGAATAAAAAATTGATATTCTTTTTGGCGTTGTTCTTCAATATAATTGATATCTTTCACCATGCACAGCACCAGTTTTTCCTGCCGCGCTTCCAGCAGACTGCATATAAACAGATAATAATCGCCCTGCTCGTCATGGCGCAAAATAATACTCACTTCGCCGTCAGCTGCAACCTGCAGTTCTTCCCGCGCCTGATTCCAGACAGCCGGTGAATTACTGGCAATCAGGTTTAGATCCTGATCAAATACCTCCAGATAACTGTTGGTGCTGCTGAAAAGCTCAACAATACTCAAACCATAGCTGCTCAGTGAATCGTTATTCTGATTATCATTTAATAAATAGAGCAAAACATTAGAATAAATGTTTTGCTCTTCTCCTACGCTTCGTGTAATTTCCTGCTGCCGCAGCAGCTGATAGCTATTTTCCGTGACTGTGATACCTACCACCGTAATGACAATTAAGTAAATGGCAACATACAGACTGAGCAGCTTTGTGCTGAATTTCATGAGCAATCATCCTCCAGCCGATATCCCACTTTATAAACCGTACTGATTTTGTCAGTCTGCAGTTTTGTTCGCAACCGCTGTATATGCATATCAACAGTTCTGGTATTGCCTTCATAGTCATAATCCCATACTTGCTCTAAAAGTTTTTCCCGCGATAATACTTTTCCTTTCTGCTCTACCAACAAACGCAGCAGTTCAAATTCCTTCAAGGTCAGTTCAATTTCCTCCCCCTGATGGAATACACGGTGCTGATCCAAATGCAGAACAATATCGCCGTAATGCAGTGTCTGCGCGTCATCGCAGGCCTTTTGCTGCGACGACTGCTGGCTGCGCCGCAATACAGCACGGATACGGGCCAGCAGTTCCATAGACTCAAAGGGTTTGGTAATATAGTCGTCAGTTCCCAGATGAAAACCTTTTATTTTGTCTTTTAATCCATTCATGGCAGTCAGAACAATCACAGGAATTTTTTGCTCTGTGATTTTAGGCAAAAGTTCATATCCATCCATTTTGGGCAGCATCAAATCCAACAGCACCAAATCCGGCTTTTCCTGCAAAACCTTATTCCAACCGTCCAAACCATCTGCCGCTTCCAATACTTCAAAATCTGCCAGCTGCAAATTTAGTTTTACCAGTTCCCGAATAGAATCTTCATCTTCAATCACCAGAATTTTGTAAACATTCGTCTGCTCCATACTACACACTCCTTAAAAAATGAGTCGTTGCCGATGTACATAAATATTTTGCAGCAATGCAATCCCAAAAAAGTTTGTCATCATCGAGCTGCCTCCATAGCTGACAAAAGGCAGGGGAATTCCTGTTACCGGCATCAGGCCCATAGTCATGCCGGCATTTTCTAAAATATGAAACAGATACATGCTTACAATTCCCGCAGCTACCAAGGTGCCAAACATGTCTTTAGAAAGCATGGAAATTCGCAGCCCCCGAAACAGCAAAAAAGCAAACAGCAACAACAAGGTACTGGCACCGATAAAACCAAGTTCCTCTGCAAATACAGCAAAAATGAAGTCAGTCCATTGCTCCGGCATAAATGCGCCGGTACTCTGGCTGCCCATATACAGCCCTTCGCCCCAGAAGCCACCATTGCCAATGGCAATTTTTGACTGCCATACGTTGTATCCGGCTCCCTGCGGGTCAATACTGGGATCAAATAAAACTAAAAACCGATTCAGCTGGTACTTTTGCAGCGGACACCACCAGTCCAGTTTCCAGACACCCAGCAGATAAATAATCAATACGGCAGTGCCGCCACCAAACAGGGTCAACAAAATCTTTTTATTAGCCCCGGCGATAAATAACATCCCAACCATGATAAAAATATACACCAAAGCACTGCCAAGGTCAGGCTGCATCATTAACAGCAGCACCGGCACCGCCATAAAAACAAAGCAGGGCAGTAAATCACGCAGTGTCTGCAACCGTTCCCGTCGGGACGATAAAAACTGCGCATAACTGATAACTAAGAAAATTTTACAGTATTCTGCCGGCTGAACACCAAAACTGCCAATCATAAACCAACCGCGGGCACCGCCCCGTACAGAGCCAAACAGACTAACTGCCAGAAGAAACAACAAGGAAAATATGTAAAGATGTTTTGCATATTTCTGTAAAATGGCATAGTCAAATTTTAAAGAACCCAGCATCACAACCGCACCAGCCACAATCCATACCAGCTGTTTTAACACGTAATTGGTTTCCTTGCTGGCAGCTGCGCTGTCCAACACAAACAGACCAGCCGTAATGATGACAGCCAGAGACAGCAGCAAACCATAATCAAGTTTTGTCAGTAATTTATAAAAATTTTTCATTCGCACCGCTCCTCTGCGCAATGATATGTCTTTCAGCAATTTATAACTTTTATAGATTTTTTATTTTCAATACTGCTTCAATATAAAACAAAGCTGCCGCAATACGCCAGACGCCTCATAATTATACACAAAGAGAACAAAATAAACCATTCTCCCCAGGGTATAAGGATAGAGTAACCTGCTTTATGCAACAGCTCCTTGTTTATTTTTCCGCGCCATGATTTCTTTTGACGCCGGCAACAGGAATATTCACTTCCAGCATGGTCATGCTTTCCTGTTCTGCCATTTGTACATCTAATGCAGCTTCGTCAAAATCCATATATCTTGAGATCACTTCCACCAAATCCCGACGCAAGTTGTCCATCATTGCAGGAGAAAGACTGGCACGGTCATGAATCAGCACCAATTTCAGCCGATCTTTTGCCAGTTCTTTGCTGGCCTTATCATTGCCAAACAATTTTTGTAAAAAGCTTGCCATCTTTGCTCCTCCTAGTTTCCTTTAAATAATTTCATTAATTTTGCAAAAAAACCTTCCTCAACATCAAGATTCATCAGCGGCACATCGTTTCCCAGCAAACGCTGTACAATGTTCCGATACGCCTGACCAGCTTTCGACTGCTGATCCAACACAGTTGGTTCCCCGCGGTTGGTAGAAATCACAATGCTGTCATCATCAGGAATCACGCCCAATAATTTGATGGCCAGAATTTCCAGAATATCATCTACGCTCATCATATCGCCCTGGCGCACCATATTGGGTCTTACCCGGTTAAGCACCAGCTGCGGCTCCCGCAGGCCGTTTGCCTCCAATAAACCGATAATTCTGTCGGCATCTCTTACCGCAGACACTTCCGGATTGGTTACGACAATGGCTCGGTCTGCACCGGCAATGGCATTTTTAAAGCCTTGCTCAATCCCTGCCGGACAGTCTACAATGACATAATCCACTTCCTGTTTCAATTCGTTACAGATAGCGCGGGTCTGTTCTTCTGTCACAGAAGTTTTATCCTTTGTCTGTGCTGCAGGAATTAAATACAACTCCGGAAACCGTTTGTCTTTAATCATGCCCTGCTTCAATTTACAGTGACCTTGCGCAATATCCACAATATCATAAACAATTCTATTTTCCAAACCCATAACCACATCTAAATTGCGCAGACCGATATCGGTATCCAGCAAAACAACCTTTTTCCCCTGCGCAGCAAGTCCTGTCCCAATATTCGCCGCTGTAGTTGTTTTTCCTACACCGCCTTTACCGGATGTTACAACAATTACTTCTCCCATAGTCAATCCCTCCAAAATCTATATTACAGTTCTTCAATCACAAGATAATTATCAATAATTCGAGCAATTTCCGGCACACGCCGTTCTGTACTTTCACCGTCAGGCGCCCGCGCAATCATATCCGCAATCCGCAGCTGCAGGGAACAGAGCTGCGTTGCATAAACAATGGCATTTTTATCTCCCTGGCATCCGGCATGGGCAACACCCCTTAATGTGCCCAATACCAAAATATGCCCGGTGGCAACCAATTCAGCCCCTGCATTCACATCGCCGAACACAATCAAAGTACCGTCATAAGCTACTTTCTGCCCTGAACGAATGTTTTTGCGGACTGCCAGAGCGCCGTTGGCCAGATAATGCTCTATGCCCGCCAAGGATTCGGACAGACTGTCATGAACTGGTTCTTCTTCCGGTTCATGAGCAGTTTGTTCCACCGCCTCCGGCTCAGCTGCAGTTGTTTCCTGTTCCGATACAGACTGCTCAGGCAAAAAATATTTTACCTCATGTCCCAAAGACTGCAAAAGCACCTTCAGCGCCAGACGCTGCCCTTCGTTCAAGCTCATATCGCCTGAATTGACAATCAGCGTTGTATGCTCTCCCAAAAAACTTCTGGACTGCCATAATTTTTGCACAATCATCTGGCACAATAATTCAAACTCAATTGTACTGTCCAACAACAGCACAATTCCATCCTTGTTTCCTTTAAAACTCACTGGTTCATTCATAACACTCGCTCCAACTTTAACCTTCCGCTTCTGTATTGTAAATTTTACCGTTTCTATTGATTCAAACCGAAATATTCCTCTAAAACTGCTTTTGCCACCCGTCCGGCAGAACCGGCCCCACTGTAGCCATATTCCATAACGCAGGCAAAAGCCACTTCCGGATCGTCAGCCGGTGCGAAGGCAATAAACACACCGTCATAATATTCTTTCTTCCCTACATGATAACCGCCCTGGCCCGGCTGCGCAGTACCGGTTTTTGCTGCCACTTCAATATCCGACGGAAAATTAGCAAACAAGGAATAGGCACCGCCGCCGGACTTGGTAACCTGACACATGGCAGTCCTTACTTTATTCAGCGTAGTTTCGCTGATTCCTGCTTCCTGACGGACAACAGGCTCATTGGTCTGCACAACTTCCCCTGCATGATTCAGCACCTGTTTTACAACATACGGCTGATATACAGTACCGCCATTGGCAATCGCAGCTGTATAAACAGCTAACTGAATGGGGGTATAGTTCTGACGTCCCTGGCCGATGGATACGTTAAATGTATCGGCCGCATGCCACTCCGAATTCCACTTATGGTTGATAGCTTTTTCACTTTTCAAAACGGCCAGATTATTTTTATGACGCCGTTCTACTTTTTTACGCTCTTCGTCTGTAGTGGCTGCCGCTATATCAATTTCATACTGCGCCTCTGCCTCAGCAATTTTTTTATCCCACAATGCGTCAGAACTGGCAGCAGCCATGTCCTGATACATCTGCCGTTTTTCCGGCGTCGGCAGCCCTTCTGTGGCCCGTTCGCCCTTATTCTCATAAGCCAAATCAATTCCGGTAGCGCCATCCAAACCCAAGGCTTTCCCATACTTGGCAATATTATCAATACCGGCACGACGGCCTAACTCCTGGAAATAAACGTTATCAGACTTGGCCATACCTCGATACAAATCATAATAACCAACCGGCGCTGTTGTTTTGATATACGGTGCAATCCAATACCGTCCCGGATTGTAAATACGTTCCGTATCTGTCACTACCCCAGTCTCCAGAGCCGCGATGGCTGTTACCGGTTTGAAGGTAGAACCTGGAATGTACCGCCCCTGAATAGCCCTGTTCTGTTGTCCTACATTATCATCAGGCCTGCTGGCCATCGCCAGCACTTCTCCTGTTTTCACATTCAGCAAAACACCGGCACCAGCGCCAGCTTTATCAGAACGACTCTGTTTCTGCAAACTGGCGATGGTAGTATCCATCGCTTCTTCCAGCGCGCGCTGCAAATTGGAATCAATAGTTAAAACCAAACTGTTGCCGGCTTCCGGCTCCACAATTTTTACATCAGAAACAGGACGTCCGCCGGCATTGACTTCTACCTGCCGATACCCATCCTTTCCACGCAGCACCGTATCATAAGATTTTTCCAAGCCCACTTTTCCTACATAATCCCCCATTTTGTAGGTATAGTCCTGTTCTTCCTCAGAAGCATTCTGCGCATCCAGCTCACTTTGGCTGATTTCGCCAATGTACCCCAGCACATGACTGGCCAAGGTTCCCTGCAAATAGGTGCGTTCTGGACTTGACTCTATACTGACACCGGGCAGATCATTTCGGCGCGCTTCAATACGGCTGACAGTAGCAATATCCAGATTTTTTTTCAAAACAATGGGTTTGTACAAATAACCGCTGTTGGCATCGCATATCTCTTTGATTTTTTCAGCTGTCAGTTCGGCATCAGCCAGCAGCGTTGTCAACAACTGGATCATATCCTCATTGTAACTGCCGTCATCATTTTTTAGCGAAAGATAATCCACAGTCAGCTGATAGCTGGGCCGGTCCGTCACCAGCACTACGCCGTCGCTGGAAATAATATCGCCGCGGGTTGCCGGTATGGTCATCAACCGATTGCGCTGGGCATCAGCTCTGGACGTATAAAAATCCTTTTCCACCAGCTGCAGCCATGCCAGCCTGCCAATTAATACGCCGATAATCACAAATACAACCGCTGTATAAATTTTTGTCAGAGTTTCCACTTGTTTTCGTTCTTTATTTTGCAACGCTGTCGCTCCTTCCGCTGCGTAATCAGCCCTACCAGTTAATCATTGGATTTCATCACAAAAAAATTATAAAAGATTGCGTAAAATACAGGGGAAAAGCACATATTATAGACTGCATCCGGAATAGAAGACAACATTAGTTTTTCCAGTCCCACATTACTGCCGATCAGAACGCTGAACAAATAATACAGCACCGCATTCAGAAAGGTTGCCGCTAAAACCGCCGCAATGGGAACAAAAAAATTATTTTTGTAAAGATTGCGCTCAGAAATACCTGCTGCATATCCCAGCAATCCTTTGCATAACGCATTGATACCAATAAAACGCCCTGTCATCAAATCTTCCAGCATTCCCAAGGCAGCGCCCATCAAACCGCCCTGCACCGAGCCGCGGAAAATAGCAAAAAAGACAACCAAAATCAGAACAAAATCCGGCTTGCCTCCTGCTACGGACAATCCGTTAAATACCGTATCACGCAATACAATTCCCAGAAAGGCAGCGAAAAAAAGAACTACAATTCTCAATTAGAAGCCCCTCCTCCACTGTTCATCAAAATGAATACTTCTTCCAGACGGGAAAATGTTACATAGGGTTTTAAATATGCTGTTTTTGTTAAACCATTGGGACTGTATTCAATGGCAGTCACCTCGCCAATATGGATACCGCCCGGAAACACATGATCCAGACCGGAAGTTACAATATCATCCCCTACATAAATATCGGCATCATGGGGCAAATGCACCATCTGCAAACTGGACGAATCGGTGCCGTCGCCTTCCACCACACCAATAACCTCGCGGGTACTCCATACACGGGCGCCCACTGCGCTTTCCCTGTCGGGCAGAAGCATCACCTCGCTGGATTCAGGCATCACTGCCGAAATACGGCCAATCAGACCGGAATGATTCATCACAGTCATACCGGTTACGACACCGTCATTGCTGCCTTTATTCAATGTAATCGTATGCTGCAGATTATTGTTGTTTTCTGCAATAATTTCTGCCAATTGCAAATTATACTGTCCCTGCATGGCATCTTTATAATTTAATAATTCTTTCAGACGAATATTTTCCATATTAATTTCGTCCATCTGGGTCAGCTGACTGTGCAGCTGATTGACTTCTTTTTTTAACGCATCATTTTCCTGCTGTAAGGCTTCTTTTTCCGTAAAGTAAGAAAAAAAACCGCTGACACTGTCATTGATGCCTTTAAATCCATATTGAAAGGGGCTGGCAGCGATACGCAGCCCCTTCTCAATCCATGTCAAATTTTCCCGCGGCTGCACTGTATTGACCGCCAATCCTAAAAAAATGATTAATAAACATACAGCCACAGCCAGATTTCTTATCCATTTTTTTTTCAACATACAGCCTACTCCATTATCGACTTAGTTTCTGGCCACTTTCTACTTTGCGCAATAAGTCTATGTTTTCCAATGCCTTTCCTGCGCCCAAAACAATACTGGACAATGGATCTTCAGCATGAATCACAGGCATGCCGGTTTCCTCGGAAATCAGCACATCCATGCCGCGAATCAGAGAGCCGCCGCCTGCCAGTACAATCCCTCTCTGGATAATGTCGCCGGCCAGTTCTGGCGGTGTTTTTTCCAGACAGGATTTAATGGCATCCAAAATGCTCTGGATGATATCCTTAAAGGCCAGATGAATTTCATGATCCTGCACCTCTACCTGCCGCGGCAAACCGGTCATTAAATCTCTGCCGTTTACATTATAAGACAAATGCTCACTTTCCGGCAGAATATGTACTGTGCCGATGGCCATTTTCATTTCTTCTGCTGTCCGTTCGCCAATTAATAAATTGTAATTTTTCTTGACAAAATTTACAATGGCATCATCCATTTTATCGCCGCCGATGCGAATGGACTGACTGGTTACAATCCCGCCTAAAGAAATCACTGCTACATCAGTGGTACCGCCGCCGATATCTACGATCATACTTCCGGTAGGCTCTGCCACCGGCAGCCCTGCGCCGATGGCGGCAGCCATGGGTTCCTCCATAATATGCACTTCTTTTGCGCCGGCCTGCATAGCGGCCTGCCGCACGGCCCGTTCTTCTACAGAGGTTGTGCCTGCCGGCACGCAAATAATCACTCTGGGCTTTGAAAAAAGACCGGTAGCATTTAACGCTTTGCTGAAAAAATATTTCAGCATACTGGAACATACATCAAAATCAGCAATAAAACCATCCTTTAACGGTTTCACTGCCACAATATTGCCTGGTGTGCGGCCAATCATTTTTTTTGCCTCATCGCCGACCGCCAATACTCTTCCTGTATTTTTTTCAATGGCAACCACAGACGGTTCCCGAATAACAATTCCTTTTCCCTGCACATAAACCAAACTATTGGCTGTTCCCAAATCAATTGCAATTTCCTTCGACATGATATTGGACTCCTTTCTTTCCTGTTACCAATTAAAATATACTATTCTCAAGAAAGCTATAATACTTATCTTCTCCAATTATGATATGATCTATCACTTCAATTCCTACAATTTCACCCACTGCTTTTAGACGGTGCGTTACCTGAATATCATACTCACTGGGCACACAATCGCCGCTGGGATGATTATGAGCCAGTATCATCGTGGAAGCGCTGCGCTTGATGGCCGGTTTAAATACTTCCCGCGGATGTACCAGCGAACTGCTCAGCGTTCCGATGGATATGGTTTCGATGCTTAGCACCGCCTTTTTCTGGTTTAACAGCATGACCTGAAAATGTTCCCTGTCCAGATAACGCATCTGTCCCTGCAGCAGCTCGGCTGCGCCGGACGGACTGTCAATCACAGGTCTGTAATCACAGCTGCTGTAGCAAATCCGCCTGCCCAATTCAATGGCGGCAGCAATGGTGGTGGCTTTGGCGGCCCCAATCCCTTTTTGCTCCATCAGCTCGTCCAAACTGAGCTCCCGCAACCCAGGCAACCCTTTGTGGCTCTGCAATAACCGCTCTGCCAAATCCAAGGCGCTATATTCCCTACTTCCTGTTGCCAGCAAAATTGCCAGCAGCTCCTGGTCGCTCAACTGCTCAGCGCCCAGCATTTCCATCCGCTCCCGCGGACGGGCATACTCCGGATACTCTTTCATTCGGTAAACAGTGTTTGTACTCATAAAGATTAATCCCCCAATTTCGCAGCCCTGCTGCTACTTTTTGCAAAGGCAATCCAACCACATTAAAATAGCATCCTTCTATTTTTTCTACCAATAGTGCTCCATATCCTTGTATTCCATATGCGCCAGCTTTATCCATGGATTCCCCTGTTTCCACATAAGCAATGATTTCCGCCATCGTTAAACTGCGGAACTTCACTTTTGTTGTTTCCACCGATACCCAGGGCTCTTTTTGCCCGGATGCATCCACAATCGCCACCGCAGTCATAACCTGATGCCAGTTGCCTGATAAACGCTGTAAAATATCGACTGCGACCTCCCGATTTTCCGGTTTTCCCAGCAGAATATTCTGATGTACAACAACGGTATCTGCTCCCAAAACCAGTCCCGAATCATGTCGCTCAGCTACAGCAGTTGCTTTTTCTAACGCAAACTGCCGCACCATAGCCTCCGGTGTCAATGATGGATTTATTTGTTCTGCCACATGACTGTTTTCTGCCACAAAAGGTACTCCAATTTGCTGCAGCAACGCGCTGCGTCTTGGAGAAGTAGAAGCTAATCGTAATTGCATCACATAGCTCCGCCTTTCTATTATTTAATTCTACATTAGTTTATAATAACATTACAAAAGAGCGGAAACAAGCAATATTCTATATTCTTATGCGAAAAAACAATAAAAAAAATTATCATAAAAAAATTTCTTTACTATCATATCATATCTTTACATAAATTGTAAATATCTAGTATGTTTTATGGGCATATAATCCATTCCATCCATAGCTGCCTGCCACCCTATTTTTATATTCTCAAGTTTAGTATAACAGTTACCCCAGGTTTCTCAAATATTCTGAGTCCTTTTCATAAAAATCAATATTTCGTTTTGTTGTTAGACAAAAAGCAGGAAATCCTTTTTGAGAATTCCTGCTTCACAGTATAAAAATACATATTTTTTATTGTAAGTCATCTTTTGTAATTGCGATGGAGGGATAATGGGTAAGCGTTGTCAAATCCACATCCAAAGGAACGCTGTATACCATATAATAGTTTTGAGGATTTTGAGAAAGTAATTCTTGTATTTTTTTCGCCGCCGCTTCTTTATCAAGGGTGGCATACACCACGGATACCACGCCCGCTTTCTCTTGTTCTACAGTTTGAATACTCCCGCACAAAATAATCTTCAATGGTGCTTCGCCGTTCAACCCTTGTTCCAGGTAGTCTTTGTCAGACAAATTTCTCACTCCTTATTTTTTCAATCAAGAAATGCTTTTATCAGCTGCGCAAGGTCCTCTGCTCTTGAGGCAATCAACGGATGAGCGCCTGTTTCGTAGATTTGATAATGAATATTTGGATTGCAGCGATGCAACAATCTGCACTGACTGTCCATATCATTGGCAAGCATCTCATCTTCTTTGCTGACCGTAATTAATAACGGAACCTGAATGGTTTCTATCGGATTATGGAAAAGACGAATGTGGTTTCGTTCATAATTAACAAGAGCCTCCGTATCCAAATCCACTACAAATTCCCAATCATCACCCTGACACCATTCATAAAAGCCTCTCGCCTGCTCATTCTTTTTAGCCATCAGCCGTTCTTGAATGACCGTTTCCGCAAAACCTTCGGGCAGTGTGTTGCCGTCAAAACTATCTGCTACAACTTTATGGAAAAGCTCCGGCATTTCCAACGCAGCATTGATGGCAGCATAAGCGCCGCCGCTGGTTCCAATCAGATTCACCTTACCGCAGTCCAGTTTTTTACAAAGCTCCACAATCTGATGTCCCTGGTCGATCCACAATTCATCGGGAAATCTGGCGACCCGTTCAGACTTGCCATTGCCTAAAAAGTCAAGCAAAATCACCCGAAATTCATTGGAATACAGCGGTAAAATAAATTCAAACATTTTTGAAGAAGCCGTATTGCCATGCAGAAAGATACATGGTTTTCCACTGCCAGTTTCAGAATAAAACATTCGTTTTCCATTGTAATAAAAATATGACATAAAAATGCCCTCCTTTTTTGTCGTCATTACAAATTACTTTGTTGTACAGGGCATTGATTACCCCCTGTGTGATTAGTTTTTCGTACCCATCTGCCCAACCTCCTTGTCCTTTTATGTTGTCAAATTTTTACGATTTATTTCATTTTAGCATAAGCCGCTTACCTTGCCCACCTTTTTATTTATAAACAAGAAAAAGCGTTCTTTGACTGCCACATCAAAAAACGCTTCTTGTTTGTTATTCCACTGTAAAAATTTCTTCAATTGTAACATGAAACACCTTGGCAATATTCCATGCTAAAACCAGAGAAGGATTGTACCTCCCTTTTTCAAGATTTCCGATGGTTTCCCTTCGTACACCGACCAGCTTTGCCAAATCCTCCTGTTTCATGTCATATCTGGCCCGATATTCCTTAATTCTATTTGTTATCATATGCAAGTCCCCAGTTTTCCTTAAATGTATAATAGGCAATCAAAAGCCCATGAACAGCAACCGAAACACCCCAACCAGCAGCAACCCCATATAACAGTGACATGTTTCCGGTATTGCTGTTTACAAAGAAACAAAACAGCGCCACAGCAGCGGTGGTAATCATGCCGCAGTAAAAAGCACTTGCCGCTGAACGATTCATATATGTTTCGGACATCTCGTCGGTTTTGATAAAAAAATATTCAAAATCAACAGCAAAAGCAAAAAAAGCCAAAAAAATCCGTTCGTCAGTAAATACGCCGATGAACCCTAACAATGATAAAAACCCCATAGATCCATACAAATAGTTTTTTGATTTCATAACAAATTCCTCCTTGGTTTTATGCGATATATTTCGCACTTCATGATATAAATATACCACATAAAATCAGGAAATACAAGCCCTAAATTTTCCGTACATGCAAAAAACCCCCTTCACTGGTTTTTGTCCAGTAAAGGGGGTACCTATCAAAACTGTGCGGGCCTTCGTAAGCCGAAAAACAAACTTACTGTTTATTGGCCATCTCTACATAGGTTTGGTATCTTGCAACGCTGTCCTGTTTTGCCTGTTCAAACAATTCTTCTGCTTTTTCAGGGAACAGTTTTGCCAAAGAGGTATACCGTGTTTCTGTATTAATAAAGTCGCGGAACAGATCGGAATTTGGTTCTTTAGAATCTAAAGTGAATGGATTTTTCCCTTCTGCTTTCAATTCCGGATTGTATCTCCACAAATGCCAGTAACCGCATTCTACCGCTTTCTTCATTTGGTTCATTGGGCTGTTCAGGCCGCCTTTGATACCATGGTTGATACAGGTTGCATAAGCAATGATCAAGGATGGGCCGTCATAAGCTTCTGCTTCTGTAATTGCTTTGATGGTCTGGTTCATATTAGCGCCCATCGCAATCTGCGCAACATAAACATTACCATATGCAGTATTCATCATACCCAGGTCTTTTTTCTTGGAGCGTTTCCCGCCGGCAGCAAATTTAGCAATGGCTGCAGTCGGAGTCGCTTTGGAAGCCTGACCGCCAGTATTGGAGTATACTTCTGTATCAAATACTAATACATTTACATTTTCTCCGGAAGCCAGTACATGGTCTAAACCGCCATAACCGATATCATATGCCCAGCCGTCGCCGCCAAAGATCCACTGAGACCGTTTGATCAAATGATCTTCATATACTGCGATAGCCTGCAGAGCAGGAGCAGCAGCATCTTTCAGCATTGGCAGCAGCAAATCGGTTGCCTGTTTACTGCCTTCGTAATCATCTTTATGATCTAACCACATCTGGATTGCTTCTTTTGCTTCCGCAGCAATGTCCGCTTCCAATGCTTCTGTCATCAGTTCTGCCAGTTTTTCGCGGCACTGCTGATGGGCTTTTAACATACCCAGACCAAACTCTGCATTGTTTTCAAACAGAGAGTTTGCCCAAGCCGGACCTCTGCCCTGCGCATTGGTGCAGTATGGCATACATGGTGCCGATGCGCCCCAGATGGAGGAACAACCGGTAGCATTGGCAATTACCATACGATCGCCGAACAACTGGGTAACCAGTTTGGCATATGGTGTTTCACCACAGCCGGCACAAGCGCCGGAGAATTCCAATAATGGCTGACGGAACTGAGAACCTTTCAGGGTTTTCACATTAACCAGATCCGCTTTATTGGAAATTTTATGGGTTGCATAAGTCCAATTTGCCCGCTGTTCAGCCACAGCTTCTTCCACATTCTGCATTACCAGCGCTTTGTTCTTAGCCGGGCAAACATTGGCGCAGCTGCCGCAGCCGGTACAATCCATTGGACTAACCTGAATACGGAATGTCATACCTTCAAATTCCTTGCCGTTTGCTTTGATAGTAACCATACCTTCTGGTTTGTTTGCTTCTTCTTCTGCGTTTAACACAAATGGACGGATACATGCATGCGGACATACATAGGAACACTGGTTGCACTGAATGCAGTTTTCCGGCTGCCATTGCGGTACGTCAGTAGCAATCATACGTTTTTCATAACAGGATGTACCCAATGGGAAAGAACCATCTTCGCGGCCGCTGAAGCTGCTGACTGGTAACTTATCCCCCTGCTGTGCATTCATTGGATTTACAACTTCTTTAATGAATGCCGGTGTTGCAGGACAGCCGCCTTTTGCAGCTTCTTCTGCACCTGCATTGGCCCAGGCAGCAGGCACTTCCACTTTATGCAGTGTTTCTACCGCTTTATCTACAGCAGCATAGTTCATGTTGACAACATCGTCACCTTTTTTGCCATAGGTTTTCTTAATAGCCGCTTTCAACAATTCAGTTGCTTTTTCAAATGGAATTACATTGGTCAATTTAAAGAACGCTGTCTGGGTTACCATGTTGATTCTATTTTTCAAACCAACTTCTCTGGCAACTTTGATGGCATCAATGGTATAGAACTGAATGTTATTTTCAGCAATATATTTTTTCATTTTTGCCGGCAGTTCTTTTTCCAGTTCTTCGGCATCCCATGGGCAGTTCAGCAGGAATGTACCGCCAGGTTTCAAGCCTTCCAGAATTTCATACTGGTTCACATAGCTTGTCTTATGGCAGGCAATATAGTCAGCCTGGTCGATCAAGTAGGTAGAACGGATTTTGGAATGACCAAACCGCAGGTGGGACATGGTCACACCGCCGGATTTTTTGGAGTCATATGCAAAATAACCCTGCGCATACATATCCGTGTTATCACCGATAATCTTGATTGCGTCTTTATTGGCGCCAACAGTACCGTCAGAACCATAACCCCAGAACTTGCAGCTGATGGTGCCTTCTGCTGCTGTTACAACAGGAGCGCCAACCGGCAGGCTCATATTGGTTACATCATCTACAATACCAACGGTAAAGCCGTTCATTGGTTTTTCTGCTGCCAGATTTTCATAAACAGCGATCAACTGAGCAGGAGTTACATCTTTAGAGCCCAAACCATAACGGCCGCCGATAATCAGTGGGCGTTCTGCCATATCATAATAGATATTGCGAACATCTTCATACAAAGGTTCACCCAATGCGCCCGGTTCTTTGGTACGATCCAGAACGGAAATCCGTTTTACACTGGCCGGCATTGCGCTCAGGAAATGTTTTGCAGAAAATGGACGATACAATCTTACTTTCAGCAACCCTACTTTCTGCCCTTTTGCATTCAGATAATCTACTACTTCTTCTAATGCTTCACAAACAGAACCCATAGCAATCACTACATTTTCTGCATCTTCTGCACCATAATAATTAAATGGTTTATAATCTCTTCCGGTTAATTTGGAGATTTCACCCATATATTCTTCAACAACGTCAACCACATCGGTGTAATATACGTTGCCTGCTTCTCTTGCCTGGAAGAAGATATCCGGATTCTGCGCAGTCCCTTTTACTTTTGGGAACATTGGGTTTAAGCCGCGTTTGCGGAAATCTTTTACAGCATCCATATCTACCAGATTAGCCAGATCATCATAATCCAGCACTTCTATTTTCTGAATTTCATGCGAGGTACGGAAACCATCAAAGAAATGAATAAACGGAATCCGGGATTTTAATGTTGCCAGATGGGCAACGGCACCCAAATCCATCGCTTCCTGTACACTACTGGAGGCCAGCAGAGCAAACCCTGTCTGACGGCAAGCCATAACATCAGACTGATCACCGAAAATAGACAGCGCATGTGTAGCAACTGTTCTTGCGGTTACATGGAATACACATGGTAAAAATTCACCGGCAATTTTATACATTGTCGGCAGCATCAGCAGCAAGCCCTGTGATGCTGTGTAAGTAGAAGTCAAAGCCCCAGCTGACAGAGAACCGTGAATGGTACCTGCGGCACCACCTTCGGACTGCATTTCTACAACTTTTACCTGTTGTCCAAAAATATTCTTTCTTCCCTGTGCGCTCCATTCATCAACCAACTCTGCCATTGGAGAGGACGGAGTGATTGGATAGATTGCCGCAACATCCGTAAAAGCATAAGATACATGTGCTGCTGCTGCATTCCCATCCATTGTTTTCATTGTTTTGCTCGCCATGAATATTCCTCCTAATTCCTGAAACAAATTTAATTTTAATAAACAATCCCAAAAAATGTTTATCAAAATTAAATATATTTTACCATATAGGATACACTATCACAACCATTTTTTGATAATTACACCTTGCAGAAAAAAATTTATTTTAGTATTATTAATAATGAAGTTTGCAGTATATTTCACAATTTGATAAAATTATTGTACTGCAATTTTTTCATTTTATGTATGCGTTTCTTTTATATTTTATTTATTAGACGAAGGAGTGTTCTTTATGCTGCAAGAAACCGCACGCACTGGTATTTTACAAAAAGACAAAGAAACTGTTGCACTGATCCCTGAAATCAAATTTGGCCTGATTTCGTTGGACGATTTAGTTAATATTGCCGCTGTTTCCCGTAAATATCAAATTCCTGTGATCAAAATCACCTCTGCACAGCGCATCGCTTTGGTAGGTGTCAAACAGCAGGATGTGGAAAATATCTGGAACGAACTGGGCATGGAACCCGGCCATGGCCTGGGCACCGGATTAAATTACATCAAAAGCTGTCCGGGAGAAACAGTCTGCCGTCTTGGACAACGGGATTCCCTGGGCATGTCCGAACGGATTTATGATGCAGTGAAACCGCTGGGCATCGAATCCAAAATTAAATTTGGTATCTCCGGCTGTCCATTGGCCTGCGGCGAAGGCATTATCCGCGATATCGGTATTTTTGGCAGAAAAGCGACCGGCTGGACCATTCAAATCGGCGGCAATTCCGGCCTGAATGCCCGCCTGGGCGAAGTACTGGCCAAAGATTTGGATGATGACCAATTGGTAGAATTGGTAGTCAAATTAATGACCTACTACAAAGAAAATATGAAACCAAAAGAAAGAATGTATCGTTTTGTACCGCGCATGGGCGGTATCGATGCCATCAAACAGGCGCTGGGATTGGAATAATAATTCAGCCCAAACAGAACAGAGCAGACCAAACGTACAATAAAAACTAAAAAACAGCCAGCAAGGTCGGTTTCCATTCCACCTGCCGGCTGTTTTCATGATATCGTTCAACCATATATTATAAAATTTTCATTCTATTTTCCTTACATACTTTTCGCTGCCAAATAGTTTTAACCTGCACAGATATCTATCCATACCACTTCACAAATTGTCACAACCAAAATTATCACCATACAAAAAGTTTGTCCAACTGCTGATGACCAATCCCTATTTCAATACGCGCAGCAATGTTTCCGGCCTCCTGACATAAATATTCCTGCAGAGGCAACTGCTCCGGGTATCCTTGAGCAAGCAAATCTATAATCAGATTTTTTATAATCTGCTCCAAGGCATCCAGTGAATATGGCTTTAATACCGTTGTAATCTGCTCATACTCCTCCGGCACAAACCCTTGCTTCTCAAGTCTTTTACCAACAATTGCATGTCCGATTGTATTCGTCAGTACAACACTGCAAATATTCTCTGCCATATACTTGTAATCGGTTTGATACTGCTTCAAAACTGACTGTATATACAACGTATCAAATTTTTGTAGAAACTGCTGTTCCAGCTGAATGCCGCAGATATATTGATAAACAGCATCTACACCGCACAGCCCATGATTGTCGGTTAAAATCGGATAAGTTAAGGTTACAATGGTATCCTGGGGACAATATCGCACATCATACCACTGCAAAAATTTCGGAATTTCCTTTTGCACAGTATCATATAAGCACCATACTCCATAATCGGTAAAAGTTGCAGAAAGATTCTGAAAAATATGGCGCACATCCTCTGCTTTTTTCTGCACCAGTTCCATGCCAATTTGATATTGCTGCTTTACAGAAATCCTTTGATCAACCAGCTGCACCGAACCGCATTGCGCATATTCGTCCAAACAATATAGCACAGCGCCCATGAAAGACTGTGCCTTTTCATAAGAAATTGACGTACTGTCACACCCAGTATAGCGCTGTGCTAAATCAGCTACAATAGGAATGAGCTCTTCCAGTTGATAATTCATCTGTTACCTCCAGCCGCAAAGTGTCCTTAATGTATCCAAATATAATTCTTTATCCCATCGCTGTACCAGATCAAATTTGTCAAATTGGTTCTGTCCCCGCATTTGCGCATAGTCATGATAGCCGGCCCGTATCGCCTGCGCAAAAATTTCCAAACAAGTACTTCCCAAATATTCCAAATCTCCGCAGCAAACCGTGTCAAACTGTTCCCGCATAAAATTCAATAATTCTTCATCCGTAATTTCATCCTGCATTTCATTTTTATACAGAAAAAAGAGTTCCTGCAGTCCAATCAATGTATCTACATAAGTGTGCTGCGCCATAAAAGGCGAGTCGCAAAAAGCACGGATCATCTGCGGCAATACACTTGTACCAAATTCTACACGCTGTTGCTGTTTCAGAATATGATTTTTTTCTGTTAACAGCATCTGCGCATCACGTTTGGACAGCACAAGACCAAACTGCTCTGTGTATTGGTTGGTGTCTTCCACCTGTTTCAGCTGTAATTGCTCCTGCATCATCGTTAACCAGTTCTGTTCGTCCATCAGCATACCTCCCATCGTGATAGACAGTATACAGCCAAACACCCCAAACTACCAGTCTTGAATAATTTTCTAATATATAGTACTATAATTATGGAAGGATAGATAGATTGTTTCAAGCAATTTTTCATTTACAGAATACCCAGCCAATTGACAAGTACCTTTCACTTTATTCAGCGTTGACGAATATTCTCGTTTAAACACCGAATACAAAAACAGCCAGCACGATCGGTTTCAATTCCGCCTGCTGGCTGTTTTTACTATAACTTTAATAATCATTTATACAACAAACAACATATTTAATAATGGAATCATACAAACCGTTACAATTAGCGTCACTACCAAGAATAATAAACCAAACAGATAAGCATCTTTTCTTACCATAGTTTCATGCCCAAATACCAGACCAGCCATCATACTGCCAGCCGGTGTCACATAAGCACACATCAAAGCAATATACATCAGGAAGAAACAGGTGTATGGATTACCACCCATATCCATTACAATTGGTGGAATCATCGGCAGGAAAATGGCACCCATGACGATATTATGCATAAACTGCGTAATCACCGCTAAGAAAATCATAGACGCAATGATCAGCACAGTTACATCCAGATTCATTAAAATCGGCGTAATAGTTGCTGCAATGGTAGCTGTAATACCCACGTCTGCCGACTCCATCGCATCGGCTAACGGATACGTAACAGCCAGCAGCATCAGCATTGCCCATGGCAATTTGTTAAAACAATCTGCCAAGTTAATAATTGCCTTTCCATTCTCATCCTTCCACATAACAAATACTATCATATAAAGGATACTCCAGCCAATTACACCCAAACTATTACAAAACGCAGCACCCGGTAAAGTAGGTACGATTTGCGGCAACATTAATACCAGAAAATAAACAACAATTAACAACAACCCTGCTTTCTGATATCGATTCATCTTATATTTTGCATATTCTTCACAGAGTTCCTCTGTTGTTGTATAATGCTCAGCATCAATCTTCAATATAAACCGACCTGCCAAAAGCATAAGCACAGTGGTCACAGTAATATAAATCATCCCTGCCAACAGCATAGGGCCAGCTGGAACGGTTAAACCAATACCTTTGGTGAAAAATCCGCTGTATAAAATGACGCCGCCGTAAAATGGCACCATATTCGGCACTGTAAACGCAATATACACAATAAAAGCAATTACCATATTCAACACTTTTGAACCCGGTTTATAACCGCTGATTTCACCAATCTTCAATGCAATTGTCCATAACAGGAATACACAAGCAATCCCACCATTTCCCAGACTCATCAAAAAAGCACAGGCACACAGTGCAGAAATCAGCAACCAAGGCTTGCCAATAAAGACTTTTTTACTTAACAGCCAATAAGCGATTCCTTCCGTGACACCAATTTGATTTAAACATTCTGCAAAGGCAGCCCCCAACAATACCATCAAAAATGTTGGATTACCAAATCCGCTGGCCAAAACTGTAGTAGCAGGTGCATAACCAGTCATGGTTAATACGGCAAAACCAAAAAAGCTTACCCATAATAAATCAATAAAAATCCAGCCGTAAATAATGCCTAAAAAGCAACCCAGCACTTTCATACCAATTTCTGTAATCTGACCAAAGGGTGGTAGAAACCCTACACCGAACATTAAAATTAACATAATCGCAATATGCAAATATTGTATCGCATTCTTTTTTATTGTGTCGCTCATAATACATCCTCCTTTTGTTCATTTTTTGGCAATAATCATCAATTTTATAAATAGTATCCCGTATGAAATCAAATTCAAAATAATAACAAGGGTTATCGCAAACATAATCATATACAAATTTTTTTACTTTTTTATGATGCTTGCGAGAAGCATTACAAAACCATGTTTGTTATGCTTCTGCCCGCAAGATCCAAAAACAGTATTAGTTAAACTGTCATCAATGAATTGTGGAACGCCATTACATACAAACTTATTCCAAAATCTGATATACAGGAGCGCCTTCACACTGTTCCGGCATACGAACTCCAAGCAAAGTAGCAATGGTAGGTGTTACGTCAATGGTACGAATCACGCGCTCTGTTTCAAAATCTTCTTTGATTCCTTTTCCGGCAGCAACAAAAATTGGAGAAACGGTACTGCCATGCAGCCCATGTAAAGTAGGCAGCGAATCACCGTGTAGACGATTGAAACCTTCTTCGATCCAATATATAATATCGCCGCATTCATCACCGCTCATACCCACAATTTCTGCTTCTTTATTCCGCATTGCTACAGAAACAACCCGTTTACCTTCTGCATTGCGGTAGTTATACAAATCACTGATAATCTGTGTTTCCAATTCATATTTATCTGCCGGATCTACAATACCGTGCTCATTGCGGCCTTTCAAATTAATATGAATATGATTGCCGCGGTTGGCTACTGCTCTTGTTTTGCTGTAATCAATTTCCCGCATTTCATTTCCATTTTCATCCCGTTTCAATACAGTATAGCCTAATTCTTCCATAACGCGGATATTACAGCCAAAGCCGTCGCCCAGCAGAGGAATTTCATCTTCCGGCGGAACCAACAAACCATGGTCAGAAATCAACAAAATTGTCCAACCTTCATCCAGATAGTGCAGGAAAGAACCTACATAGTTATCTGTGCAGCGATACGCCCATTCAATGGCATCTTCATACAACGCACCATGATTGCCAATAGCAGGTCTGTCTTTACTCAAATACCAGAACAGATGACCACAAGCATCCACATTGTGCAGATGAGAGAATACTACATCATACTGTTCTTCTGCAATCAAATGCTGCATTGCATCTGCCTGCCACTGACTATAAATATCCCAGCAAGGCAGCAATACCGATTTTACCAAACTCTCGTTACGTGCTTCACTCATAGAAGTTCCTGGTACTGGGCCAACCGCTTCAATCACACTTTTCTTCAGAGATTTTGGATGCCACAGCAAATCTTTCGCAATATCTTTCGCAGCACCAATCCACAAACGAACCTGACTGCCATCTTCTGCAATTTCCAACAACCGCATATGACGATTTACCTTTATCATGCCATCATCGTTACTCAACTCATCCAATACGTTTGGCACAAATTCATCGGCTAAAACAGCCATTGGTTCTTCTGCTTTTTTATTTTTATAAACAGCCACACGATCATATTGTCCTGCTTCATTACACAAAATCAGCGCCGGACGTTTGGTCATACCGTTATTCACCAAAATGGTAAATTCTTTTGCACCGGCTGGTACAGGATATTCCCAATGTGCTGGCTCCGTAATCGGAGAATTTACAATATCCACCGGCAGCATATCAGCAGAGGTATCGCCTTCCGCCTCACTGAAGATTAAGTTCACCATTTCTTCCGCATTGCCATAATCAGATTCACTGCCACTGTCATAGGTTTCTTCTGTTGGCACATCGTTGATAACGCAACCGGCACCGGAAGTGTTTGGCACTTTTGCTTTAAACAGTACTTTTTCAACATCGGTAGAAGCAAACACCAATTTGTCATCATCTACAACACAATCTCCATTGCCGATTGCATTTGGCTGAGTGCCATCTACTACATGCAGATTGGGATTGTCGGAGCTTGGCGGCCAAGAACTGCCCGGCCAGTGCCATACCAATGTTTTTAAGCCCGCTTCCACTGTTACATTCCAGAGCTGCTCTGCTTTACATTTGTGAGAATTCAAATTATACACAAATGTAGCCATATCTTTTTTGGACTGTCCCCAGAAACAAGTAATTCCATGGGTAGCCGGTGTGGCACCTGTTGCCAACGATGTCCACATTGGCGGTGTAATGGTTGGCACACCACCCAGCATGCGCAAATCTTTACGAGCACTTCCCCGTTTAATCAGCTTGTCAAAATTAGGCATAATACCTTCTGCTCGAAACCGATTGGTCAAGCCCGGATCCAAACCATCCACGCCTAAAACCAAAATTTTGTTGCTTTTTGCTGTCATAAAAAATCCTCCTCCATAAAAAACAATGACAATCAATTAATTTTCCTTATGTATTTAATTTACGTCAGCTAGTGCCTTTTGTCTAACAGATGAAATCTGGCGCATCTTTTTCGTACCAAACTTTTTTTGTTGCAACATGTTCCGTTTTATGGTACTGTTAGAAGCATTATGAGTTATATTGTTTTTATTTTGTTTTTCTAGAAAGGTAATCCATCATGAAAACAGAACAGATCATTTATTTGAATGACATCGCTAAAACACACTCTATTACACAAACAGCGCAGCGATTTTTTATCAGCCAGCAGGCACTTAGTTTTTCCCTAAAAAAATTAGAAGAAGAATTTGATACCATTTTCCTGAACCGCACCAACCAAGGAGTTACTTTAACGCAAGAAGGAAGTAATTTTTTGCACAAAGCACAACCCATTTTGGACATTTACAATGAACTCAAAGATGATTTTCAATTTCATGCTATTCCTGAATACAAAGAAGAGTTACCCTCTGGTACATTGCAGGTATTAGGCCACACCAGAGTGTTGGAACCTTTACTGATGGACATTTTTGAATCCTACTGCCGCAAATATCCTCAAATTCAAATAAGTTTGCAGGAAGATGAAAACATTGCAATCATTGATGCTATCTCGCAAGGAAACGCTGATTTTGGTGTTATTTTTGCTCCAGAACCATTATTAAGCGAACAAACTGTCTCTCTCCAATACCAACTTCCAGAAAATGTACAGATTGAAAATTTATTTTCCGATGAATTTATCGTCTGCTGCAACTGCAACCATCCACTTGCCCAAGAAAAAAATATTGAACTGGAAACTCTAGTTGACACCGTGGTTGTGCAATTTGATACCAATGTCATTATGCAAAATATCGGCATCAAATTCCCGGAGCAATCTAAAACACATCGTTTCTTTTCCAACAATGTATCGTTTCATAAGGCTATGATTCGGCGCGGGTTGGCAATCTCTGTTATCACAGCATTTGAATTCCGCAAACTGTATTTCAAACACAAAGATTTAACCGCTCTTCCCATCAGCAACGGCTGTAAGTCTGTGATCTCTATTGTCACAAATCAAGATCGCCCACTTTCCGCTGCTGCACAATTATTTATTCGAATGCTGAGAAAATATGACTTCTATAGTTTGTAAAAACCATTCCGGCAAATACTTAGTAAATATTTTTAATATAGCAAAACAGGTATAAAAAGCGTAATCACCAACTTTCTGAAATGATTCAAGTTATCCCGTTCATATTGCATGGCAAAACGGGGTAACTTTCTATTTAGTAAATAATTGACTCATACAATAAATAATTGATAAAAATTTTACAAAAACCACATTTTAACAAGAATCGGTTTCAATCCCAATCATTCATCCTCCTACCGTCTTTTCTTGGCCTGGTCATGGCGCACCAGTTTTTCATAATACAAATCCATGGTCAACGGTGCATTGTACAAGATTGTCAGCAAATAGCCGTACACATTTTGTACCTTGCTGGTGTTGTACTGCAAATATTCCAATACATATTCAATATGGCCGCTGTCCAGTTGTAACAACTGCTCCTTCACATCGTCCATGCGGCGCTCTCTGCCGCCTACTTTGACCACTGTATTATCGTCACTGTTCATGGCATCAGCAATGATAGTGACCATCGTCTTGATGGCAGACTGGTTGTGTGGATAACTTTCTAACAGCCAGTCATATTCCAATTGCTCCTGCACCATGGTTTTCCAACTGCGGGGCGCAGCCTCCCCCTCCTCTTTTTTATTTCGCTCAGTATAACTTCTCTCAGTCTTATTACCTCGTACTTTTTCCGTATCCAGAGTCGTAAAAGTTCCGTGTCTGCAATCGGAATTTTTACGATTCACTGGGCATAGCTGTACCTGCAAATCGTTCTGTTCATATTCTGTAGCAAAAGCAGTACCATCATTTTGATTTGCTGCATGATTGTTATCGGCCCAATTATTTGTTTGATTATTGATTCGCTTTTCTATTTGATAATCGTTATTTTTCTGCATCTGGTCATTGTTAGATGCTTTTGCATCATCAGCAATTCTTTCTGTTGGATTGTTTGTGCAGCTGTATGCCCGATACATGGTTCCGCTCTGCCGTTGCTGCTGCTTTCTGAGCCGACGCTTGGATATTACCGGTTCACTCTGCTGAATGTGTTTCACATAAATCAGACTGGGCTTGCCCAATCCCTGCCGCCGACGCACAATCAAATCGCTCTGTTCCAGTTCCCGCAACAATTTGGTGGCAGTTTTGTCGGAACAGCTAAAGTCTTCCATCAGTTCTTCTAAAGTGTAAATGATAAAAACTTTACCGCTGGCATCGCACCAGTCATTTTTGCTGGACAGGCTCATGCGGTCCAACAAAATGCCGTACAATAATTTGGCTTCCATGCTAACATGCTGATAGTGCACACCTTTGATTAATGCTTTGGGAATGCGGTAGAAGGTGTATTGATCCTGCTGGTTTTGGTAGAAATATTGGTTGGATGTAGTTGTGGTTGTCATAGTAATCTCCTCCTGAATATGAATGAAAAAAGTTGCTTTCACTACTCAGGAGAAAAACAGGCAAAAACCGGCTACCTAAAATGAAAAAAATTTTGCAAAAGTCCATAAATACAATTTATAGTTCCGGCAACATGCCATTTAGAGGGAAAAAAGAAAGACAGAAAAAGATGACAACTTTTTAAAAATCATCATCTTTTTCTGTCTTAAATTAATTTTGATTGCTTTGGTCAGCGGTTCATCGGACGGAATATTCTTTGTTTTGCTAAATATTTGATTAATAATTTAGAGGCAACGGCTCATCCGGGCGGAACGCCATTTGCCTTTTCTTCCGTAGTCTGGACAGCGGCTGGTCTGTTCCTCTCGGCCGGACAAGGCTGTCCGCCTCGATGGGAACAGCCTGCGCCCCGATCCATCCTAAGTCGGAAGGCGTGCAAAGGCATTTCTGCCCTGATACACTGTGTGGCAAATGATTGTTTGTGTATTCTTCAATTTGAGCAAACTATCTTCTGCTTGCCGCCGGTATGTTAAGCGCACAAAAGGGCTGAGCGAAATTTCGCCCAACCCTTTGCTGTTCTCTGTTCGACAATCATCATTGCTGATTGTCGGTAAACAAATACTTAATTGCTTAATTCAATTTTCTGCGTGTGATTGCCAAACCAATTACAGCAGCTGCCATCAGTCCAACCAGACCAACTACCGGAGCAGCATCACCGGTTTTTGGAGCATCGCCCAGCGGAACTTCCGGTTCATCTATTTCCACTTCTTCCCCAGGCACGTCAGTCAGAGGAACTTCCGGTTCATCAATATCAATAGTCGGTTCCTCCGGCAAGTCCGGTTCGGTCAGCGGTACATCCGGATCGGGAATATCCACTGTTGGTTTATCCGGATCTGGATCAGGATTCGGTCCTGGGCCTGGACCATCTTCATCAACCTTATAACTTACGGTTGGTTTCTGGAATTCTTCTGGCTCACTCTCACCTCCATTAGAATCCACTGGATATAAAATGGCACGACTGTTGGTATATAAACCAAAATCTAAACTACCATCATTTTTGCTACCATCGTTATCATAATTACCGTAAGTACCTTCTTCACTCTTTGGATTCATTAACTGAACAGTATAAGTCAGCTGAACCGGAGTAAATTTACTTACTGGAACATTGATAGTCCAAACAAAATGTTCTGTTATAGTTTTATCACCAGCAATGTACTCTACAACATAATCATATTCGCCAACATTTGGAGCAAAACCATATTTGTTTTCATCAATTTTTTCTGCTTTGTATTCAGTATCGCCAACTTTTAATGTCATTGCAGATGCATCATTAATGAAATCAAAGTTGTAGTCATCTGCTACATAGCCAATGTAGTCATCTACAGTAGAATCAGCGTCTAACAGATAATAAATATCGTTCTGAATTGTGGTAAAGTCAACCATTTCTCCACCAGCCAGATAGTCCATGAAGGATGGACCCCATTTATTTGCTGTTCCTGTCGTATCAGTTGCATTCATAGCATAACAATGATATCCTTCCGCTACAGCAGCTTGATATTCCATATAAGTCAAGTATAATGCTTTATCAACAGAGTTTGCATACATGGATTTTTTTTCTACGGGTGTCGCATTTACACTGGTACCACCATACGGATATTCGTACTGCGTTCCCTGCTGATTTACTTGCGCTTTTACGGTCTTTAACCACGACATCCAATCTGCTGGTGGCTCATTAGTAGCATATTTGGAATTCCAATTCTCTGGGCCTGCAAATTTTTGTACGCTGTCTCCCTGCCAACTCCACGCAGTTGCGGTTGGTTCGGCATTATACATGTAGGTAATCCCGTCGCTGACAAAAATCAAATATTTACGGTCCGCCTGTACGGTTACGTCTTTATCTAACATTGCTTTCCCGGCTAATAAACCGGCATGGGTATTAGTACCACTACTAATATCTTGTTTTATAGCAGCTTCAATATCAACATACTGTGTTGCTAAATCTAAAAATTCTGTTGCATGCGCTTCTTTATTAAAAATAACCACGCCAACTTTTACTTTTGCATTGGTATCTTTAATCTGTTCTTTCAGCTTGGTTAACATATTTAATGCCTGTTCTTCCAAGTCAGCGCTTGTGGATTTATCCAATACAAATACCACATCTGTGACAAGTTCTTCTTCCGCTGCTGGTAACGATAATGTTACTTTCGACTGGAAGTTTTTATCCAAATTCGTAGCGGTTTTCGATTTAGAAATTTCCCAATCCATAGGCGGAATTACTGGCACTTCTTCTGGTGCTAACCCATGTGCCGCTTTCAGTGCTTTCTTAGTTTCCAATACAGCGCTTACATCTTTGGCTACAGGATATAACACTACATAATTCTCTTCATAATTTTCTGCATCTGCTTCCCAGCGATTATTTTCGTTATCATCATACCAACCGTCAATGGCATGAGCTTCGTTATTACAGTCTAAACCATCTTTATTGCCATCTAATGCCCAATCATCACCAGTCGCACCGAAAATGATTGTAGCATTATCGGCATTATAGATATCGTCGCCAGCTACAGCAGCGTGATTATTATATACTTTAGCATTTTTATTCAAACAAACATTGCCAATGTTACTTATCCCGCCGCCTTTACCAGTATTATATTTCCCCGTTATTGTTAATTCATTTTGAATTACACTAACATTACTGGTTTCATCTTGACTTAACAAACCAGAAACATAAATTCCACCTTGTTTATTATTTTCAACAATTAAATTCGAGTTATTTTGAATTTTAAATAACACAGAACTAGGATCTGTACTTAGTTTTACCACTAACGCAGATCTTCCTGACGTTTCAATTCCTCCACAATTTTGAATTTTCAAAGTAGAATTATCAATAAGAGAATCTCCATCTAAATTCACACCAATATTCCCACATTCATTTAATTCCATTGTAGAATCATACATATGCAATGTGCCATTTGTAAATCCATGGTTATTAACTTTGTCCATTTTCAAAACCGACTTTTTCATAACCGTGTCTGATTCATTCATTCCAATAGCACGCAAATTTTTTACACTTATCGTTGAATTATCAATATTTGATTTACTATTTACAATAAATCTACTTGTATTGTCTATTTCGATATTGGCATTAGTAATATTAATTTCAGTTGTCTTATAATCACTATAAAAAGCATCACCAGTTCCTGAAGTATTCAATACTTTAAAATTCCCACCATTTATATTAACAATACCTTCATTGTAGATAGCTGTATAAGTTTCATTTCCGCCAATCAAAACATTACAATTTTCAAAATTAAGTGTTCCTGTTGCTTTAATTGTAAATGTCTCTCCAGAAGCTATTTGTTCTTCTGACACAATGTTCCCATTTTTAAATGTAAGTTTACCACCTACACCAAACCCTTCGCTATACCATTCATCTTTTGTATAAGTTCTACCGATTGACAGTGTATTACCATTTAAATCTAATGTAATATCACTATTTTCATTATTCATAAATAGAAAATCGGAAGTAACATTATCTAATAATTTTATCTCAACAGGTTGAGCACTATTTTTCGCCACTTCATAAGCAGTATTTAATGCTTCATACTGTTCATCATCAATCATTGCCACAGTTGTCTCTGCTATCTCTGTTTCTTTTGCTACAGTACCGATAGCAGTCACAGATTCAGTTCCATCATCAGGTGTCAATGTGGCAGTAATTGTCTGTCCTGCTACTAATGTAACACCAGGTAATGTTGTTGTATAAACTACTGTTTCATCTTCTAAAGTGATTTCTACAGTTGCAACTGCTTCACCCTGAGTAACATCACCAATAGTCCATTGAACCATTCCAGCGGTTGTAAATTGCGCTGTTACGTCAAATAAGCCTGCTTTTTCAATTATTGTCTCTGTCCCACCAATTAATGTAATTGGCGTAGCAACTTCTGGTGTTGGCTCACTGCCTCCATCCCCTTCTGCAAATACACTCATTGGCATGATGGTCAGCAGCATGGCTAACACCAGCAGAATGGCAATATGCTTTTTTGTTTTGCCCTGTTTTTCAAATCTCATACTTCTTTCCCCCTTGTGATTCTGTGCGGCCTTTCAAACCTAATTGTTCCGGCCGACAGCATTGTATTTCTATCCAAATTTCTATTATCGTTTATACAAACTGTCATCCGTCACCTCCTGCTTTTTGCCTCGTTCAGAAATCTATACATTTCTAAACACACAAAAAAAGCCGCTATGTAGTACTACATGTACTACACAACGACTAAATATGTACAAAAAAATGCAATTCAAAAATGTATAGTTTTTAAACTTTCAGGCATAAACATTTTAAAAAACTGACTACCAGTTCAGTTCTATATAGTTATCATTATAACAAAGAATGGTTACACTTTTGTTACATTTCACCAATTTTCTTATTAAAATAGTTTTTATAAAAATTTATTATATATTTTGTATAGCACTCCAATGAAAGCCTTCTATGACAAAAACTGCTTGTTGTTTTCGTGAAGGTTTCGCAGACAAATTTTTTCTTTATCAACATCTCACCAGGCAGACTATCATTGCACGCGTTCCGACTTAGGATGGACTGGGGCGCAGACTGTTCTCATCGAGGCGGACAGACTTGTCCGGCCAAGAAGAACAGACCAGCCACTGTCCAGACTACGGAGGGGGCGGCAATGGTAGTTCTGCCTGAGCATCACATAACAACCGCCATTCACCAATTGATCTTCTTAACATATTCCCTTGTCTTTCCTAAATCAGAACAATTTCAAAGCACAGCAAAAAGCGGCACAGTCCTGATACAGACCATGCCGCTTAACTGATACGATTAACTACCACAATCACACTTCTTATATCCAAACAATGTGACAAACTTCTCTGTCATCATCTACCAAAATACAGATTATTCCCCATCTGCATTTTGTTCCAGAGTCAATTCTGCCTTGATTTCCTCCAACAGACCTTCTTCTTCCTGATTGAGCTCATATTGCTCCAGTAAATCAGGCCGCCGCAATAAGGTTCTCCGCAAAGATTGTTTTTTGCGCCATTTACGAATATTCTCGTGATGACCGGACAACAAAATTTCAGGCACTTCCATACCTTCAAAATTTTGCGGCCGTGTATAGTGGGGATATTCTAACAGACCATGATAAAAAGAATCATCCTCATAAGATTCCTGCTCCTTAATAACGCCGGGAATCAGCCGACTGATGGCATCAATCATTACCATCGCCGGTAATTCGCCGCCGGTCAATACATAATCGCCAATAGAGTATTCCCGGGTGACAAAAGAGCGAATGCGTTCATCAAATCCTTCGTAATGGCCGCAGATGAAGGCCAGCTGTTTTTTTTGCGACAGCTGCCGGGCAGCTTCCTGGTCAAATACTGCTCCTTGTGGAGAAAGCAAAATAATCTCCGTTTCCGGATCATGCAAATTGAGGTTGCTGCGCAAAGCAGAAATGATAGGCTCCGGCTGCAACACCATGCCCGCACCACCGCCAAAGGGATAATCATCGACGGCATGGTGCTTGTTGGTAGAATAGGCGCGGAAATTAATTATATCAATTTGCAAAATGCCTTTGCTTCTGGCCTTTCCCAATAAGCTGCTGCCCAATGGACCATCAAACATTTCAGGAAAAAGCGAAAAAATTTTAATCTCCATAGGCACCTCAGTCTAATAAACCTGCCGGAATTTCTACATCCATACGGCCCTGTTCCAGATCAATATTTTTTACCACTGATTTTAAAGCGGGAAGATAAAATACGCTCTCATCGCCTGTTACCTCATACAAATCGGTGCTGCTGTTCTGCAGCACAGCAGTTACTTTTCCGTAACAGGTATCGCCCTCGTAAACCTGCAGTCCGACAATTTCATAAATGAAGTAGGCACCTTTGGGTTTTACAGCATCTTCCGGACGAACACACAAATAAATATTTTTCAGCCGTTCTGCCTGGTTGCGGTCAGTGATTCCTGCCAAAGTAAGCAGAATATTTTCTTTGTGTTCCCGAACAGACACCACCGTGACATCTTCATAACGACCGCTCGGCAATTCCAGCAGGGCCTGTTTCAGTTTTTTAAACCGCCGATTATTATCGGTCAATGGCTGCAGCACCAATTCACCTTTGACACCATGGCAGTTGGTAATTTTTCCGATACGAATCATTTTTTCACTCATGGCTTATTCCTGCGGATTGATAGCCATAACGATATCATCTTTCAAGATAATTTCGCAGCTGACATTGGCTGTAAATGGCTCTCCTACTTTTACTTCCTGCAAAAAGTTACCTTCACCGGTTTCTACAATCTCACCATCCGGCAGATCCATTACTGCCTGCAGGCTCAGTTTCAGCTGTTCTTTGTAGGCAGCCAGTTTTTCTTTTTCGGCCATAAACTGACGGCGATACATTTCTACATTTGGGTCCCCTTTTAAGGTCAGTTTTGTAATGGCTTTCTGCATATTTTCATCATAAATGGCAATATCGCTATCCACTTTATCTATTTCAGTTTGAAACTGCTGACCGGCTTTTTGTTTGTATCCTTCGGTCACAACCTGTTTGATTACCAGTTTCCCCATCATTTGAATCTTATCCATGCGGAGTGCCTCCTTTTTTGTATGTAGTTCCAAAAATAGTGTATGCAATTTTGAGATAATATAAAACCGACTGGAGACAATTATCATTGCAATTTGCATTGTCGCAGTCGGCTTCGTATCATTACATAATTTCTACTGTAACTTTTTTATTTGCTTTTACAGCAGCTGCTTTGACCACTGTGCGGATGGCTTTGGCAATTCGGCCCTGTTTGCCGATTACCTTACCCATATCTTCCGGCGCTACGGTCAAATGAATGGTAATTTCTTTTCCATTCTCAACCTGAGTTACCTTTACAGCTTCAGGCTGATCAACTAAGGATTTTGCTAAGTGTTCCACCAAAGCTAACACAAAAATCCCTCCTTATTTCCACAGGCCAGCCTGTTTTAACAGAGATCTTACTGTATCGGAAGGCTGTGCGCCGCTACCAATCCATTTCTGTGCTTTTTCAGCATTGATTTCAACTGCAGCAGGTTTACAATTTGGATTGTAAGTACCGATTTCATCAATGAAACGGCCGTCTCTTGGAGAACGGGAGTCTGCTACAACTATACGATAAAATGGAGCTTTTTTTGCACCCATTCTTTTTAATCTGATTTTTGTTGCCATGTTTTTCACCTCCTCTAACTACTTCAATTTTTGTTACATGCTTGTTTATTGCATAAACGGCAGTTTTAACTTGCCTTTTTTCCCTTTTTTACCGGAAGCCATACCGGCAAACTGCTTCATCAGCATTTGTGACTGTTCGTACTGTTTCAGCAGACGATTTACTTCCTGCACCTTGGTGCCGGAACCAGCTGCAATCCGTTTACGGCGGCTGCCGTTGATAATTTTGGGATTGCGCCGTTCAGCCTGTGTCATAGAAAGAATGATTGCTTTTGTCTGACCAAGATCTTTGTCACTGATCTGCAAATCTTTCAGTTTATTTTTACTCATACCAGGAATCATTTCCATCATGGTATTGATATTGCCCATATTTTTTAACTGGTCCATCTGGTCCAGATAATCTTCCAGCGTAAACTCGGCTTTCAGCATTTTCTTCTGCATTTCTTCCGCTTTTTGCTGGTCCATGGTTTCCTGCGCTTTTTCGATCAGGGTTAATACATCGCCCATGCCCAAAATACGGGAAGCCATACGATCCGGATGAAATGGTTCCAACGCATCCAGCTTTTCACCCATACCGGCAAACTTAATAGGTTTTCCGGTAATAGATTTGATAGATAACGCCGCGCCGCCTCTGGTATCACCGTCCAGTTTGGTCAACACAACGCCGGTAATATCCAGCAGTTCGTTAAAGCTATCTGCCACATTAACAGCATCCTGACCCACCATGGAGTCGACAACCAGTAAAATTTCTGTTGGTTCCGCAACTGCCTTTACCTGCCGCAGCTCTTCCATCAGCACTTCGTCAATATGCAAACGACCGGCAGTATCCAGAATCACCACATCATTACCGTGGGATTTGGCATGCTCTATAGCACCTTTGGCAATGTCTACCGGATTGGCTTTGTCACCCAGCGAATAAACCGGAATGTCCAATTGCTCACCCAATACTTGCAGCTGTTTGATAGCCGCAGGCCGATATACGTCACAAGCTGCCAGTACAGGCCGTTTTCCCTGTTTTTTTAATAAGCGGCCCAATTTCCCGGTGGTAGTTGTTTTCCCGGAGCCCTGCAGCCCCACCATCATAATTACAGTAGGCGGTTTTGGCGAAATGATCAGCTTACTTTGAGTACCGCCCAGCAGCTGTGTCAGTTCGTCATGTACAATCTTGACCACCTGCTGCCCCGGCGTTAAGCTTTCCATTACTTCTTCGCCAACAGCCCGATTGTTGATATTATCAATAAATTGTTTGACTACTTTATAGTTTACGTCCGCTTCCAGCAAAGCAACTTTTACTTCCCGCATGACGGCTTTCAAATCTTTTTCGGAGATTTTCCCCTGCCCTTTCATACGTTTAAAGATGTCCTGCAGTTTATCGCCCAATCCATCAAAGGCCATGATTGAACATCCTCCCTTCTGTTTACTCTATATTGCTGTTTACTCGCCGCGCTCGCTCTGTTCCCAGCCAAGCTGCTGCAACAATAACAGCATATCAGCGTTGCCGGCTGCCAGCCTGCCCAGCTGTTCTAAAATCTGTTTCTGTTCTGACGCACGCTGCGCCAGATGTAATTTTTCTTCATATTTTTCTAATAAATGCTCTGTTCGTTTAATTAAATCATGCACTGCCGTCCGTGAAATATTTTGCTCGGCGGCAATTTCACCCAGTGAAAGGTCACATTGATAATATAAATCAAAGACATCCTGCTGTTTCTCAGTTAACAGGCCACCATATAAATCATACAAGACCGTCAGTTTCGCCCGTTGCTCCAGGGTCATTACTTTCACCTCATCTGTTAACCTTCACTACTTAACACCTTTGATAGTTTAACCAAAATAAAACAGAATGTCAAGTATTTTTACTAAACATCCTGCGAAAATATGATAAATCCATTTTATAGGTTATCCGTTTTATATTTATTTGTCTGTTTTCTGCTCGGTTTCCTCTACCAAAGCAAACCGAGGCACAACCTGTCCATCTGCCAAGGTGACAGATTCCAAAAACATATCCAACGGTCTGGCCCAAATACCATGTTCGCCATACAATGCCTGATAAATCACAAGTTCTTCTTCTGTTTCACTGTGTCGGGCCACCGTCAGCACCTGATATAACTTATCTTTATAGTGGCGGTAAATTCCGCCGCTTACAAGTTTTTGCTCCATAATCTTTCCTTCCTGTTCTCAGTGTTTCAGATTGTAAGTATTTCCCAGTCAATAGTAAGCTCTACAAAAAAAGCATACACTGTTCTGTAATAAACACCACCGCCACTGCACCCAGTGCCACTAACAGCAAACCTTTATTTTTATAGGCTAAAAAGACTGCCGCAATCAATCCCAATATAGCAGAAACCATATTAGATGTCGAATATAAAATACCGGGAACGGTCATCGCCGCCAACACAGCATAGGGTACATAATACAAAAAAGAACGAATAAATTTATTTTGAATTTTACGACGCATCAACGTCAACGGCAGCATGCGGGGAATATAGGTGACAATGGCCATTACCGCCACCGCAGACAACACATACAGATAGGGATATCCTGTTTCCATGATTTATTACTCTTCCTCCTCTTTAATCGGCCATTTTATCGCAGCAAAGCTGCTGGCCAATACCGCACAGATAATAATTACCCAACCGCTGGAAAGCTGTTGTAAAACCGGCAGATAGTAAAAAATACAACTAATCATTGCCGCAATCACAATCACCCAAACCAAGGCCCGCTCTGTACGTGCCGGTGGGATAATCACTGCCAAAAACATACCATAAATAGCAATTCCCAAGGCGCTGCGCACCATAGCCGGCAGCAGAGAAACAGCTGTGGCGCCAATCAGCGTACCCAACGCCCAGCCCCAGAAAGGCGCTGTCATCAAACCAAAAAAATATGCCGCTGAAATCTGCCCGCGGGACTGCATACTGACACCGAAAATTTCATCGGTGACACCAAAAGACATCAGCAATCGTTTTGGAATGGACAATGCCGGATCAATCCGTTGGGATAACGACAGCGACATCAGCAAATATCGGATGTTAATCACAAAGGTGGTAATACCGATTTCTAACAAACTGCCACCGCCTATAATCAACGCTGTACCGGCAAACTGACCGGCTGAAGTCAGATTGGTCATAGAAATCAGCACAGCAATCCAAAAAGGCATACTGTTTTCTGTACACATCATCCCAAAAGTAAAGGCCACCGACACATACCCCAAGCAAATGGGCACGCCATTGTGCAACCCTCTCAAAAAATCTGCTTTTACATCTGCGGACAAGATAATTCCCCCTCATATACTATTTTCAGATATCAAACGATGTCCGATTTACTTTTACTGACTGGCAATAAAACAAGCTCACTGCTTATTATCAGCAGCGAGCCATCATTTTGTTACACATGATATAAAATTTTAAATCGTTCTAAAAAAAATGTCAACTGGTATCCCTAAAAAACGGCTGTTTTTTATTGGTGCTTTTTTCGGTTTCTGTTTTATCATCACTTTTTATAATGAAATGGTGCAATCCCGCTTCTTTCTTGCATGTTTCCTACATATACTGCTAGAAGATGTGATTCTATTTTCATAAAGAAAGGGAGCCTGCCATGCCTTCGATTCTATTACTCCAAACAGCAGCACTGTTGCTGTTCTGGTATTATTGCTTCCGTCACAAAGCCTGGCAGCAGGGCTGGTTTTACAAAATCCTTCTGTTCCTGCTGCCTTTTGCCTTTGGGTGTCTGCTGCTATGGTGGGATATCCACTATCTTTCTCTGGAAACACTGCGCAGCTGGCATAATGCTTTCTGCTGTTTCAGCACACTCACTGCCCTTTTATTGCTGCCGCAATGGTACAAACTGATGTGGCTGGCATTGCTTGCTTTACCGGTGCAGAAAATTTCTGAAAGTACTAAGCTGATGTTTACCATTTTATTTTCCATTATTATGGTTCTAACCATCATCTTTTTCTTCACCTTGTACTTTCTTTGGCTGGATAGCTTATCCGGTTATACACAGGGACTGCGCAGCGCTTTTTTGAACTTTCAGCCTGTACTGTTAGACTTTCCCACTGCTTTCTATTTTAGCTTTTCCTGTTATTTTGCTCTAGGGTTCGGAGATTTTTTTCCCTACGGACAATGGTTTCACTTGCTGGTATTCTTAGAATGTCTGATTGCACTGCTGAACAACGGAATCATTATTATCTATGCCTTTAACTTTTTGTTTAAAAAGGATTCATAGAGTATCGTGACCGTTTTATCGTAGATACCGCATCGGTGCAAGCAATAACATACGACGATACTATCACCCATAGTCTACGTCAAAATTAGAACCGGCTTTCTTGAGGAATGGCATCTTCAAGAAGGCCGGTTCCAATTTTTAGAGAGAAAACGAAAGACGAAAAAAAAGCCCCACCAGCAACCCAATACTGATGAGGCTTATACATACAATTATACTAAGTTCAAATCTTTCATGGTTTTCAGCACAGCTTCTCTTTCCTGGGCGTTGGCTTCCACCAAAGGCAGCCGTACCTTGCCATTGCCAAATCCAACCTGATTTAACGCATATTTTACCGGAACAGGATTGGAGGTAATAAACAACGATTTAAAAATCGGATACAACGCTTTATGCTGTGCTGCTGCCCCTGCTACATCGCCAGCCACATAAGCATCTACCATAGCACGAATCTGATTGCCTACAACATGAGCAGCCACGCTGATAATACCATAACCGCCCACAGCCATCATTGGCAGGGTCAGAGAATCATCCCCACTGTAGATCACAAAATCATCAGGAACTAATGTTTTAATTTTGCTAACCTGTTCAATACTGCCGGCAGCTTCTTTCACTGCAACAATATTTGGAATCTGCGCCAGACGAGCAATTAATTCAGGAGCCATATTGATGCCGCAGCGTCCCGGAATATTATACAGAATCACCGGCAAAGTTGTAGCCTCCGCTACAGCTTTAAAATGCTGATACAAACCTTCCTGAGATGGTTTGTTATAATAAGGCGCCACTACCAGCACACCATCCACACCCAAAGCTTCCATTTCTTTGGTGGCTTCAATGGTGGTTCTGGTGCAGTTGGTACCAGTACCTACCACAATGGCAGCTTTTCCGCCAATTACTTCTTTTACCGCTTTCACAATGTTAATTTTTTCGTCATGGGTTAATGTTGGTGTTTCTGCGGTGGTACCGCATACAACCAAACCATCGTTGCCATTTTCAATCAGATGCACAGCTAACCGTTTTACTTCATCATAATCTACTTCACCATTGTCTAAAAACGGGGTTACCATAGCTGTTAATACTCTACCAAAATCCATTGAAACAACCTCCTTAAATCAAAACCTGTTTTCCAAATTTTTACGCAAACAACATCGTATGGTTCTTTTTAGTATATGCAATATTATATCGCCTGCGATTATTTTTAAATTAAATCCTGACGCAATAACTCTTCTGCAATCTGTACCGCATTGGTAGCAGCGCCTTTGCGCAGTTGGTCAAAAGCGATCCATAAATTCAGCGCCTTGTCACAGCCCAAATCCCGACGAATACGGCCTACATACACTTCATCAGTATCAGATGTGAACAATGGCATTGGATATACATTATTTTGCGGATCATCCTGCACGATAATTCCTTTTTCCGCCTCCATCAAAGCTCTGGCTTCATCAGGAGTGATGGTTTCTTCGGTTTCTACATATACCGATTCGGAATGGCTGCGATACACCGGTACCCGAACTGCAGTCGGAGAAATGGAGATGCTGTCATCACTTAAAATTTTCTGTGTTTCGTATACCAGCTTCATTTCTTCCTTGGTATAATCATCCTCTACCCACACATCAATATGAGGAATCAGGTTAAAGGCAATCTGATGCTGGAAGATATGCGGCTCGATGGCTTCTCCGTTTAAGGTCTGTTTTACCTGCAGGCTCAACTCGTCAATGGCTTCTTTGCCAGCGCCGGATACTGCCTGATAGGTGGACACAATAACCCGTTTTACTTTGCTCTTTTTGTGCAGCGGATACAGTGCAGATACCAACAAAATGGTAGAACAGTTTGGATTGGCAATCAGCCCTTTATGGTCTTTTAATGCTTCCGGATTCACTTCTGGCACAACCAGTGGAACATCCGGTTCCAAACGGAATGTACTGCTGTTGTCAATGACTACACAGCCTTTGGACTGTGCCAGACGGCCAAAAGCTCTGCTGGCAGGACCGCCGGCAAACAAAGCCAAATCCACATCATCAAAAGAGTTTTCGGTGGTTTCCTGTACAGTATAGGTTTTACCCTGATATTGAATTTCGGTGCCGGCACTTCTGGCGCTGGCCAACAGACGCAGCTCTTTGTATGGAATCTTCCGTTCTTCCATTACCTTTAAAATTTCCTGACCAACTGCGCCGGTGGCGCCTACTACAGCAATTGTTAATTCTTTCATCGTTCTTTGCCCCCATAAATTTTTTATATTGATTAACTTAATCTAAAATATTTTCTAAATCTTCCACCAAACCGGTCCATCCCTGCACTTTTTTGGCTGCTAATGCAATGCCCGGCATAAAAGATTCTCTGGAAATGGAATCATGACGAATGGTTAATGTTTGCCCCAAACCGCCAAAAATCACTTCCTGACTGGCCACAAACCCCGGCAGCCGTACACTATGCACACGCATACCTTCATATTCACCGCCGCGGGCACCAGGAATTTTTTCATATTCATCTTCCATTCCCTGCTTCATTGGCTGACGGTTCTGCGCAATTTTACTCAAGGTGGTCACCGCTGTACCCGATGGTGCATCCAGTTTTTTGTCATGATGCAATTCAATCACTTCAGCATATGGCATATATTTGGCTGCTTCTGCAGCAAATTTCATCATCAGTACAGCGCCAATAGCAAAGTTGGCTGCATGGAACATACCAGTATGATGCTCCTTGGCCAATTTTCCCATTTCAGCCCGTTCTTCCGGACTTAACCCGGTGGTACCGGTTACAACAGCAATGCCTTTTTCCAGTACCTGCGGCACATTAACCCGCATAGCATCTGCTACAGTAAAGTCGATCATAACATCGATTTCGGTTTCATCCAGCAGCTTCTTTAAATCGGTTTCTACCAGCACCCCTTCCACCGGTCGACCAATCAATGCTCCAATTTCCATGTCCTGATATTCTCGATCAAAAGCCGCTACCAATTCCAAATCAGGATCATCCACCACTGTACGGCAAATTTCACGGCCCATCCGGCCGCATGCCCCCATAACACCAACTCGAACCATATCTATATCCTCCCTTATAATAAATCATCAAAATCATTTTATAAAAAAAGCTAAAGGAAAAAACATCCTTTAGCTATAGTTATAGAGTGGCCCCTTATCCCCCCAATACGATAGCTCAACAACAGCTGCCTGGGTGCAACTGTTGACAGTCCTGTACCTATTTGATACAGCCCCAGCCTGTTATTGCAGGACAATGACAGACTTCGGCGAAAATTCCTTTTATACTGTTTCTTTGATTTCCTGGAACCTCCTCAGTACTACTAATAATTTCCGCGCCTCTACCCTATCTTAAAAGACAAGGCATATTTACTATTCAGTTTTAATAATTTTTATAATAGCATCGCTCCTGTTCTCTGTCAACCATTCAATCTGTCATTTGACAAAAAATGCAGAAAAAATACAATGTACAGCTGTAAGAAAAAAATTATAGAATCTATCGTTCTATGATTTTCTCCGCTATATATTTCTATGATGAATTTGCTCAATATAGTCCTGCTGTTTTCCCAACAAAAGCGGACAGTAAGATCATCTGCAATAAAAAGATAAGCGGAATGCCTACAACAAAGGCTTTGTGCTTTGTTTTATGACGAAATTGCTGCATACCCAGCCAGCAACCCACACTGCCGCCCAACAACGCCACCAGAAAGAAACGCTGCTCCGGTACTCTCCATCTATCCTTTTTGGCTTTATATTTGTCCCAGCCCATCAGCACAAAACCGCCCAGATTCATGGCCAATAGATATATAACCAACAATTTTCCCAGCATATCCTTCCTCCTACTGTAAAAACATTCTGATATTTTTTATAAAAATAGAGGATATTTCAAAAACCATAATGATTTCTGAAATATCCTCTAACATCAATTTCATGTATTAAGCAAGTGCTTTTTTAGCAACTTCAACCAAATCACTGAATGCTTTCGCATCTGTAATAGCCAAATCAGCCAACACTTTACGGTTGATTTCAACACCAGCTTTGTTCAAGCCGTTGATGAATCTGCTGTAAGACATATCGTTCATTCTGCAAGCTGCATTGATACGAGCGATCCATAATTTACGGAAGTCACGTTTACGCAGTCTTCTGTGCGCATAAGCATAACGCAAAGAACGCATTACAGCCTGGTTTGCTACACGATAAATTTTAGAACGGTTACCATAGTAACCTTTTGCCTGTCTTAAGATTTTTTTATGTCTACGGTGTGTATTGACACCACGTTTCACTCTTGCCATGGGTTGTCCAACCTCCTTCTATAGCTTACCTATTATTTGTAAGGAATTAATTTTGTAACTCTTTTTGCATCGCCTTCAAACATAATTGCGGATTTACGCAGATTACGTTTTCTCTTAGGGGATTTCTTTTCTAAAATATGGCTTGTAAAAGCATGGTTTCTTTTGATTTTACCAGAACCTGTTTTACTGAATCTTTTTGCTGCACCTCTATGAGTTTTCATTTTTGGCATAATAAGTTCCTCCTCTCACTTACTGATTCATTCATGCTTCAGAATTATTCTTTGGCCGGAGCCAAGATCATTATCATATTTCTACCTTCTACCTTAGCCGCTTTTTCAATTTTAGCAACACTGGCTAATTCTTCAGCAAAACGCTGACAAAGCTCTTGCCCTAATTCCGGATGGGTAATTTCACGACCACGGAACATAATGGTTACTTTTACTTTGTCACCGCCGCTTAAAAATTTAGCAGCATTTTTTGCTTTGGTTTGAAAGTCATGATCCTCAATATTTGGTCTAAGCTTTACTTCTTTTACGGTAATGGTTCTTTGATTCTTTTTGGCTTCCCGTTCTTTCTTACTCTGCTCATATTTATATTTACCATAGTCCATGATACGGCATACCGGCGGATTGGCTGTGGGAGCCACTTCAACCAAATCCAGACCTTTTTCAGCGGCAATTTTCATCGCATCTCTCGGCGACATAACGCCCAACTGCTGTCCTGCATCATCAACCAGACGAACTTCTTTACAACGAACTTCTTCGTTAATTCTTAACTCTTTACTAATAACTATTCCCTCCTCGAGACCAAACAAAAAAAGCGGATGGAGAATTCCATCCGCCTGAACTCATATCAAAACACACTGATACTGTCAGAATAGTAAATGCTCTGTAACCAACTCAGCAACCGGCTGGAAGGTGAGAAACGGATGGTTTCTACTTTTGCAATAAGCAACTTAATTCAATCAACTTTGATAGAATACTATATTTCTACTTGTTTGTCAACTGTTTTTTTGCAATTTTATTTTCTAAATATTTATTATGCGCGGCGTTCTTTAATTTCCGCTGTAATGTCAGCTACAAACTGCTCTACCGCTACAGCACCCAGATCTCCTTGACCCCGTTTGCGCAGTCCCACTGTTTGGCTTGCAACTTCTTTTTCCCCTACAACCAGCATATATGGAACTTTTTGCATCTGTGCTTCTCTGATTTTATAGCCAATTTTCTCATTACGACTATCTACTTCTACACGCACACCGACAGCCAATAACTGTTCTGCTACCTGTTGGGCATAATCGTTGAATTTATCGGTGATAGGCAGCACAACAGCCTGCACTGGCGCCAACCAGGTTGGAAAAGCACCGGCAAAATGTTCGGTTAGAATGCCGATAAACCGTTCAATACTGCCGAATACGGTTCTGTGTACCATAACCGGACGATGTTTTTCATTGTCCTCGCCGATATAACTCATATCAAATTTTTCCGGCATCTGGAAGTCCAGCTGAATGGTACCGCACTGCCAGGTACGATCCAGGCAGTCCTGCAGATGGAAATCAATTTTAGGACCGTAGAAAGCGCCGTCCCCTTCATTTACAATATAATCCATACCCATTTCTGTCAGAGAATCTCGCAGGGCATTGGTTGCTTTTTCCCACAATTCATCAGAACCCATAGAATCCTCCGGACGGGTAGATAATTCTACATGATACTGGAAGCCAAAGGTTTTATATACGCTGTCAATCAGACGGATAACGCCTTTTACTTCTTCGGTAATCTGTTCCGGCAGCATGAAAATATGGGCATCATCCTGAGTAAAAGCACGCACACGCATCAAACCGTGCAATGCGCCGGATAATTCATGGCGATGCACCAACCCCAGCTCGCTCCAACGCAATGGCAGTTCACGGTAACTGTGCAGCTGGCTGTTATACAGCAAAATGCCACCTGGACAGTTCATTGGCTTGATTGCATATGGTTCTTCGTCAATCTCGGTGAAATACATATTTTCTTTATAATGAGCCCAGTGTCCGGAGCGTTCCCACAGACTGCGATTCATAATCAGCGGTGTGCGGATTTCATCATAACCGGCTTTTGTATGGATTTCACGCCAGAAGGTTTCCAGGTTATTGCGCAAAACAATCCCTTTTGGATAGAACAAAGGAAAACCCGGAGCTTCTTCCACGAAAGTAAACAACTGCAATTCCTGACCCAGTTTTCTGTGATCACGGCGTTTTGCTTCTTCCAGTTTGAATAAATGTTCTTCCAGCTCAGCTTTTTTAGGGAAGGATGTGCCGTAAATACGCTGCAGCATTTTATTTTTTTCGCTGCCCCGCCAGTAAGCGCCAGCCAGGCTTAATAATTTAGGCGCTTTTACGATTCCGGTGCTTGGAATATGAGGTCCGGCGCATAAATCTGTAAAGCTGCCCTGGGTATAGGTGCTGATTACGGCATCTTCCGGCAGATCCTGAATCAGTTCTACTTTGTAAGGCTCTCCTTTTTCGGTGAACATGGCGATGGCATCTTCTCTGGATAATTCCCGCCGTTCATAGGTTGCATCAGCTTGTACAATTTTCATCATTTCTGCTTCAATCAGTTCCAAATCCGATGGTGTAAATTTATGTTCAGAGTCAAAGTCATAATAAAAACCATCTTTGATAGCAGGCCCGATACCCAGCTTGGTGCCCGGGAACAGGGTTTGTACTGCCTGCGCTAAAATGTGGGAAGTACTGTGATGGAACGTATCCCGTCCTTCCGGGTCATCAAAGGTATAAATGCTGACAGCAGCATCCTGTGTAATAGTCTGGTGCAGGCTGCACAACTGATCATCCACTTTAGCCACAATGGCTTTTTTCGCCAAGCCATTGCTGATATTTTTGGCAACCTCCAACGGGGTTATCTGATCCTGTTCAAAAGTTCTCACCGAACCATCCGGTAATGTAATATGAATCATAACTGTTTATTCTCCTCCTTAAAAATAAAAAAAGCACCCGTCCCATTGGGACGAATGCTGATAATCCGTGGTTCCACCCAAGTTAATCCTGCCAAAGGATTCCCTTATTGATTTGCTAACGAAATCACCCGTCCGCTGTTCACAGCGGAAGCTCGGAGATGGTATCTGCATGCAACGCCGTAAAACACTTCCAGCCCAGGTGTTTCTCTCTGTCACTAATCGCACACAGCATGTTCTCTTCTACGCTTTGTCTGTCTAATATAAATATTATAGAACTTATTTACTTGATGTCAAGCCTTTTCTACAAGATTTTCAGCCATTCTTACTACGAAAAACCATAACCTGTAGAATATCCGGCACCTTTCTGCAAACAAAGGAATACACTGTAGCACAAGAAGTCTGTTATCAAAAAGGAGCTGTTTGTCATGTGCAACGAAATACTTTCTCAACTGCAGCCAGGCGAAACCGCTACGATCGCAGCGATTAAAACAGAGCAGGAAAATCGTAAACGACTGCAAGATTTAGGTTTTATCTCTGGTGTTCCCATCCAATGTCTGCAAAAAAACTTCTCCGGCAGCAGTTCCACCTACCTGATTCATGATACAGTCATTGCACTGCGGCAGCAAGATGCCGATGCAATTATGGTTACACGCTGCACAGAAGCGGCTGGCTCAGCAAAGACCATTGCTCTGGCGGGAAATCCCAATGTAGGAAAAAGTACCTTATTCAACGCATTGACCGGACTTCATCAGCACACAGGGAACTGGTCCGGCAAAACAGTGGCGCTTGCCAAAGGCACTTGTCAATATAAGAACCACAACTTTACCATTGTGGATTTACCCGGCTGTTATTCGCTGTCTCCCGTTTCCCGCGATGAACAAATCAGCTATGATTATATCATGCAGGAACCTGTTGATGCTATCATTGTAGTTTGCGATTTAACTTGTTTGGAACGCAATTTATTGCTGGCATTGCAGCTGAAAGCTATGTTTTCACCGGTTATCCTGGCCATCAACTGTATGGATGAAGCACCCCGCAAAAAAATAGAACTGGACTTTGAGTCCCTGCAGCAATTGACCGGACTGCCTACTGTCGGTATTACTGCCAGTAAAAAGCAAGGATTCTCCCAACTGCTGGAAACGACATTACAGGCCATGCAGCAACCCGCCCAACGATTGCAAAGCCAATTGCCGGAGCAAACTTCGCTGGTGACACAGGTACAAAAAATCAAAGAACAGTGCGTCATCCACCACAAAAACCATCTACAGACAGACCGTCGTCTGGATCAATTTTTGGTTGGCAAATGGACCGGTATCCCTATTATGCTTTTGCTGCTGGCTTTTATCTTTTGGCTGACAATCACTGGTGCCAACTATCCGTCCCAATGGTTGAGCAGCCTGTTTGCCAGAGGCAGCACACTGCTGACCGTTCTGCTGGAATCCTGCCATACGCCGCATTGGCTGCAAAGCTGTCTGGTGGATGGAATTTATCAGACACTAAGCTGGGTTATCGCCGTTATGCTTCCCCCTATGGCAATTTTCTTTCCCTTATTCACAATCTTAGAGAATTGCGGTTATTTGCCTCGAGTGGCGTTTAATCTGGATCATCAGTTTCAAAAGGCCGGTGCCTGCGGAAAACAATGTTTGACAACATGCATGGCATTTGGCTGCAACGCAGCTGGCGTCACCGGGTGCCGCATTATTGATTCACCGCGGGAACGGTTGATTGCCATCTTAACCAATAGTTTTACGCCTTGTAATGGACGGCTGCCTATTTTAATTGCTTTGGTAACCATGTTTTTTGCCGCCGATCAAGCCTTTTTGGCTCCTATATTGTTAATTGCCTTAATCTTATTCAGTTTCCTTGTCACACTGGCCATTTCTAAATTATTATCTGTCACCGTTTTACGCGGCATGCCATCTTCCTTTATTTTAGAGCTGCCACCCTATCGTCGCCCCCAGTTCGGGCAAATCATTTTGCGTTCTCTACTTGACCGTACTATGTTTATTTTGGCCCGTGCAGTGATGGTAGCCGCACCTGCAGGCCTTTTCATCTGGATCTTGGCCAATATTCAGATAGAAAACCAATCACTGATTCAGCTTTTTGCTCAGCAGTTACAGCCTTTTGCTGCACAATTTGGCATGGATGGCGTAATTCTGCTGGCCTTTCTGTTGGGCTGGCCTGCTAATGAAATTGTCATTCCCTTAATGCTGATGATGTATCTTTCCACAGGAACCATGGTGGATTTGGATAATTATACCGCCTTGCACACAATTTTAGTAGACAATGGATGGACCTGGCAAACAGCAGCAGCAGTGTTATTGTTCAGCTTATTTCACTGGCCCTGCTCCACCACCTGTTTAACCATCAAGAAAGAAACCGGCAGCATCGGTTGGACCGCATTGGCTGTCCTGCTGCCTACTGCTACCGGTCTGTTGCTTTGTTTTATCCTGCGGCAGCTGTTACTGCTTCTTGGCATCGCATAACAACGGCCTCACTAAATCATCGCATGGTCACAACTTATCTCTGAACCTCCTTTACAAAAGATATCTTACAGAAACATGCTTACTTATCCAAAGCAGCAAACAGGGCTATGAAAACAAAAATCCTTCGTTTCATAGCCCTGTTATATTAATTGTGTGAATTTATTATTGTGAAAATTTGTTTCTACTTTGTTTTTACTGTTGTCATGTCTGCCACAAATCATTCAGAACAACAATATTTATTTGCCAGCCACCTGTTTTCTGATCAGATCCATAGCATACACAGGCTGGGCCACTGCCAGCCGCACAATCTGCTGGGCGTGAGGCGCTACAGTGATGGACGCTCCATGCTTATCCCACATCTCTGTGATGGTCTGTTCAAACCAGCCATATTGGGGACTGAAAAATTCCACCACATCACCCACTGCAAAATGGTTGCGCTGCTCAATGGTAGCCATACCGGTTTCAGCATCATACTCCTGCACAACGCCGATAAAATCGTAAGGACGGATATATTGGGAATCTTCCAGAGTTAATGCCCCTTTTTCCGGTTTACCGAAATAAAACCCTGTAGTATAGGGCCGGTGACTTACTTTCTGCAGTTCCTCCATCCAAAAATGAATATCATTGCTGACAGCAGCGCCTTCATAGCAGGCATCAATCATATTGCGGTAAGCCCGCACAATGGTCGCCACATAATAGGCGCTTTTCATGCGGCCCTCTATTTTTAAACTGCTGATGCCTGTTTCTATCAATTGCGGCAAATGGCTGAGCAGACATAAATCCTGCGAGTTAAATACATAAGTACCCCGTTCATCCTCCTGAATCGGGTAAAACTCGTTGGGTCGTTTTTCCTCTACCAGATTATAATTCCAGCGGCAGGCCTGCGCGCATTGTCCCTGATTAGAATCCCGCTCTGTCATATAATTGCTGAGCAAACAGCGGCCCGAATAAGAGATGCACATAGCACCATGTACAAAAGTTTCCAGTTCGATATCCACCCGTTTTTTAATCTCCTGTATTTCTGGCAGTGTCAGTTCCCGCGCCAACACAACCCGCTCAGCTCCTAAATCCTTCCATAGTTGAACAGCGGACCAATTGGTAGTATTTGCCTGTGTACTGATATGCACCGGCAAATCAGGCACTTTTTCGCGGGCAATCCGAATAATACCGGGATCGGATACGATAATCGCATCCACACCTAATTCCAACAACTCCTGTAAATATTCCTCCATACCCTGTAAATCTTCATTATGGGAAAAAATATTCACTGTAACATAAACCTTTACCTGTCTGCTATGGGCATAAGCAATGCCCTCTGCCATCTGCTGGCTGTCAAAGTTGCCGGCAAAAGCCCGCAATCCATATTGTTTTCCTGCAATATATACTGCATCGGCGCCATAATGCACCGCAAATTTCAATTTTTCCAATGTACCGGCAGGGGCCAGCAATTCTGGTTTTTGCATAATACTACGCCTCACTTTTTCTGATAATGGCAACGCCGTCTCCCAATGGCACGACGCTACACTGATATTGCTTGTTGGTTTTGAACTGCTCTAAAAATTCCTTCATTCGGTAAACCATAGTTTTCTGCCGATGGCGGGGATAATTTAAACGAACCACCCAGCCGTTGATTAACACATTATCGGCAACCAACAGTCCGCCCGGTTTTAAAATACGATCTGCCACAGTAAGAAATTCCATATATTGTCCTTTCGCCGCATCCATAAAAATCATATCATACTGCTGCTCCAAGGCAGGCACCAACTCTCTGGCATCGCCCAATATTGCATGAATACGGGAATCCAGCCCTGCTCGTTTAAAATAATCCAATGCCAATAAATGCCGTTCCTCCTGCAGCTCTATGGTAGTGATGGTACCTTGCATAGCCCGAGCCATATAAATGGTAGAACAGCCAATGGCAGTGCCGATTTCCAAAATCTGCTGCGGACGGTGCAGTGCTGTCAAAAGCTGCAGCAAATGCCCCACTTCCGGATCTACCACAGAAATATGATGGACGTCAGCATAACTGCGCAGCTCCTGTAAGATGCTGTCTTCCTCCGGCAAAAGACCGCGCAGAAACAATTGCAAATCTAAATCCAATACATCCTTCATTGTACACTCCTTACCCATTGTACCCATATTTTTCCCGATTTTGCAGATGCCCTTCATAGGTTTCGGCAAACACATGACCATCATTATCTATTTTATCCCATAAATAATACAGATAATCGGTTTGTTCCGGCTGTCTGGCTGCTTCCAGAGATTTTTGCCCCGGATTGGAAATGGGTGTTGGCGGCAAGCCTTCATGCAGATAAGTGTTATAATCCGACTTGTATTCATAATCAGAATACCGCAGCTGGGTTTTCCGTTCCGGCATATCATACAAAATCGTGGCATCGCACTGCATTCGCATGTTTTGCGCCAATCGGTTTACGTAAACAGATGCGATAGTAGCCCGTTCTTCATCAAAACGAGCCTCTGATTCCACCATAGAGGCCAGAATCACCGTTTCATAGGCGGATAATCCGTTTTCATTGGCCGGCAGCTGCTCCCAAACCTGGGCGAACCGATCCAGCATCATTTTAATCACAGTTTCCGGCGCAGTTCCCTGAGCGATAAAATAGGTGTCAGGAAATAAGAAGCCTTCCAGGCGATGGTCATTATCCGGACAGCCCTCTAAAAAGGCATAACTACTAACATCATAGGTCCGCACCAGATTCCAGAATGTTTCTTCCGTCATAATAGACTCTTTTGCCAGAGTTTCCGCGATATCCCGCAGGGTATATCCCTCCGGAATGGTAAAACGCACCATATCCCCAACGCCGTTCAGCAGCTCGTCCACAATTTCTTCTGTAGTCATAGACGGGCTAAGTTGATAACTACCGGCTCTCAATTTATTGCCCAGCTGATTAGATTTTAAATAAAATTTAAATGCAGCTTCATTATTGATAATGCCTGCTTCTTTTAATTTGGCCGTAATCTGATTGGCGTTCTCCCCTTGGGCAATCTGTATCAAAACCTGTTCCTCGCTACCGGCATCCACCGGTGCCGTATTATGCAGCATACCAAACGCTGCCGCCAAACCTGCTGCAGCAACCAACACTGCCACAATCAAAAAAGTTCTGGGGCCCGGCTTTTTATTTTTAAACGTACTGCTTGTTCGTTTCTCCGTCATAGCTTCCTCCTGTAACTGTTAATGGTTTCATTATACTATACTTTATATAATTTTCCAGCTTTTTTCTGCTTTTTCCTGCTGCAAAGCGACAACGGCCATCATCAATCCAATTCATAAAAAATACGCAGTCAAAAGACCGCGTAGCTTGATTTTTTCTCTCAACTATTGCCAGCGATGATTGGCTTCCTGCTGAGATAACGTCCGCATAGTTTCTGTATCCAACAAATCGGCATCCCCAAAATGAAATTCATCGCTCAATGCATAAATTTCGTTAGAAAACGACATGCCCAATTTCATTTTTTGCTCAATGGTATCCAGCAACTCACAAAACCGTTTCAATTCATTGTCCGTCATTGCTGTAAACACTTCCTGCATAGCCATGATATACCGCCCCTTCCCCAATTGTATTCTTATCATCTATCAATTCATTATGAGCCGCTTATTAACGGATTTCCTATCCGTCACCCAATTTACTGAAACGCATCCGCAATCCATTGTACACTGGCATTTTCTCCCTGCCACACAACAGACACAACATCAAACCGACAATACAGCGCTGCCAGCTCTGGGTGAAGATGCAAATAATATTCTGCCGTTTTCCGCAACTTTTCCTGTTTTTTATAAGTAACGGTCTCCAGCGGCAATCCGTATTTTTGATTGGTTTTGCTGCGCACCTCTACAAATAACAACAACTTATCCCGGCGCATAATCAAATCCAGCTCGCCCTGCTTGCAGGAAAAATTGGCCTGCAAGAGAAGAAACCCCTGTTTTTCCAAATAAGCCTGCGCCAATGCTTCACTTGTATTACCCAACTGTTTTCGCTGCTCCATGGTATCGTCCTCCTGACTGTATCTGACAAGAGTACTTTCGACTACGGCAGCCCAATTCCTGCACAAGCTATACCGATGGCTGATATTGTTGAATAATCTGCTCTGCAATACGGATGCCGTCCACCGCCGCCGACATAATACCGCCGGCATAACCGGCACCTTCCCCACAGGGATACAAGCCCTGCGCCGATGGCGACTGATAGGCTTCATTGCGGACGATACGCACCGGGGACGATGTTCGGGATTCTATCCCGGTCAGTATGGCGTCAGCCTGGTCAAATCCTTTGATTTTTTTGCCAAAAGCCGGAATGGCTTCCTGCAATGCCGCTGTCACATAGTCAGGCAAGCAATGCTTCAACTGGCAAAATACCGTTCCCGGACGATAAGTAGGCCGAACCGTACCAAAAGCTGTGCTTTCCCTATCTTGCAAAAAATCTCCTACCAACTGTACCGGAGCCCGATAACCACCGCTCAATTCATAAGCCAGTTGCTCCCAATGACGCTGAAAGGCCACTCCTGCCAGTACATCCTGTCCAGAAAAATCTTCCGGTGTAATGTTGACCACCAAAGCGCTGTTGGCGTTTTCCCCATCCCGGGCCAATAAACTCATACCGTTTACTGCCAGCCGCCCATCTTCTGACGCAGCGGCCACTACAGAACCACCAGGACACATACAGAAACTGTAGACGGCACGGCCATTATCAGCCTGATAAGTCAGCTTATAATCGGCAGCGCCCAAATGCGCATAAGGCTGTTCCATACCATATTGCGCCAGATTAATCATGGTCTGTTTATGTTCAATGCGCAGTCCAATGGCAAAGGCCTTTTGCTCCATGGCAATCTGTTGCTGGTGCAGCGCAGCAAAGGTATCTCTGGCGCTGTGTCCGATAGCTAGTACGGCAACATTAGCAGCCATCTCCCGTTCTCCGTTGATTTCAATGGCTTGCAGATGCCCGTCTTCTACAATCAGCTTGGTAACCTGCTGTTCAAACTGCACTTCTCCGCCAGCCTGCTCAATGGCCTGCCGCATAGATTTTACTACCTGTTTCAGACGATCGGTTCCAATATGGGGTTTGGCCTGATAGAGAATGTCTTCCGGCGCGCCAAAACGAACAAAAGTTTCCAGCACCTTACGGCAGCGAATATCTTTGATAACACTGTTTAATTTTCCATCAGAAAAGGTACCTGCCCCACCCTCTCCAAACTGCACATTGGAATTGGGGTCTAACATGCCTGTCTGCCAAAATTTCTCCACATCGGCAGTACGCCGATCCACATCTCTTCCCCGCTCCAGAAGCACCGGCCGATAACCCTGTTCTGCCAGCGTTAAGGCAGCAAATAACCCTGCCGGACCGGCTCCAATTACCACTGGTCGGCCATAAAACGGTTGTGTACCCGCTTGAAATACCGGATACTGCTCCTGACCAACAACGGTAATGGTATCCTTTTTGCAGCGTTGCACCACCTTAGCCTCTTCTGCAATACCGGCAATTTCTACGGTATAGATACAAAATATGGATGGTTTTTTTCTGGCATCAATTGATTTTTTGACAATCTTATATTGTAATGGCTGCTGCGGGTCCAAACGCAGCTGTCGGCGGATCTCCCGCTCCAATGCTGGCCGCTGTTCTTTTTCCGCAGCAATCTTAATCTGACTGATTCGAAGCATAGACTCAAATCCTTTCGCTAAAATAACACATTGGCAGCATCACACTGCAACGCATTTCATTTTATCATGAATTGTTCAGTTTTTCACTGAATTTTTGAGCGTTATTCAGCGCCGCTAACGCTTGCAGTTCAAGGAAGTTCAGTATTTTAGCGTTTGTGGGAACCGCCCCGTTTTAGGGGGTATTAGTAACACAAAAGCAACACGGTTTTTCCCTTGAAAATTAACTTTCAATCCCAAAGGCTAACGGCTACAATATCCGTTTTCTTCAGGGGTTCCCGGCAAGCTGGGCAAACCATATCTTTCCCGCTCCTGATCCGGTGCATGGTGGCCCCACAATCACACCGCTGAAGGATTGGAACCCGGACAGGGGCCTTCACCATGACCGCCAAGCGGCTTTCCAGCTTGCCACAGGCCCCACATTGGTACATGGCCCGTTCCACGCTCACAGGGGCTTCAGGATGGGCTACAAGGGCCGCTTGCGCCTTGGGGCCATAGATACCCGTCAGAATACTTTCCCGCTCCATATCGGCTTCCACAGGGGACATGAAGCCCACACCGGAAAGAAGTTCTTCTTCATGGCCGCATTTTGGGCATCTATACACATACCCTTTACCCATACCGGTTCACCCCCTTTGAATTTCAGTATAGCATACTTGCCCCAAAGAGAAAACCCCGGATCACGAATGTTCCGGGGCGTTCTGCTCCAATAGGGCGTTTAAGTGGTCAATGCCTAATCTGTGCCGCCTGTATATGGTTTCCATTTCATAATTCATCATGGCCGGTATATCAAGCCACGGTGTTTTCTTTGTAGCATTATCCAAAAGGCCATAGCGCAACTGTAAGACAAGCTGGACTTCTCCATCCGGTATCTGTTTTACAAGAGACACAACCTTTTCATTCTGGGCGGTTAAGCGGTCAATATAGTTCTGAACCCCGTCTTGATAGGCTTTTATGGAAACCTTGGTAGAAGGCCGCAAGTCCAAGCGGAGCGGGGGAATAGGATGTTCCTTACAAAACCGCAAATAATTTATAAGCCGGTTGGATTTTGTCACGCTATCCAGCATGATTTCAGCCTTTGTGGGTTCTGTCATATCATTACCGCCCTTCCATAGTGGATAACAGCCCTTCCAGCTCCACCAGCTTCTTTTCATATTCGTCTGTTTTAATGGCCGCAAGAGCGGCATTACAGGCATAAAGAAGGGTGTTGGCTCTCTTGGGATCAATTTCATTGTTCAGGGCCATATTTGCAACCCTTGAAATGGCCCGGCGTATATCTGCCGGGGTAGATAGCTTTAGCGTTTTGCGCCGGGGCATGGTGTTTCACTCCCTTCTTATTGGTCAATCACATTGAAGAAGATCACGGCATCTTCAACGGGGTTAGGGTATTGGTCATAAAGGCCAATCAGGGCATTGGTGGCGGCTTCTGTGCTGTCATGCCATGTAACCACATACCGGCATCCAGAAGCCTTCCTGCCGCCCCACAGGTGGCCGCAAGCCTTATATTGTCCCTTATTCGGTTCATAGGTCACAAAGCCCACTGTAAACCGCTCTGCTTTGGCTTGTGCGGCTTTTTTGGCTCTGATGATAAGTCGATCTATCTTTTCCATAAAACCTCCCACAAATCAAATACGGGGCGCATAGGCCACGCCCACACGCCCCGCATCAGATATTAGCCCTCAGTCACGGCCTGATAATAGATAGCCGCCTTCTTGTTATCCAGCACAAAGGCATCGTAACAGATACGGCCTTCCACCAGATCACCAGAAATGCCGGGCGGGTCTTGGTGTACCCGGTAATCCTCCAACTTGGTAGGGGCTACGGTTGCCACGGGATGGGCAATCATAAAGCCAAAGTCAGAGGGAAGGCGGTTGGCGGGAACCTTGATGATCTGCGCCCCGTCAAGCTGGGCAATCACGCCCCGAAGCCGCATATTTTCCGCCACATCAGTTTCCAAGAAAATATCCTTGGACTGCTTCATCAGAAGGTAAGTATCAGGCGTTACCACGATGATACGCCCGGTTTCGGGAACCTCGGCATTATCAAGGGCGGTGTTTGCCTTGAAAATCTCACCACAGATGTTTTCAGCGGTAAGGGCAATAGCGGCGGGTTTGGTGCCAGCACCGGCACACATCACGCCATAGGTGTAGGTGTCCACCTCCGGGATCACCACTTCCCGAAGCTGACGGGCCAAAGCACCAGCGGCCTGAAGCTGACCGGCTGTTTCGTCCGTGTCCAGCTTGTCAATGGCGAAGGTGAAGGAACGATCCTTCTTCAGGGTCATTTCCTCTGTGGTGGCATCCAGACCGGCCACGGGGCCAAATCTGCTCCAATTAGTGGCGGTGTTTGCGCCGGGGCGGTCATAGTCGTTCATGGCCGAAGTGGACACCTTGTAAACCTTGATGGAGTGCGCCCCCGTCCAATCAAAGTCATTGTTGGTCAACAGGGATTTGCGGGATTCCGTGGTAAACTTTTCATCCACCAGCGGAAGGAATGTAGTAACGAGATTAACAGTATTAGCCATTTATGGCACTTCCTTTCTTATTCGGGAAGCCCCATAGCCTTTCTAAGCGAACTGTCACCAGTATTCTTTGCGTGGGACAGGCTTTCAGCCGGTTTAGCCCCGCTGATCTTGATAGGTCGGGCTTCCGCTTTGTGTTTGTCCATAACCGTTTTCACGATGGACAGGGCCTTTTCCAGTGCTTCAGGGCTGGACACATTCAGAGCGTCCACCAGCTCCACCGGAAGGCCGTTTTCGGTCAACTTCTCTTTTGCGGTCAACAGCAATTCACGCTGGGCCAACTGCTGTTCCCTCTCAGCAAGGGCGGCTTCCCCCTTGGCCTTCTCTTTGGCAAGGCGTTCACCAACAATGCGGTTCACATCGTCCTGACTGAAGGTTTTTGCCCCGGCTCCATCCGGGTTCTGATTGTTCATGGCCTTGGTTTCATCCATCTTTCATACCTCCGTTTAACGCCCGAAGTAGGCTAAATATAGAAAAAGCGTGGGAACCGTCCCAAAAAGAACGATTCCCACGCCGTTTTCTCACAGCTTCCACCCGGTAGGGGGTGGGGTACTATATTAGAATTATACCATATATAGGGGTGTAGGTCAAGGAAAACCGCCTATTTCGTGTGTTTTTCGCTTTTCGTAGGTGTGAAATACAGGTGGTTATAGGGGGGTGTACCTGTGCTTTTCTTGACCTTATGACGGGGCAAAAGCGACTTCAGAAGGGCTTCAAGCCGGGTTATTTTCGCTTCCTCGTCCGGGGTATAGCTGATCTTGACTTTTACCGGCATCAGCGATCACCCGCCTTCTGCCCCTGGTGGAAGCCAATCTTGAACGCCCAAGAAATCATCCTGAACACATCCCCATGGGCTTCACGGTACAGGGTGTCCAGATCACTTGCCCGAAGTTCGTACTTCTCAGGAACCTTGGTGGCCTTGGCGGTTTCAATCAAATTTTTCATTATGTATTCCGTCCTTTCTTTGAAATATTCACAATTTTATAGTTTTTGGCCTGTGTGAAGCAATGGGGGCATCTGGGGCCTTCATAATGGCCTTTGTCGTTTCCGTGAATATGGATTTGCTGACAATAAGGGCAAACGATATAAACATGAAATGAATCAATCGCTATTGGATATATATTCCAATATCCGTCTGAATCTATAAAAGAACGATGATCCACGGCATGGGTTTTGCGCTTTCTATCTGCCGGTAGCAATTCCAGCCGATCCAAGGGAAACAACGGCTTCACTGGGTCTTTGCCCTTGCTCCATCTCTTGGCATACTGCCTAAATTCACTTATATTCAATGGGTCAATCTCCTTTTTGGTGTTGTCCCTCTGTCCGTCTGAAAATAATATTTTATATATCTTTCTACTATCTAAAAAAGTTTTTGAAAAAATACTTTCCTTATATACAAGGCTGTAAATTGGGATTTCAGAGGGACAAAGGGACAACTTTATTTTTTAACGAACAACGGAACCCGTTTCCCGTTAATCCGTCTGCGGGTAGTTTCCAGTCCATAGCGGGTGCAAATTGTCCGGGTGAAGTCTTTCTGATCTTTCGCCCTTTCACCGGTACTGTTGCAGTAGATTTCATACGCCTTATACAACCCTTCCGGGCCGCTTATCGGCTCCCGCTCCAATATGGACAAATCATCAAGGCTTTCCACCCATGCAACAACTGAATCATTTTCCGACACGAAAGCCGCCATTTGCTGTTTACTTTTCTGGGTTTCAAGGAACCCTTTATTCTGGATCAGGCTTTTGTAACCGGAAATCGCACGGTTGAGAAGTGCGCTCATAGCTTCATTGGTAGAAAGATCATCGTCAATGTTGGGATTGTAGTCTGGATCAGTAGGCTTATAAACCCGCTCGAACTTCAGGATCACAAGCCGCCGTTCTATGCCTTCAAAGTCTGCTGAAAAATCTGGGAACAGGTTCATGCCAAAAATCATTTTCCCGGTAAACACATAGTCAAATGCTTCCCGGTATTTCTGTTCAATTCGGACAGCATCACCGCCTACAAGTGCCTTAAACAGACCGGAAGCAAACAACTTTGTTTTCTTTATATCCGGTACGATGTTCAGGGTCTTATTTACAATCCCAGCGGCTCCAAAACGCTTTCCCAAATCTTCCAATTCAACAGAGGAAACATTTTCTTCACCGCAAAACCGGCGAACCATCATGGAAAATGTGCTTTTTGCCGAAGATGGAACACCCACCCAAAAGAAGCATTTCTGATAGCGAGTGTGGTTCATCATAAGATAGCCCATTATTTGGTTGAAAAGTTCAATCTGTTCTGAACTGCCGCTGAACGCATTTTGAAGGGCTTGATCCAGTACAGGGCAAACCGCCGAAGGATCATAATTGGCGTTAAACTGCCTGAAACTGATAATATCCGGGCTATGCGGGTGAAGAATTACTGTGCCATCATCCGAAATTTCCAAAAGGCCATTTTTTACATTGATCAGGGAAGTTTCCTCCACTTGGTCAATATAGGCGGCTCCCTTGATCTGCTCGGCCACTTCCTGCCGAAACCGAATTTTCGCAAATGGATAGTGTTTGCTGATATATGCGTTGACCTTGTCCCGGCTAAAAGGTTTGTAAACGCCTTCTTGATAGGCGTACAGGCTCCCATGCAAATAAATCAAATGGTGCTGTTCCAGAAGTTCATTGGCAACGGCCACAGGGGACAGGTTCTTTTCTTCCTTCTGGTTAATGATGTTCCGCAACTTCTCCAAGGTTTCATCCCGAAGGATAGTATCAACTTCCCGACACCGAAGGCCATCTTCAAGAACAAAATCATTGATTCCCTGAACTACGCTCTGAATTTGTTCAACGGTATAACCCTTCCACGCCAAAGCAAAAGCGTATTCAGAAAATCCACTATTCCGGGCATCGGATAGGGTGGTAAAGTCAAAGGGCCGGTTTTTGGACTTTTGCAAGGGCCACAGTTCAGCGGGAAGGGGATCAATATCTTCATTCAGCATATCCCCAACGGCCCATTTTCGCAGAACGCCGCCCACTTTAAAGGGAATGTGTTCTTTAGATTGCTCCCCGCCCAATTTGACTTCAACCTTAATTCCTAAAGCGGAATACCAGTTGATTTTATTGGTTTCATGGGGGTAATTTTGCGGAACCCTGAAATAGAAGTGTTTTCCGTGTTCCGTGATCATCAAATTATAGCGAATTCCTTTGGAATCCAGCCAAGCCAACACAGCATCACTTCTGGGCTTCCCTTTGATGGGTTCATCAAGTTCGCTGGTATTGTGGTCGAAATCGTCAATATCCAGTTTCAGGAACCCCGGCTTCAGACGGGCGCATAAATCGCCGTTGTAACCTCTGATTTTTTCATCCGGGGCAACATATACCCGGCAACTCTCATCCTCTGAAGGGTGCTTGTTGTTGGCTCTACAAATACCGTCAATCACTGATTATCACCTTCTTTTTTCAAATTTGCTTTCGGAATCCTCGTTAGTTGCCATTATCCGCTATTGCAGTAGCGTCTTGGATAATGTCGGTTGGATCACAGTCCAGGGCTTTAGCAATACGGCCCACGGTTACGGGTTTGATGTTTTCACCCCGTCTGATTCGGGTTAGTGTCTGCGGTGAAGTCCCATTACGCAAATCCCGAAGGGACATACAACGCCGGGCCAACATCAGATCCAATTTCTGATTGTCAATTTTCATGGTTATTCGCTCTCCCTTCTAACCAAAATGGTTGTTTTCTATATTTTAGTACCATTTTGGTTGTTTGTCAATGGCGTTTCATAAATAATTTGACATTTTGGTTGTTTTGGTGTATTCTAAAAAAAGGTAGGTGATAAAATGAGCATTGGCGAAAATATCAGGCTTCATCGGAAAGAAAAAGGGCTGACGCAAGAGGAATTAGGCGAATTGGTTGGCATATCTGGGGTTGCCGTTATGCGATATGAGAAGGGCCAGAGGGAACCAAAACAAGAAACCTTGCTGAAGATCGCTAAAGCCCTTGGCGTTCACTTGCGTGATCTGTCGGATAATTCATGGTTAGAAGAATTTGACCGGCAACACCCGGAAGCGGTTAAACAAATCAATGAAGGGTTGGCCGCAATTAAATTTTTGGAATCAATGGGCTTCACTGTTTCTGAACAGGTCACAAAATGGCATGATGAAGAAGTGGACGATGAAGGGCATACAGCACAAATACCGGATGAATCGGAAATCATTCTTTTCAAAGATGGACACACAGCCACTTTCACCCAAGCTGAATTTGAAGAACTGCAAAGCGGAGCCAAAGAAGCCATAGAAGGCCGGTTTTATAAGAAGGTCTTAGAACAGCAAAAATAAACCCCGCTTACACCCCAATAGATGGGCTGTAAAGCAGGATTGAGGATAGGGGGATTGAGATAATCACAGACACCTTATAACGGCCCACAGAGGGCAAAAAAAAAGAATCCCCGGCACTGCAATACCGAGGATTCCGAAAGCACCACCACAAGAAACCTACCAAAGAATCAAGGGTGGACAGGTATATTATAGCACCTGCCCTTGGTTCAATGCAACCATTTTCACGAAAGGACAGGTGATTATTATTAGAGCGCCAAACGGCTTTGGAACTGTGGCCCGGTTATCCGGGAACCGGCGTAGGCCCTTCATCATCAAGAAAGTGATTGGATGGAATGACAAGGGCCATCCAATTTATGAGATCATCGGCTATGCCGCCACACGGGAAGAAGGCTTGATAATCCTTTCAGAATACAACCGTGATCCGTGGGATGTTGACCGGGCCAAGATCACGGTAAAAGAACTATTTGAACTCTGGAAGGAAAAGAAGGCCCCCAAGCTGGGGGAATCTAACCGTTCATCTTTGTGTTCAGCGTTCAAGCATTGTTCAGCGTTGTGGGAAAAGCCCTATAAACAAATTCGATCCTACCAAATGCAAGAAACTATTGACGGGTGCGGGAAGGGATATAGCACCCAAGCGGCAATCAAGAACCTTTGGGGCCATCTTGACCGGTTCGCTTTGGAAATGGACATAATCAACCGGTGCTTTTCTGATCTTCTCACTTCTGATCCAATTCCACCAACCAGCCGCCTTCCATTCAGCAAGGATGAAGTCAAAAAGGTTTGGGCGCATCAGGAACAGCCTTGGGTTGATACCGTCTTGATCCTGATATATTCCGGGTGGCGGATCAGTGAACTTCTGAATTTGAAGCCTGAAGATATTGACCTTCAGGCCGGGACGATGAAGGGCGGAACCAAAACCAAGGCCGGTAAAAATCGGCTGGTTCCTATTCATTCCAAAATCAGGCCATTGGTTGAAGCCCGTCTTGCTGAAAGTGGCCCCCGCTTGATCAGCTATAACGGAAGGGCTTGTTCCATAACGCAATACCGTATTTTTTGGGCGGATATTATGAAGGCCCTTGGAATGAACCACACCCCGCATGAATGCCGCCACACCTTTGAAAGTCAACTGGACAGCGCCGGGGCAAACCGGAAGTGTATTGATCTTCTGATGGGTCATGTGTCCAAAGACACGGGAAACCGGGTCTATAATCATAAGACTTTGGACGAACTGAAAGCCGCCGTGGAACTGGTGGAATAGGGGTTCAGAGGGTTGAACAAACCATGTTCAAAGCAAGCTGAACAGTAGCACATTAGTAACAGACAACCCCGGAAGCCTTGATATTACGGGCTTTTCCGGGGTTGTTGTTTTTATTTTATCATAGCACAAGAAAAAACGCACGTAGTTTCTATACAGTCCAGCATTGATTTTCTATTTTTTTGCCATACGAATCTGCAATAATCCTTTTGCCTGTTCTAACATCACCGCATCGGTCACAGCTATCATCAACCATTTGCCGCCGTTAAACAAAGCAGTTTCCCGATACAATTGCTGCAGCGCTGCAGAACAGGTTTCTATATATGCTTCCGCCGTCGGCAGCTGCTTGCTGCCAATGCTGACCAGGCAGGTAAATCCTCCTGCCTCTGGATAAACAGTGCAAATGGCTTTGCTGCCTTTGCGATATTTGATATTCCATCCCCGTTTCAGGCTGCATTTACTATATTGCAGCACTGGCTGACATTGATAGGTAGTTTCAACCCACTGAGAAAACTGTTCCCACAGCGGATTGTCAATATAAGCAGAAACCTGCGCCTGATTGGGCATCTGTTCTGCACCATACAAAGTATCCCATGTTGTCATATTCTTCATCTCCTGTTTTTATCATATTCATCATAGCTTCTTAATTAATGGATTCTGTGTGCCTTTTGTTTTTTCCTGTTCACTTTCACAACGGTATATTCTGCCAGATTCTCGCGTAGCATACTGACAGCGAAAACAAAATCTGTTATACTGTTATAAAATTATAACTTCTTTTTTACTTATTGATTGTAACATATTTTACAACCAAACATCAGGAGATGATTCCATGACAACACAAATTTTTCAGGTACGCTATAATCCCATGCAACTAACATCTATCCCTGCATTTATGAATATCAACGGCACATTTCGACAGGGTAGCAAAGATGTATTTTTTCTGCGTCTGATTGGTTGTGTTACGCAAGAGGCTTTGCTGCAAGACATCGCATATATAGATGCACGAATGCAGCAAAATACAAGCAGCGTTCTGCGTATTCTGCAATTTCCTGATTTACCCACACTAGAGCAGCTGCCTTACGATATGATCCAATGGGAGTGTCCCCAGCAGCTTTTGCGTTACCATAGTCCATCCCCGCTGCTGCAGCAAACTATACAGCAGCATTTGGCAGCGTTACCCCAATTATATAAAACTTATTATCCAGCTTCCAGTCAATCCATGCTGAAAAACTTTATTATAAAAATTTTGTTCTGGTGTGACCACTTCTTTCCAACATTGTTTACTCAATGGGATATCCGCCGTTCGGTAAAATTTATATGCAGCGGTCCGTTAAAAAAACAGGAATATTTATTCTGCTTTTTATTAACGCAGTTGGGCGTGGATGTACTCTACCTCAATCCAGAACAGGATTTGACACTGGAGCCTGCTTTACTGCAACTTTCTGCTCTGATTCAACAGCCACAACGTCTTGCTGTTGCCATCCCTGCGCCATCAACAAAAGCAATATGTAAAGAAAAACCACCTGTTATCCAAGCGGAACCAATACAAACACCGGTAGCATCAGCGGAGATGTCACCAACAGCCCGACAGCCGGCTTCTGCCATAAAACCGGACAGCGCTGCCGAAAAATCTTTTGAAGAACTGGCGATGTTGGCTTCTTCGGTGGTTATGATCGAAGTGTTGGACAACCAAGGAACCTGTTTTAAAACTGGCTCCGGTATTTTAGTTCATCCCCAGGGATACATTTTAACCAATTTTCATGTAGTTTCTGACAGCAGTCATTATCGCATCAACCTGGAAGGGGAAACAGAAAGTTATTCCTGTCATGATATCGTCAAGTACAACTATATTTATGATTTAGCTTTGCTGCGCATTGACCACCCCTGTCAGCCGTTGTCTGTCTATCAGGGAGAAAAATCATTGATTCGCGGACAAAAAGTGGTGGCTATCGGCAGTCCCTTAGGCTTGTTTAATTCTGTTTCCGATGGTATTATTTCCGGTTTTCGCACCATTCATGATACCAATATGATTCAATTTACAGCACCCACTTCGCCAGGCAGCTCCGGCGGTGCGCTGCTCAATATGCAGGGCGAAGTAATTGGTATTTGTACCGCTGGCATTCAGGAAGGGCAAAATTTAAATCTGGCAGTGGAACACCAGACCATTCTCTCCTTTTTAAGCGGCTTCCTTCCGTAATCATCATGATTCCGTAACAAGTATTCCGATAACGATCATTCTGATTTTTATGGTAGAAGCTTTAAATACTTTACTGAGGCAGAAAGTTTTCCCTGCCTCTTTTCTTTCTATTTTCCCAGTCATTGGCTAAAAAACAAGGAACCGATTGATCGCGTTATTTATAAAAACACTATATAACTTACAGTCTTAACAATAAAAGAGCGTTTACGCTATCTGATAACAAGATAACGCAAACGCTCTTTTCTATATTGCTTGTCTTCAAATATGGTGCTGCAAATATTGCAACATTTCCTCTGCCAGCAACCGTCCTTCGGCAACCAAATATTGATTGGATTGCCCAGAAAGATGACTGGCTAATTTTTCCGGCGCAAAAGCAAAATCAGCAGCCTGCAACATGGGTACATCAAACGTACTGTCTCCGGCAGCCCAAATGTAACTCTGTGGATATTGCTGGCGAATCCGCTGTACCACCGCTCCCTTGGTCAAGGTACAGGGCAGGACATAAACCTTGGCACCATGCAGCAGTATCTGTACCTGATTCAAATCCAGCACTGCTTCTAACTGCTGCCGTAACTGTTCCGGCACAGAACTTTTGGTATATAAAAACAAACCATCAATACACTTTACCGGCAATAACCGATCTGTATGTTGTTCCAATAATACCTGCGCCTGTTGCAGTGCGGATTCAGCCGAAGCAATTCTATCCAAACTTTCCTGATACCATTGAGGTTCAATCCGACCATTTACCAGCAAAACTCCTCCATTAGCCATGAAAGCATAGGGAGGCTGCCATGCAGGCAATAACCGAATTCGCTGGTATTGAGCAATAGAACGGGTGGTGCAGGGAATCACCGGCAGCTTTTGCCGTACCAACTCCAAAAGCTGCTGTGATTTTCTGGTCATAAAAGAAATCTGCTTTCCTTCATACCATTCTACATGTTCTCGCTGGACACCAATATCCCGCCGATGGGAATAGATTAGTGTATTGTCTAAATCAGTTAAAAGAAGCTGCAACAGGCACACCTCTCTTTCCGTTTACCCTCGTTATGCCTGTTTTCTGTTGACAATCAGCTTACGAACTACATCCACTGGAATCATGGTAGCCGCTAACAGCAGCACCAATACCCAGCCTTGCCAACCAAACGGTACACAACTAAACATAGCGCCAATCCACTGGAATGGTGCCAATGCCACTAAACCGGAGTTAACAATCAAGAATTGTACACCCAGAATAATGAAAAATACTTTCATAAAACCAGTGTTTTCATTTAGCCCTTTGAAAATGGCAAAGCCGTCATCACGGACATTAAAACCATTAAACAAAGCACTGGCAATAAACAAAACAAAGTAAGCGCTGAGCAGCTGGGCTTCGTTATCAAAAAATCCACGGAATACATCCAGTTTCAGATAAGCAAAGCTCAACACAGTAAGCCACAGACCCATGGTTACAATCTGCGCCATCATGGCCTTGCTGACAATGGCTTCATCTCTCTGCCGTGGTTTTTCCCGCATATATTTTTCCATAGCAGGTTCATTCCCCAACATAATAGCACCCAAGCCATCCATTACCAAATTAACAAACAGCAGATGGGTTACTTTCAATGGTTCTTCAATACCGAAGAACGGTGCTAACGCACTGACTACAACAGCGGCAACGTTAATCACCAACTGGAATTTACAGAATTTCAGGATATTATGATAAATGGTACGGCCATACCAGATGGCATCTTTTATGGATTTAAAGTTATCATCCAAAATTACAATTTTACCAGCTTCCTTGGCAGCCTCTGTACCGCTGCCCATAGCAAACCCTACATCGGCCCGTTTTAAAGCAGGAGAGTCATTTACACCGTCGCCAGTCATACCAACTACCAGATTCATTTCCTGACACAGCCGAACCATACGGGACTTATCAGTTGGCAGTGCACGGGCAATCACACGAATTTCTGGAATGATGGCCTTTACTTCTTCGTCAGACATCTGATTCAGTTCCATAGAAGTCAAAGCGCGGTCTGTTGCTTCTTTCATCAATCCTGCATCTTTCGCAATGGCAACCGCTGTTTCCAAACGGTCTCCAGTAATCATAACAACCTGAATGCCTGCCTGCTGCACTTCTTCAATGGCTTCTTTGGCCTCCGCACGCACATCATCACGAATACCAACCAGACCAATCAATACCAGATCGTCATGAATCATATTTTCCTGCATAGCTTGCTCAGAATATCCAAAAGCCAATACCCGCATTGCTTTGGAAGCTAAACTATCAATTTTGCGGTTTAAGTCATCTAAGTTCAATGGCTGTTTTTCACCATTTTCGTCCAGATAGTATTTTGCACGGGCTGTCAATCGTTCCGGCGCACCTTTATAAACAGTTTTTCCCAAAGCGCTGATATACGCCTGACTAAATTTATTGGTAGAATTAAAGCCCTGAGACATGGTAACTGTGTATGTGGTATCACTATACAGCATATTGTAGGTATCTTCACCGATAAATTTCATCAATGCCTGATCGGTAGCATTCCCGCCGATAACATGATGATTGGCATCATACATGGCTGCTGTATTTTTACAAATAGCAAAATCCAACAACCCTTTTACTTTGTTATGGTTGCGCAGTTCCTGTAGAGGGATTGTTTTGCCATCAGCAGTAAAAAATTCCACTACTTCCAGCATACCTTTGGTAATGGTTCCTGTTTTATCACTGAACAGAATATTTAAAGAACCAGCGGTTTCAATCCCTTCCGCTTTTCGTACCAATACGTTATGATCCAACATTTTACTGGTATTTTGCATCAACACCAGAGAAATCATCAAAGGCAGACCTTCCGGCACCGCACATACAATGATAACTACCGCCAAAGATACAGCTTCAATCATATCTTTCAAAATTGTAGCCCAGCCCAAAGCCAGATAAGCTTCTGGACCACCAGCGTTCATGACAAAAAAGACTACATAAAGAAGAGCTATCACGATTGCACCCACATAACCAAATCGGGAGATTTGACTGGCCAGTTTGGATAATTTCACTTTCAATGGTGAATCCGGTTCATCTTCCTGCATTTCTTCAGCCATTTTACCCATCATGGTTGCTAAACCTACCCGGCGCACATCCAATACGCCTTCTCCATCAAATACAATGGCGCCGCGGAACAGGGAATAGCCGTCCACAAAAGTATCCCCGGTGATCTCCTCACTCATCTGCACAGTCGGCTCTGCCGCTGTTTTCTTACATTCCTCTGTTTCCCCGTTCAATGCCGCATTGTTAACCCGCAAATCCCCATGAATCAACACACCATCGGCCGGAATTTTATCACCTGACTGCAACAGGACTTTATCACCTACAACTACATCATCTACATCAATGACTGTAATCATACCATTGCGATAAACTTTGCACTGTTCTTTTTTGGTACTGTCTTTTAATTCACGATATTTTGTATCACTGGCCACGCCTGTTTTGGCAGAAACAACTGCTACGATCAAAACAGCCACAATGGTTCCTACCGGCTCATAAATTTCAGCATAGCCAAAGAAAAACATCACAATCATCAAAGCGGCAATCACCAACAAAATTCTAATCATGGGGTCGCCAAATGTCTCTTTAAATTCCTGCCAAAAGGTGGTGGGTTCTGAATCCGGTATGACGTTGGAGCCATGCTGCGCACGAGACTGTTCAACCTCTTGGTCTGATAAACCTTTCCATTCCATAATAAACTCAATTCCTTTTCTGTTATTCAATGTAATAAGTTAGAGATAGAAAAAGAAAAAACAACCTGGTTTCTTCTTTTCTGTGCAATACTGCAATCTGTTTGCTTTATTATGCAAATCGGTTTGCCAGCTGACCCAATTGAATATCCTGAGTACCACTGCCGATAGCATTGAACTTCCATTCATCATTATGACGATATACCTCACCAAAAATCATAGCAGTCATACCGCTGTAATCATCTGTCAGGTTATATCTGCACAGTTCCTGATCGTTTCTGGCATCCATGATCCGAATAAATGCATTTTGAATCATACCAAAATGCTGTTTGCGCTTATCAGCCTGATAGATATTCACTACCAATACAATACGGTCATATTCTGCGGGTACTTGCCCCAATTCAATCATAATCTGTTCATCATCACCAGCGCCAGCACCGGTCAGATTATCACCCATATGCACAACTGTATTAGATTTATGTTTCAGATTGCCAAAATAAACAATGTCTTCTGTACCGCGCAGTTTGCCTTCTTTCAAAACAAAAGCAGAAGCATCACAGTCAACAGATTGCGATTTTGCAGCAAAAAAACCTTTTTTCTGCGGAACTTCATCCCAACCCAAACCTACAATCACTTTGTTCAGACCGGCATTATCTTTCGTTAAACTAACTTTTTGACCTTTTTGTAAGCTTACTCCCATAACTGTTCCTCCTTAGTCTACGTCTACACCATAATTTGCACACAATGCTGCCAAACCACCTTGGTAACCACTGCCAATGGCATTGAACTTCCACTCGTCATTATGACGATATAATTCACCGAACACTATCGCAGTTTCAATAGAAAAGTCTTCTCCTAAATCATAACGAATTAATTCTTCCCCATTGTCTTTGTTGTAAATACGAATAAAAGCATTGGCTACTTGACCGAAATTCTGCCGTCTGGCTTCCCCATCATAAATGGTTACGGTAAAAGCAATACGACTGATATTTGCCGGTATCAATGACAAATCCAATACAATCTGCTCATCATCGCCATCACCGGCGCCGGTCAGATTATCACCCAGATGGGTAACTGCACCACTGGCATGCTGTAAATTTCCGTAAAACACAAAGTCACCGCTGTTGCTTGCTTTTCCTGCTTCTGTCAGCAAGAACGCCGCTGTGTCCAAATCAAAAGCGCCGCCTGTGTCATATCGGTTGATATCCCAACCCAGACCTACTACAACATCCTTTAATCCCGGATTTCCCTTTGTCAAACTAACTTTTTGTCCTTTTGTCAAACAAACACCCATTTTTTATCTCTCCTATTCTGCATCGATTCCATAATTAGCGCATAATGCTGCCAGGCCGCCCTGATAACCGCTGCCAATGGCATTAAATTTCCACTCCCCATTATGACGGTACAATTCGCCTACAACCATAGCTGTTTCAATGGAGAAATCTTCACCCAAATCGTAACGAACCAATTCTTCATTGGTTTCGGCATTCACCAGACGAATAAAAGCATTGGATACCTGTCCAAAATTCTGCCGTCTGGATTCTGCATCATAAATAGTTACGGTAAAGGCAATACGGCTGATATTTGCCGGTACTTTTGGCAATTCAACCATAATCTGTTCATCATCCCCATCTCCTGCGCCAGTTCGATTATCGCCCAAATGAGTTACTGAACCGCTGGGATGTTCCAAATTACTGTAAAATACAAAATCAGTGTCGCTGGTTACCTTGCCATTGTCTGCTACTAAAAAAGCAGATGTATCCAAGTCAAAATCTACACCGGAATCAAACTGATTAATGTCCCAGCCCAATCCCACCATCACATTTTTTAAGCCTGGATTTGTTTTCGTTAAATCTACTTTTTGTCCTTTTGTTAAACTAATCGGCATATCCATCAACTCCTTTTACAAATTTGTATGGTACTGTTTATTAAAATCCTCTTTGATGGCATTTAAACGAGCCTGGTCTTCCAGACGCTGTTGTTTGGCATTTTCCTGAATTTGTCGTGTTTCCTCAATACCGGATACGATGGTCCTCCAGGTTGTTTCCAATGTTTCAATCTTGATAGAACTGCCGGAAGCCATAGCCGCTGTTGCTTTGGACTGTTCCACAGTATTGCGGGCATTTTTTAACAGCATTTCATTGGTTTTTTCATCCAATGCCGACATAGCCTCAGCCTGTATTTTCTGCCGTTTTAATAAAATAGCCTGCGCCAATGCCTGTTTGAAAACCGGCAGTGTGATGATAAATGCTGAATTGATCTTCCGCACCAGATTCATATTACTAAACTGCATGGTTTTAATCATAGGAATAGACTGAATGGCTACATTTTCTGCAATGCGCAGATCATGGGTACGCTGCTCTAACATGGTTTTTGCCTGTTCTAAAGCGGTCAGTTCAAACTGAATGGACTGGTCACCGCTGGCATATAAGTCCTGCTGACGCTGTTCAATGTAAGCCTCCAGTTCACCAATTCCCTGTTCCCCTGCCAAAATATATTTGACCAACTCATGATAATAATTGACATTGGACTGAAACAAATCTTCCAATTTTTGATTGGAGGTTTTGATTTCTGCTTCATATTGTTTCAGCTTAACATAAATTTTATCTACTTCGTCTCCCATTGTTTTGTATTTATCCAATATTTTATCCAGCTGTTTGCGCAAACCACCGAACAATTTTCCAAAGAATCCCGGATCATCTTTAATTTCATCAATATCAAAACGATCCATAATTTTTGCCAGCAGATTGAGCATCTCACTGGATTCATCAATCTGATTCATATTCATACTGTTCAATACCACATCAGATGTTTTTGAAATCTGTTCCGCAACAGCGCTGCCAAAGGTGACAATGGTATTCAAATCATCTACCACAATCTGACTTGTCAGCGCATCTACCTCAGCTGAATTTACATATTTTTGATTTAACTGCGCTCTGTCTGCCGCAATATCATAAGGCTCTACTTCCAATTCAACAGTAGCAGGTACAGCAACAGACGAATTACTGTTTTTTTGCCCAAAATCAATGGCCATATATTATCTTCCTCTCCCTAATAATAATTCCCGCAAAGATGGACGTCCCCGCTTAGACACAGCATCTCTTAAATTAGCCGGAACAGTTAAATCATATAAATATTCTCCAATCACATGCTCTGTCAGGATGGGCTGTGTGTAATATTGTTCCAGACTGCGGTATCCTGTCGGCGCAAACAATACAATATCAAAACCAAGCAAATGCAAATATGCAATTACAATACTATCTTCCAGAGAATAAACGGCTTCACCAGTATTAATCAAAACCAGCTTAGGAGCTAATTTGGTAAAATCCATTTTCTGAATCAGACGCACAATATTTTTTTCCAGATTCAGCAGCGTAGATACAATGGTATACTCGGTTCCATTTTGAAAAGTTCCCTGTATCAACTTCCAGTCAATCAGCTGCTGCACCTTGTCCAGCATATAATCCTGCATTTCTTCTCGCAGATACTGATAAGAATATGCTTTGTGCTGTTTCAATTTTTGCCGCTGTAATGTGCCATTACGAAAAAACTCTGTACTGTACTGTTTTACGGGATTTTCATCAGTCGGATGGATGATTGGCACCTGATGGTAAAGAAGCGTATCCTTCACCAATAACTTTTTGATATCCCTCCAGTAATCTGAAACTTCCCCGTTTTTCACACCGGAAACTTTGGCAAAAAGCACAGGCATGATCACTTCGTCCTGTACCACATCAAAGTTAGGCCGATATGCCTCCTGCTGCTCCCATAAAATAAAAATTTCTTCATACATGGTCTGCAGCGCCACCGCTTTGGCCTTATCATACTGTTGTTCCCGATATAGCCCACTATCCTGATATAAGGTTTCTGTCAGTTCCTGTTCGGCATGATAGGCAACGGTTCCCAATTGTATTGCACCTTCTGTAGGATATTGCTCCACATTCATAGATATAGTATATTTCTTCTCATATAAGAATTTATCCTTCATTTCTCCATTTAAATTTAAATTTGGTGAAAAAATCACAATATCCAACGGCAAACGGGATAAATATCGCAAAAACAATAATTCGGTTTCTTCCTGACAAGGACTTAAATATAAAAATACACCCAAACTGCCGGATTGCCAGTTACTAAATAGCTGCTCCTGATATCGGCGCAACCAACACAACAGATAAACCGCCCGATTTAACCAACGATTCAATTTATCGTCACCATCCGCTTCTTCTTGCAAAAAGCTGATAAACTGTTGCCGCAGGATTTGTTGCAGCTGCGGCGCAGCACAGACAATATTTTGAGATAAATCCATCAACATCTCATTCAGTTTTTGATACCGTTTTCTCTGAATTTTTTGTATTTCTTCCGGCAACGGCAGTGGAATTTCCTGTTCCAATACCAAAACCTGTCGTCCTGCTCCTGTTAGCTGTAAATAAAGCTGCAGCAATGTATTTTTATAAGAAATTTTATCCTCTACACCGCAAATTCGAGCAAACACTGTATAATACAAATTTTTATCTTCGCCCCGCTGCACCGTCGGCTTTTGCACATCTTCCAATATGTTACCGTCTGTCATCCAAGCATTGATACAGGGGGCCGGCAGCTGCTGACCGGACTGACCGCCAGACATTCCCACAGCCTGTTGCAACATCTGTGCCTGTTGAACATGTTCTCTTATGCTGTAATCAGCAGGAAAAGCTGCACCCTGCTGCTCATAAAGACGAGAATACTTAGAATCTGGATCTAATTTGCGGTAAGCTTGATCTCCCTGCATGTCCAGCAAGACAATATCACAGCCAGCAGCAGATAAAATCCGCAGCATCTCTAATTCATAATAACTAATCGAACCTTCATAAAGAATTTTTGGTACAATTTCATTGCCCAGAAGATGCAGCACCCGTTCAAATCGGTAATACATCCAGCACATAAATTTGATGTATGCATTTTTCAGCATATTTTCGTTTTTTCCACTGCGAGCCATTTCCTGCAGCACATCAAAAATAGCGTTCGCAACTATCTGCTGACGGCTGCGCTCCAGCCGAGGCAACCATTTGGAAAGCTGTTGTTGAAAAAAGGCTGGCTGCAAGACAAATAAATCCCCTAACATTTCCCGATAATAAGCAAGATTCTGTCCTGTAGGATTGGCCAGCTTTCCCTCTAAAACCACGCCATATTGTCTGGCTTCCTGAAAATAACGCACCAAAAAAGAATCCACTGCCGTACTATAATTTATAATTCTGTAAAAATAAACACCCTGCTGTGTTCTTTGACTGTTTTTTGTAAAATACGCCTCTAATTGCTCTAATGGCAAACAAGGAAACATATTCTCACCCCACCTTTATTTTATTTATCTGTACTAAATAAAAATCACGAGTACTTATTCGCATATTACCCAACATTTTGTTTCATTTTAGCAAGAATTATTATCATTTACAATAGATAGAGCAGGGAATTAACACTTCAAGACCGAAAAATAAATAGATAATAAATTTTTCATTTTACTATGTTCTGTTGCCTTGCGTGCAACAAATAAAGGAGTAGCCGCATGACTCGTATTCTTTCACAAGTTCCACTGCCTCTGGCCTATCATGTAGGGGCACTTTTATACACACCGGCCAATCGAATTTCTGTGGCAGATTCCATTTGCCATCAGCGTTTCGGTACGCAATTTTCTCTGGCGCTGTGCCTGGAGGACACTATTAACGATGCTTATTTGCATCAGGCCGAACAACAAACCATTCAAACCATACAAACCATTTACCAAAAAAGACAGCAAGAAGAATTCTATCTGCCTCGGCTATTTATCCGCCTGCGTAGTCCGGAACAAATATCCACACTATTACAGCCAATGGGACAAGCTGCTGAACTGCTGACCGGATTTATTTTTCCTAAATTTTCTCTGGAAAATGCATCTGCTTATCTGGCAGCTTTGGAAGATGCAAATCATGTCTCCCGTCCCAAACCTTTTTTCATGATGCCTGTCTTGGAGGACGCCTCTTTACTTTCCTTGCGTTCCAGAGGTGAAACATTGGAGCAGCTAAAGGATTTACTGCAACCTTATTATCAGCAGGTACTCAATATTCGCGTGGGCTGCAATGATCTGTGCCATTTATTTGGTCTGCGCCGCCAACTTCATCAAACCATCTATGATATTTTGCCAGTAGCCAATATTCTCAGCGATATTCTTACCGTTTTCCAGACCGATTACGTAGTATCTGCGCCGGTATGGGAATATTTTCAGGATGAAACCGAACTATGGAAAACTGGATTAAAACGGGAATTAGAATTAGATTTACTCAATGGCTTTATTGGCAAAACAGTCATTCATCCGTCTCAAATCGCGGTAGTCAATGAGGGGCTCAAAGTTTCGCCTGCCGACTATGCCGATGCCTGCCAAATTTTAAACTGGAATCCCGATAATCCTTATTATGTATCCGGTGGCGCACAGACACAGCGCATGAATGAATACAAGACCCATCACCGTTGGGCTCAGCGCATTCTATTGCTGGCAGAATATTACGGCATCAGACAAGAATAGTTCTTCCGCAAAAATTGCTACATTGTTCTCAGTAATGTATTAATGCAGGAAGACGTTTATCCTGATTTCTTTCATCTGAACATAAGCAAAAACAAAAGCCTTACAGATTGTATGTCACATAACACCATAAATCTATAAGGCTTTTGTTTGTTTTTACATTCTATTGTACATTGAAACTATTAACAACTTAGATTATTTGCACTTATTTTGCCATGATACTCTCCAACCGCACCAAACGCTGAATATCATCTTCTACATAAACAGAGGCAGCAATATTTTTATCATATTGCCCACAGTTGCCACGATCCGGACAGCGAGGAGAAATAATCGCTTCTCCCAAACGGCCTAAAGTCAACCGACGACCAAAGGTTTTCTGATATTCTTCTTCTAACACCTGTAAGATATCATGCACATTCTGCAAACAGGTCAGAGAAAAATAATATAATGCATCCCGCTGCACATCCCGCATATAGCTGGGCACTACATAAGGAAGAATAAAATTGACAGACGGTATCAGATTGGCATCTGTTTCTTCCTTCCGGGCTACCATATCTCCGCCAATAAACGGATACAATGTCGATTCCACATACCACCCCCGCAAACGAGGCAAGAAATAAGCGCTTTCTACCGGACAGTTCCGCACACCAATCAAATCCCTGCCCCGCGCAGACAAAATGCCCACTACCATACGATCCACCTGTACCTGCTCCTGTTCTAAAATAGGCCAAAGTCCCTGAATTCGATAGCCTTTGTGCAGCAAATCATCTACCAAAATCACCGGACGATCAAAGGATTTTATGGTACGCACCTGATTTTCCAGAGTAGAATAGAATGGGAAATTTTGAATACTAAATTGTTTAATGGCCCCATCATATACCTTTTCACTGTGCAGTGTTTTGGTGACAGTATTAGGCACCACCATACCGCGCAAAATTTTACCAAAAGGCACACACATATTTTTTCCTAACTTGCGTACCGGCAACGGCTCATTTGGCACATGATTGGCTCGGGTAATTTTTTGCAGCATTTTATGGTGCATAATCCCCGCATCAATAGAAAGCACCAGATTGCCCGGATACAGCGCAGTCATAATTTCTTGCAGTCTATGATGGCTTTGCTCTACTACAGCCAGTAATCGTTCATTTCGATTAAATGGCTCTTTGATTGTTGTCTCTATATTTTTTAACAGTGTCAGCGGGGAGCGCATATCCACCAGATACAGAACTACATCTTTCTGTTCCAACGGTGCTGGTAAAAATCCCTGCCGCTGCAGTACCGATTCCACCATCTCATCGGCAGCACCATAATAAATACTGTATCCATAATCCTGCTCCAGATAATGACTGATTGTTTCTGTCAGCAATAATTGTTCACCGTTTTTGATTTTAATATCGGGAAGCCGATAGATACCAGTTAATACAGCAATCTTACCAAAAATTCGTTTGCGCAGCCATTCCACAACATGGGCATCCTGAAAAACACCATACATATCTGTTGTTTCCAGAGTATAGGACAGTGCAAAGGCTACAATCCGCTGCTCCTGGCTGCTATCCTTCAACAAAGTCAGCATAGCATTAGGCTTTTGCCAATGCTCAGATAAAATGTCCATTAAATCATCCATCTGAGAAAAACTGACCAATAGCTGATAAACCTCCTGCGAACTCTCTTCGGTTACAAAATCAAATTTCATATTTTTTGCCTGCAAAATTGGCTTATATTGGGGCTCTCGCAAATACAGTCCATAATGATAAATATAATTCTGCGCCAAAGGACTGATCAAATTGGAAATATCCCGGTTACAGTCGATATTTTCCCGAATACGGGTCGAACTGATATCTTCCAAATAAGTGGGCAACGTTAAATAAATCAAATCACCCTGCACAGAATTCCGCACAGTTTGTTCAATACGTTGTTCTAACTCCGCAGTGGTTTCGGCATCCATACCCTGCGCCCGCCGAAACACAATATGATTATAAGAATGGATGGAGCCCGGTTTCGGTTCTTTTTTGTAGGAAGATGCATTTAAAATGACATCACTGCCCACTACAATATAGACTTCTTTGTCAGGGAACAAATCATGCAGCCTAGCCATGTCTCCATCATTGGCCAAATTGATAGGAATATCGTCAGGAAACAGATATACGTTTTCCTCATCGGCCACCGACATAACAATAATTTGCCGTCTGGTCATCCGCGGCTGTGTTTTTTTCGACCATGAAAATTCATCTAATGCCAGATAAACCTGAAAACCCAGATTGCGGATTTCCTGCACAATGCCTTTATGGCTGGACGAGAACGGGTCAAAAGTGCCGGGGAAAAAAGCAATTCGCTCTATTTCAGGAATATCAAACCGACCATACTCCATCAAATAATCAGAAATAAACCGATAAATATGGTTCAAGGAACCGGCCCGATTAAAGAACGACAACCCATTCAGTTCTTTGTCATGAATCAAAATCAACATTCGTTTATAAATTAAATAGAAAATCTTATATTTTTCTTCCAACGATAACCGCACAGAACCAAATAATTGATGACCCAGCACAATAAAGGCTTCCGAATTTACTTCTTCGTCATAACTGGATAAACCACTGAGCAGCATTCCCAAAATTACTCGGCGTCGTTCTTCAATGACAATATCATCTTCTCCAAACCGCTGTTGATAAGCCGGATAATATTCTAAAATAACACCCAGTGTATTTAATGCCACCGATACCACGCGATTATTGGCATTGCGCAGCAATTTCTGGATATCCTGAATAATTTCATCCAATTCTTGCGGCTGTAAATACAAGGCAATCTGTCCTAAATATTCAGGAATATATTTGGAAAACTCATATTCACCAATTTCCAGCCCTTTGGTCAGCTCAATTACCAACTCATTACGTTCTTCCAGAGATAATAGCGGCGCAATAGAAACCAGCCCCTGCCCTGCTCTGTGACGCACGCTAATCCGTTCACCCACTTTTAAAATATTAGATAAGTGGGCGGCCACCTGCAGCAACGAAATAGAATGACGTTCCCGCGCAACTTCCAGTAAAAAATCAATATTAGTCAATTTGAGCATCCATGGCGTAGCAACCTTTAAATTTTCCAAAAACAGTTCTGATACCGCCTGCTGTTCTTCCGTCCCGGATAATTGCAGTTTCTCAGCCAGTTCATCAGCACCAAGCTGCTTGTAGATCCTCATCAGATTATATCGAAAACCGACCGGCATCTGTGCAGTTTGCATTTCAGACAGCATAGTCAATACAGCGTTCTTTAAACTGAGATACAAATGGGAACAACCGGAAAGATATTGCAAAAAGCGCAGCGCCGCTGCTTGTAATTCTAAATTGGGCCGCCGTAAAATAGCCTGGGTGAATTCAACCAGCTCCTGCAGCTGAAAAGGCTCACAGAGCTGCAACGGTACCGAAATCAAAGTATCCATTAAAACAAAGCCTGTTTCATCATCCCAATGGGCTTCGTGATAATAATACAGCAGAGCATCTAAATATTGATAACTTTCTTCTTCCGAACTGTTTTCCAATACAACCGTCACAACATTTTTCAGGGTATACCCCAGCCACCGCTTATGCCGTTCTGTAATCTTATGATCAGGCATAATAATCATGTTGATATATTTCTGCCATAAGGTAAGACTGGTGGTCTGGCCTACCGGCAGCGTTACACCATCAGGCAACGCCTTGCGGTTGATCTCATCGTATCGTACAATAATCTTCCCCATCAATGCAGCAGCCTGCCGCCGAATATCCCCTTCCCGATGCATCAGAAGTTCATAAAGAAAATTCAGGGTCATACTTTTCTGCCGCTGGGTCATGTAAGTGTAATATTCCTCAAAAATATGAATATACGCCCTTGTATTTTTCCAGTCCTTTTCACTTCTGGCTGCTTCCAGCAAGGTACCGAAAGAAGTTTCAGTATTTAAAAACTCCATCAGCCAGATATTATGGCGGATAGCCAAAAATTTGAAATTGACAATGGCTTCCTGAGCATCTACCAACGCAATGTCTTTTGGCTGCACCGGCTGCAGTTCTCTGCTGCTCAAATCAATATTGACGCCAAGACTGCACATATAATCTTCAAAATCCTTCAGTTTGGCATATACATATCGGTAGCGCCGTTCTTTGGCAGCATCTACATGCTCCAGTTTACTGAGTATGATATGAAAAGAATCTTCCAAAGAGAAAATACCCATTTTTTCTTTTGGTGCATCACATTCTTCCCGACGCACACGAAAATCTGCATAAATCAAAATCAGGGATTCCAACGGTAAATTTTCCAGCTCTAAATCCCAAGTGGAATGATTGACTGCAATATGGGCAATGGTAGGCATATTTTTCTCTTCAAACCATTGACCGGTGTAATAATAATGCAAATGGGGCATCCGTTTCATTTCCGCAGCTTTGCAGCCAAATTTGCCAATATCATGGCCAACTGCTGCTCCGGAAACCAACGCCAGATTAACAGGTACACCGGCTTCTTTTAACTGTCTGGCCACATGCATGGCAACATAATGAACACCGGCAATATGACTCAGTGTATTGAAATAAAAAATCTCTTTACCAATATACATCAATTCATACAGATAGAGCTTACGAAAATAATATAAAAATCGTTCATATTCTTCTTTTATCACATGATCCGGAAAGGTTTCCAAATCTAAAAATTCAAAATCGCTGAACTGATCAAAGGCTTTATGCATTCGCATATAGTCCAGCATACATCGCAAAACACGAATAAAAAACTGCACACCATTCTGAAACTGTTCTGGAAACTCCGTCAGTACACTATCTGGATAAGACCAGCTGATAATATACCAATAGCTATACTCTAACCAACCCTGTTTTGGTTCCTGCTGATACCAGTGCGGGCATATTTCTCGGCACAACGATACCACATCGGCACAATTCCATGGTTCCGGCTGCTCCAATAAAGCAATCACACCATATTTTAATTCCTCCTGCTGTGTTTCCGCCCGCCGCAATAATAACTGAGGCTGCTGAAGAAAAAATTCCGATATCACATTCTGTTCAAAAATTACTTGTATCTCGTCAACAATCTGTGTCATTCCTCCACCTTCTTTTCTATATTTATTTCTGCCATTTTCTTGATAATTTATGCTCCTTTTATTATGCAGAATCGAGAAAAAAATTACAACTATAAATTCTGTTTCTTTTTCATAATGCTTCTTTCTAACATAATTTTATAAAATAAAAAACGGACCAGAATCACAGCACCTGTCAAGGCCTGATAATCCCGCTCCGTCTTTTCACATATTACAACAGTGCTGTCACTATATTATTGTGCCTGCTGATTTTCCACCAGCTGCCAATATTCTTCTAAGCATAAATCATTTTCGGTGATATACTGCGCCACTTCTTTTCCCACATACCGATAATGCCATGGTTCATAAATAATGCCAGTATACTCGCTTTTTCCTAACGGATAACGTAAAATAAAACCATATTTCCAGCAGTTTTCCATCAGCCATTGCTGTTCCGCAGTTTCAGCCTGGGAATCATCCAGCAGTTGATGGCTGGTTGCCACTATATCCGTTGCCAAACCGGTCTGATGCTCGCTGGTGCCAGGATAGGCCACAACGGATTTCGCTTTTTCATAGGCTTCCTCATAAGACAACCCTGTTGCCTGCTGCTTTGCTACCTGCTTTTCAAATAAAGCTGTCTGCCGTTCCCATGCTCGATACGAAGAGCAAATCATCGGCGCCAAACCTTCTGTCCGTGCATCCTGCAACATCGTATTTAAATCCTCTGCTGCTCTGGCATCAAATTTAAAACTGGTATTATCTACAGTCACCAGCTCGGGCACATATCCATCCGCCAACGCATGGCTGCTGTTGACCAAAACAGTTTTCCAGCTGTCTTCCTCAGACACTACAGGAATAATTATCTCTGGCTCCGTTCCACCGGCATCACTTGTTGTATCTGCATCAACAGTTTCTCCTGGCGGAACCACATCCTCCGGTGTTTCAGACTCCCCTGCTCCATGCAGAAACAATACGGCGCATGCGCCTATCAGAACAACAACCAGAATCAAAACCAATAATTTTGTTTGTTGTTGTTTTTTCTGCTGCTGACTTTGTACTCTGCTTTTTCTTTCTTCCTGCATCGCAACCACCTCTTTCTTCCTTCTGCCCATATTTCTGCGCTTTTCCCATTATAAGATATTTTTGTATAGAAGTCACCCTTCTTAACAAAAAAATTACAATATATTTGGTATAGAAAAAACAGGTCTGAAAAAATTCCAGAACCTGCATATTTCTCTTCCAATATTATTTTCTACAGCCGATTTAACAATTCTTTTAATACAGCTACTTCATCATCAGACAGGGTGACTCCTTTGCCCATTTTAGCATGATCCGGCGCCCAATCCCGCAAATCATATTTGGGCGTTCTGCCGTTCCAGCTAACTTTATTCAGCTCTTTTCTCCACCCGCTGCTGTTTTCTGATAAAATACCCACCATTTCCACAATTTCATAACGAATATCGCTCATATAGTCCGCTCCTTTTCTCAGTTCTAACACTTCTATCCAAGGAAGAATTCCTGTTTTTTTCAAAAATTCCTTCTTTCCCAATTATCGTTTTTATTTACAATAAACAATCATACACCATATTACCGAATCAAATAAGGCCGATCTGTATTGCCATACAGGGATTTAAACTGTTGTACTGCCTGCTGAAAAGAGGTATCTTCAACACAGTCAGCCTCTGCAAAAAAAGAGTCGCTGGCAGTGCCGCCTCCAATCCACTCTCCGATATAGAGCATGAAACAATTGGGGTTGACCTTCCGCATTCTCAATAAGGCCTGATAACAATCTTCACTTCGATAAGGCCAGGAGCAAATCACCAAATCTGTATTCTTGCCATACTTTTCAATAGCCCCAACCGCGTCTAACTGCTCAATATCTGTCCACGCATCAACAAACCATGAGGTAGCATGGTCTTTCATCCAACTATGGTCATCGGTAGCCTGTATTTTTACGCCGAGATCCTGCAACCCCTTGGACAATGCACCGGAACCGCACATAATTTCCAGACAGCTGCGACTACCGATCCAATTTGCCAATGGTTTAAGCCAGTCATGGGACAATAGACAATAACCGCAATAGCTGATGACCTCATCCCGCACATTCAATGGCTTTACACTAATTTCTTCCGGCCATACATCAGGAATTTTTTTTTGCTGCAACGCCGCAATCGCCACCCGGTATCCTTTCATTTTAGAAGCTGTATCTCTGGCGTTTTTTGGTTTCATTTATTTCAAACCTTCTTTCATCTATCATTTTTCATTTCGTATCCTATTGTATAAGACTATCCACATCTTTATAAAAAATGTTGCTATACGCTTTACAAAACCACGAATTTTACCATTACGATTCCTTATTAACAAAATATTCTGCCTTATCTTACATCATATTCTTTCTGATTACAATAAATTTCAATATAAAAAACAAAACTCCTGTGATGACAGTCCTCTCGTTTTTATAATTTTTACATAAGCTTCACCCAAGTTATGATTGGTAACAAAATGAGTCTATCAACATACTATATGAAAGGGGGACTCACCCCCAAGAATAGGAGGCGTTTATATTGGGAATTACAAATTCAAATAAAGTAATTGACGTGGAGCAAATCAATTGCGATGGCGCGTTAAAAGTTACTTTGGCTTTAACAGCGGCGCCAGATATTGTTTCTAATCCAACTGACATTGTTCTTGTATTAGATCGTTCTGGCAGTATGACTGGCAGCCCATTAAGCAACATGAAAACAGGGGCTAAAACATTTATTGATATTATTGAAGAAGCTACCGATGGTACAGCAGATGGTGAAATTGGTTCTGGAAGTCACATCGGTGTTGTCAGTTTTGCCAACACCGCCATCGTAAATGCACCGCTTATCACCTCGGTAGCCACTTTAAAAAATGCCGTAGATGCATTGGCAGCCGGCGGTAATACCAACCACGCGGATGCTTTTGAAAAAGCAATGCAGCTTTTTGACCCCGATTCGACCAATCAAAAAGTCATTGTGATGTTTACAGATGGCAAAACAACCATTGGCGCTCCACCTGCACCTGTAGCAGAAGCTGCCAAAAGCCAGGGAATTATTATTTATTGCATCGGCCTAATCGGTTCAGATGGAGTTGACCCCGCCGCTTTGAACAATTGGGCTACCGACCCGGACAGTACGCATGTAGCAATCACACCAGATGAAGCCGAACTGGAAGAATTATTTGCCGAATTGGCCGCTAATATCTCCAAAACCGGAGCTACCAATATCGTCATTGATGAAATTGTAAATTCTGATTTTATCATTACAGGTATCCTTTCTCCAAATAAAGGAACTGCTACAATGGTAAACTCCACTACATTAAAATGGAGCATTCCAGAGTTAGGGGTTACTGCTGGCGAAAGCGCTACATTAGAATTTTTCATTCGCCATATCAGCCAAGTACCGGGAACAAAAAAAGTGAATGCGTCCATCACTTATACAGATTCCGAAGGGAACCTTGTAGTATTCCCCGACCCTGTTGTTTCAGTAAAATGCGATATTATCGTAAATCCAGAAAGCTGTCCTGTTCCAGTAGACCTGCTTGTGGACGGCTGCTCCGATGCCATCGTAGTGGATATGGGCGATACCTATCTGGAATCACTGGGCAGAATTTTGCAGCTTGACGTAACCATAAAAAATGTCTGTCCACAAAAAAGAGTGGCCCTTGCAGTCATCTTAACGGAAGTAGATAAAGACGGCATGGAATATCAGAGAGGCATGAAAACTATGACCATTCCTGCACATAATTTCCCCACTTGTCGTGATGTACTGGTCAAATGCATCAAATTTGTGGTTCCAGAAACACCTCTGAATACAGATGAAAAATTCTGCAGCCCACGTAATTTCAAAGTTCGCTTCATTTCACATAATGTAGATACCGACTATATCTGCTGTGAATCACAATTTAGAATATAACCCGTAAAAAACTGGAGATTGGCACCATCATACTGCCAATCTCCAGTTTTATTTTTCCCAAAGAATCCATTTACTCATTTGTCTATCAGCTGCTGAAAATATGGTCATACTCAGTATAGCCATACTCCGTAGCAGAATATCTATGAAATTTTTCACAGACATACTCCCTGCACACGATTTTGTTATAATTTTTTCTTGACAAAACACATTCGTTGTATAACAATAGTTGTGTAACAAATGTGTTTTATAGAAAGCGAGGTATCTGTATGCCGCCCAAACCAAAAATAACAAAAGAAATGATTTTAACGACCGTGTTGGATATTACAAGAGAAACCGGATTTGAATCTGTAAATGCACGAAATATTGCCGATAAACTGACCTGCTCTACCAGACCGATTTTCACCTGTTACAAAAATATGGATGCGTTGAAATCTGAATTTCTACACTTTGCATTTGATTTTTATACACAATATGTAGATACCTATCGCCATACCGCAAATAAAAATCCCGGTCTGGTTCTTCCGCTCTCTTATATTGCATTTGCCAGAGAAGAGACTCATCTTTTCCAACTGCTTTTTATCAGCGACATAGATTTGAATATGACAGAAACAAATGATTTTTACAAAGAACCGGGAAATGAAGAAAAAGCAAAAATTTTTTCTGATGCCATTGGAATCGAACTCACACGGGCAAAAGAAATTTTCTTAACATTGTTTCTTTATTCCCATGGATTGGCCGTTTTAACAGCAACACAAAAAATAAATCTCAGTGAACGTAATATTGAAAATATGTTGACAGATCTATTGACATCCCTGATCAAACAAAACAATACAAATTGAAATTATGACCAATTGATAATCCACAGACAAAAGAGGTGCCCCCATGGAAACAAATACCTATCTGATTGATTTTTACAATCAATACGATGAAGACAGCCGACTGCGTTCCAAACATGGAACAATAGAGTTTTTCACTACCATGCACTATATCCAAAAATATCTTTCTCCCGGCAGCCGCATACTGGAAATTGGCGCTGGAACAGGCCGCTACTCTCACGCGCTGGCACAGCAGGGATATACCGTTGATGCAGTGGAACTGGTTGCTCACAATATCGAAATGTTCCGCAAACATACACTTCCCACAGAAGCAATTACCATCATGCAGGGCAATGCATTAAACTTATCAGCTTTTCCCGATAATCTATATGATATTACACTGTTACTCGGCCCGCTATACCATCTTTATACTGTCACCGATAAACGAAAAGCCTTACAGGAAGCCATTCGAGTAACAAAACCAGGCGGTATTGTTTTTGCTGCTTATGTCATATCGGACGGCTGTCTGCTGGATGAGGGATTCCTTCGCAATCATATTGATGTTGCCCAATATATCAAAGACGGACTGCTCGACGCTGACACATTTGCTGCGAACTCTGCTCCAAAGGATTTATTTGAACTGGTTCGGAAAGAAGATATTGATTATTTGATGTCGGTATTTCCCATAACCAGACTGCATTATGTAGCAACAGATGGCTGTGCCTTATTTATGAGAGAGGCTATTGACAACATGGACAATGATACATTTCAGTTTTATTTAAAATATCATCTTACCACCTGTGAACGTGAAGACTTGACAGGTATCACAAGTCATGCCGTCGACATATTCAGAAAATAGCGTTGTTGCCATAAAAAAGCTGCAAACCTTCAACACAGGTTTGCAGCTTACTTGACTTTGGTGCCCCCGGCGAGAATCGAACTCACAACTAGCCCTTAGGAGGGGCTTGTTATATCCATTTAACTACGGAGGCTTTTGTTTTGTTATCGCATGGCAACAGAAATCCACCGTCGCCCACAATTTCAAAATCTATTTCATTGTACTGTCTTACAGCATATTTGTCAATTCTATCTTTTTTCCGTATATTCTCAGCGTAAGCACACACTACAGCTTACGCTGAGAATATTTTTATAATACTGCTCTGGCAATGCGGGACGCTTCTGCCATGATTTTTTCCACATCCATGGTTAAAATCTGACGGTCTTTCATCAGCAGCTTGCCATCTACAATCGTAGTCTTTACATCACTGCCCCGAGCGGAGTACACCAAATCAGCTATCGTGTTGTTCCATGGTGCAAAATGGGGCTGGTCCAAATCAATCAGTATGATATCTGCTTTCTTGCCCACTTCCAGCGTACCAATTTCATCTTCCCAATGCAATGCTTTGGCACCGTTAATGGTAGCCATCTGCAGCACAGTTTGAGCTGGCAGCACAGTGGGATCCATGGTTTTTACTTTCTGCGCAAAAGAACAAATGGTCATCTCTTTAAATAAATCCAAACTATTATTACTGGAAGCACCATCCGTTCCTAAGGCTACATTAAGCCCTGCTTGCTGATACTTGGCAACATCGGCAATACCGCTGGCCAGTTTTAAATTGCTGGACGGATTATGGGCAATACTGACCTGATGCGCTTTCAAAATTTCCACATCGTTGTCTGTAAGATAAACACCATGGGCTGCTAAGGTTGGCAATTCAAATACACCCAAATCACGCAGATATTCGGTTGGCGTTTTATCATAGCCTTCCCGGATCTGCCGCAATTCATCTTGCGTTTCCGCCAAATGTACATGGATACCAGTGTGGCAATCCTGTGCCGCCGCTACAATTTTTTCCAGATACTGCGGCGGACAAGTATATGGCGCATGGGGCGCAAACCATACTTTCAGCCGCCCATTTGCCTGATTATGAAAATTGTGATATAGTCTTGTATTTTTTTGAATATTTTTTCCCTCTGGATCGGAATAGACAATCAATCCACGGCTCAGATTGGCCCGCACGCCTGATTCTTCTACCACACGAGCAACCTCGTGCATGCTGTCATACATATCAGCAAAAGTAGTAATTCCGTTTTGAATCATCTCTGCTACAGCTAAGCCAGTACCCCAATAAATTGATTCATTTACAAATTTCGCTTCCGCTGGCCATATCTTATCATTCAGCCAGGACATCAGTTCCATATCGTCAGCATAGCTGCGCAATAATGTCATAGCAGCATGACTGTGGGTATTAATCAAGCCGGGCATAGCCAAAGTGTGACTGCCGTCAATAACCTCAGCGCCAATTGCATCGTCTGTTGATACTACACCCAACGCTGCAATTTTATTTTGCTCAATCAAAATATCGCCCTGCTGTAACGCAGCACCTGTCATAGATAAAATTTGTGTATTCTGAATCAGAATTTTTCCACTTGTTCTATTGTTTATCTTCTCCACCATCTGCGCTTCTCCTTTACGACCGGTTCCTCTACTACAGATTCCTCTACTTCCTCTATATCTTCGGGCTGTGGACCTTCTTCTGCCAATGCTTCCGGCAATTCTTCCTCCAAGTCAGCAACTTCTTCCTGCATATCAAAGGATTCCTCTACAACTTCTTCTACTTCTTCAATTGATTCCTGCACACTTTCTTTTTCTGTCTGCCCATCGTTTGCCTCTTCTCCGGCAAACAACGCTTTACTGAACGCTTTGGCATCAAAAAATTCCATATTGTCAATCTGTTCGCCAACACCAATCAATTTTACCGGTAAATCAAATTCAGAACGAATCCCAATAACAACGCCGCCTTTGGCGGTGCCATCCAATTTTGTCAAAATAACACCAGTAACTCCTGTGGATTCCCCAAAAATTTTGGCCTGAGAAATCGCATTCTGTCCAGTGGTTGCATCCAGCACCAACAGAACCTCCTGTAAACAATCCGGCGCTTCTCTGTCAATCACCTTACGCATTTTACTCAGCTCGTTCATCAGGTTAGCTTTGTTCTGCAATCGGCCAGCAGTATCCACGATCAACACATCACATTTTCTGGATTTAGCCGCAGCAATAGCATCAAACACAACTGCTGCCGGATCAGCACCTTCCTGATGGCTGATGACATCCACACCAACTCTGTCCCCCCATACTTTCAGCTGCTCTGCTGCTGCCGCACGGAAGGTATCACCGGCACCGAGAATTACTTTATGTCCTTGCTGTTTCAGCAAGTAAGCCAGCTTACCGATACTGGTGGTCTTGCCAACGCCATTGACACCAACCATCAAAATAATGTTCAGTTGTCCCGGAACCAGATTCAGCACAGCTGTCTCGTCTCCCATAATTTTTGAAATTTCATCTACCAGAGCATCTTTCAGCTGTTCCGCATATTTCAGTTTGTCCTGTTTTTCCCGTTCCCGCAGTCGTTCCACCAGTTCTACAGCGGTATTCACGCCTACATCGCCTTGAATCAGTAATTCTTCCAATTCATCATATAAGTCGTCATCAATCTCTTTTCCAGTAAAAGCATCAAAAATTTTTTCTACAAAACCTTTTCTGGTTTTTGATAAACTATCTGTTAATTTTGAAAAAAGTCCCATATCATGCAACCTCCAACTCATCTTGTGTTTTAACCTTCATTATTGTATCATATTCGGAATACAATTTCACTATTTATGCGTGCTACTTCATAATTTTTATATCACATAAACAAAGACATACAAATAGCCTGTCCACAATTGCAGACAGGCATAAAAGCAACGAAAAAATAAACCATCAAAAACATAAACATATAATACATAAAACAAATGTTATCTGTATATTGAAAACCAATTTATTCATAATCACTGATTTTTACTGACATCAAGCGGGATACCCCTTTATTTTCCATCGCCACACCGTACAACACATCGGCAGCTTCCATAGTGCCCTTACGATGAGAGATAATAATAAACTGGGTTTTCTGCGCATATTCTCTGACAAACCGCGCAAAACGGTCAATATTCACATCATCCAACGCCGATTCTATTTCATCCAGAATACAAAATGGGCTGGGTTTTACCGTTAATAATGAAAAGAGCAATGCAATTGCCGTCATTGCCCGCTCACCACCGGAAAGCAATGTAAGCACCTGTTCCTTTTTCCCCGGAGGCTGTGCCACAATCTCAATGCCAGTAAGCAAATAATCCTCTGGATCAGACAACTCCAAACGAGCCTGTCCACCACCGAACATAGATTGAAACACCTGGCTAAAACGAGCATTGACATCCTGATAGGTTTGGGCAAATTTTTGCGCCATAATCTTTTCCATTTCTTCTATCACTTTATTTAACGACAGTCGGGCTTCCTGCAAATCTGCCGTTTGTACAACCAAAAATTGCAAACGCTGTTGCACTTGTTCAAATTCTTCTATAGCAGTAAAATTAATTTCTCCCAATTTTCCAAGCTGGACCTTCAGCTGCTGAATCTGTTTTTGCGCCTGCGGCACATTCTCCAACAAAAGAGCACGAGTCTTCGCATCTTCATAAGTACAATCAAAATTCTGTGTCAGACGGCGATAACCTGCAGATAAATATCCCCGCACTTTATTCAACTGCAGCTCCAGCTGATATTTTTGCTCCCGTAACTGATCATGTTGCTGCCGCTGCTGCCGAACTGCATCTTCCAAAGAACCAATATGACTTTGCTGCTGTCTCCGACTTTCTTTGCTGGCCAATACTTGTTCATGATACGCAGCCAGCTGCTGTTGCTCCTGCTGAACAAGCTGCTGATTTTCTGCAATTTCCTGTTGATACTGCATAGACCTTTGTTCCAACTGCCACTGTTCTGCCTGCTTACCTGCAAGCCCCTGCTGTAAAACAGCAAACCGCTGCTGTTCCTCTACAGATTGCTGATTTAACAGTTCCCAACGCTGCTGAGCGGTTGCCAGCACAATTTCATTTTGACTGCAAATATCCTGTAATGCTTTTTGCTGCTGTTGCTGTTGTTGCTGCTGATTTTTGATTTCTTCCGTTTGAACATTCAGCAATGCTTCCTCTTCAGCCAGCTGCTGCTGCCGCTGTTGTTCCTGCAGCAGTGTCTCTGCTTGTTCTTTCAAATATTGTTCCTGCTCCTGCAAAGAAACCTGCTCAAACTCCAGTTCTCGCTGCAAGCGCAGTTCCTCTCTCTGCTGCTGGTTCATCTGCTGTTCCAATTGGGCAATACTCCGAATCAGCGTCTGATCCTGCTGGTGTAAGGCTGCAACTTCTGCTTTTTTTTCTCCGGTTTCCGCATAATAGGCATCTAAATCATTATTTTGCTGCGCTATTTGCTGTTCCAGCTGTAACACCTGCTCTTCCAGCTGTATAATCTGCCTTTGCCGAGCAAGTAAACCACCCCGCTCTTTTTCATGATTTCCCCCGGTCAAAGCACCTCCCGGTGTCACCAGCTCACCATCTAAAGTAACCATACGATGATGAAATCCACGTTTTTTGCCAATTTCCACAGCAGATGCCAAATCGGCAACCACCCATACTTTCCCCAGCAAATGCAGCATGATAGCCTCATAAGCTGCATCAAATTCTATCAAATCTACGGCCAACCCCAACACATTAGCCTCTGTACTGAGATCTTCTTCCGCTCGCTGTCCCCGCACTGTATTCAATGGTAAAAAGGTGGCGCGGCCTTTTTTATACGCTTTTAAATACTGAATTGCCGTCTGCGCCTGTTTATCCGTTTCTGTTACTAAATTTTGCAGACTGACGCCCATTGTGGTTTCAATGGCTTTCTCCAAATGCTGCGGCACACGAATCAGCTGACTGACTGTACCAACGATTCCATCAAGTTTTCCCCGTTTTTTTTGCTCTAATACAGACTTTACACCATATTGATATCCTTCTCCGCTGTCCTCTAGCTCTTTTAGCGCTTTTGCACGGGATTGCTGTTCTTGCCACTTGGCTTGTGTTTCACTCAATTGCTGCCGCAGTAAAAATTGCTGCTGTTTCCGTTTTTCAATTTCCTGCTCCAAAACTGCAACTTTCTGATTATGAACCTGCTGTAAAGTCTGCTGCTCTGCTAATTGTGTTTGTAAAATCTCTCTCTGCTTTTGTTGTTCTGCCGCCTCTTGGCGCAGAGCATCTACTTTCTGTTCCAGTTTTTCTTTACTCCGTCCACCACCGGATAGTTCCTGTTCCAGTCTTAGTAAAGCATTGCGATTATGTGCCTGCGCCTGCATAACGCTAAATACCGCCGCTTTATTTTCTTCCTGTTGCTGATTGATTAGCTGTAAATGGTCTTCCAATTGTTGCAGCTGTTGCTTTTGTTCTTCTACTGCAATTTGCTGCTGCTGAAAAATTTGTTCAGCAGCACTGGCTTGCTGCTGCTTTTCTTCCAACGTCTGTGCCAAAGCAACTTTTTCTTCCTGCTGTATTGCAATTTCCGCCTGCAATTTTAATAATTGTTCCGTCACATTTTCCTGAAGCTGCTGATTTGCCTGAATTTTATTACTGTGCCGTTCCAATTGATTCTGCAAATCATAAAAAGCCTGCTGCCGTTGCTGAAAATTAGCCTCCTCCTGCTGGGCATCCAAACGCAATTGAGCCAGCGCGGCATCTTGCCCGGATAATTGGGCAGAAAGCTGCGCTAACCCATCCTCCATTTGTAATTGTTTCCCTTGCAGCTGTTGTTCTTTTGATTGATTTTCGCTGATATCGTGAACCTCCAGCGATAGCTCCAGTCCATCGAGCTGCTGCTTCCATTCCCGATATTGTCTGGCTTTCTCCGCCTGCTCACCTAATGGACCAACCCGTTCTTCCAATTCATTGACAATATCCTGTACACGAATCAGATTATCCTCAGTATCCTTCAATTTTCTTTCTGCTTCCCGTTTCCGGTATTTATATCGAGTAATTCCAGCAGCTTCTTCAATTAATCCGCGCCTGTCCTCCGGCTTTAAAGACAGAATTTCATCCACTTTACCCTGACTGATGATTGATAATCCTTCCCGTCCTAATCCAGTATCCATAAATAATTCCTGGATATCTTTCAGACGGCTGGAAGCTTTATTGATAAGATATTCGCTTTCACCGGAACGATACAACCGACGAGTTACTGTAACCTCATCAAAATCTACATCAAAAATACCTGCACTGTTATCCAACGTTAAGGAAACCTGTGCCATGCCCAAAGGTCGCCGATCTGCACTGCCCGCAAAAATCACATCTTCCATTTTGCTTCCGCGCAGATTTTTAATACTCTGCTCTCCTAAAACCCAACGAATACTATCCACTACATTGGACTTCCCACTACCATTAGGACCCACGATTGCCGTAATTCCACTGGGAAATTCAAATTCCACCTTGTCTGCGAAAGATTTAAATCCTTGGATTTCCAGTCTCTTTAAATACATAAACCCACCTCTTTACTGCTCAATGGCTCCCATCTCAATTAAAGTAAGACAAGCTGCATTCTGTTCCGCTTCCTTTTTTGTTTTTCCGGTACCTTCCGCCCGAACAACTCCATTAATGCGTACACAGGCTGTAAAGCTTTTAGCGTGATCTGGACCTTCCTCACGAATAATATCATAACTGATACTATCCTCTTTATGGCGCTGCACCAATTCCTGCAACTGCGTTTTATAATCTCCGTAATGTCCCTTTCGCACCTGCTCCAATTCAGGTTGAATATGACGCAAAATCAACGGACGGACCGCATCAACACCCAATTCTAAATAAATAGCACCTACCATAGCTTCCCAGGCATCTGCTAAATTGGAAGAACGGTTGGCACCGCCACAGCCCCGTTCACCCTTTCCAATTAAAAGATACTCCCCTAAAGACACTCTCCTGGCTGCATTGGCCAAGCTGCTTTCACAAACTAGAGCGGCTCTCATTTTTGTCAGTTCACCTTCCGGCTTATGAGGAAATTCCTCATAGAGATAGTGCCCAACTACCAAATCTACAACAGCATCCCCTAAAAACTCCAACCGTTGATTGTTAATCAGTTCATTTCCTGTTTTCTCTAAAATAAAAGATGGATGGGTTAACGCAATACTTAACTGTTCCAAATTTATCAAATCAATATGCAATCGCTGTAACAATTGTTGCAAATGATTTTTTCTTTTCTCTGGTATCATATTTTTCCTTCTTTCTTCTTATTGTGTTTCTAAGCTATTTGTATTATAATGTTTACAGCTTTTAAATTACTATACTTTAGGGGGAATTTACAATGAAAATTTGTTTACCAACACGGGATGGCGTCATTGACGCTCATTTTGGTCATTGCGACCATTACACTATCTATACAATTGAAAACCGCCAAATCGTCGCAGAAGAAACCATGGCTTCTCCAGAAGGCTGCGGCTGTAAATCCGGTATCGCACCAGTTTTAGCACAAGCTGGCGTACTGGTAATGCTGGGCGGTAATATGGGCGATGGTGCAAAAAATGTACTAAATTCCAACGGAATCGAAGTTATTCGCGGCTGCTCCGGTCCTGTAAGGGAAGTTGCAGAAGCTTGGCTGCGCAATGAACTTTCCGACAACCAGATCGCCTGCGATCATCATGACTGCGACCATCACTAAAATTGAGTCAGCAACCAAGGTAAAAAGTACGAAAAGAAACACATGATAACTGCGGCCATGCCAACTCCCAATATAATGGGCGGCATGGCTCTTTTTATACTGATATTCAGCATAGATGCAATCAATGCGCCTGTCCATGCTCCAGTGCCCGGCAAAGGAATGCCTACAAAAATAAACAATCCCCAAAATTCATATCGACGTATCTTATCGCTTTTACCCATCGCCTTGCTTTCTAACCGTTCTACCATAGGACGAAACAAAGATGTTTTTTTCAACCAGTTAAAGATTGGCCGAATCAACAGCAAAATAAATGGAATGGGCAGCAAGTTACCCACTATACAAATACAGACGGCTTCTACAATAGGAATATTTAATAATGCCGCAGCAATCAAACCGCCACGCAACTCTAAAATAGGCATAATAGAAATCAAAAATACAACCAACTCTGCTGGCAGCACATTTGCAAAAATGCCTGTAAACCAATCGACTAATGACTCTACCATTTTTCAAATACCTCCATTTTCACATTTTTTCATTGTAGCACAGATTGTGCATACAGACAATTCTCTACAGAAAAAATTTCCCAGTTTTAACACATTAATTTCTATTCTTTCCTTCCTCGTTATAAAACATGCTGCTGTTTTGTCATACTTCCGATGATAAAGGACAACATAATGTTTTCATTTTTGGCTGAAAACCCTGCTTCAGATATAAACGTTCCGCTTTATCGTTTCCAACCAGAACCTGCAATTCCACATAATCCAATTTATTTGCTGCACCCCATTGTTTCACAGCGTTCAACAGCGCAGTGGCAACTCCCTGATTTCGCTGTTCTGGTCGAACAACCAAATCCATCAAATACGCAAACCGATGAGGCACAAGACAAGTATACGGCGGAGTCTGCTGTATCTGCACCAACGCCACACCTGCTATTTTGTGCTCTTGCATTGCTAACAACAGCGCCATCTGCGTATCTTGCAAACAACGCCGCAAAAAATCATACTGCTGCCCAGCAGCCTGAAAATAATCAGGCTGCAATGTGGCCGAATATGCAAATAACAACTCATATAACTCCATAATCTCTGGTAAATCAGCTTCTTCAGCCTGACGAATCTTTATCATCAATATCGCTCCTATTTTAGAATCACAATAAAAATACTACTATTTAATGATATTTTTTTCACTTATCCTTTTATTCGATATTTTTTGCTTTTTTCCTGTTCTTCTCCCTGTCAACTGTCCAATCTGTCCGGTAGGTACTAACAGAACCAGATAAATGCAGCCGGCTACTATCATCGCTAAAAGTAAAGAAACGCCAATATGTCCCCCTAACAGATTCCATATCATTTGAATGATACATAACATCAACAGGCTATTCCCTACAGGCAGCAACATCTCGCTCCAGCTTAAATGCAGCCGTACATGACGAGCCAAAATGGTTAAATTGAGAAAACACTGCAGGCCGTAACCCAACACCATGCCACCGGCAATACCATTACTGCCCCATCCCAATGTGCGGATGCAATAATACATGCCAATCAACTTAGCCGCAGATCCAAAAAAATTATTTACAAAAACTGCCCTGGTTCGACCCAATCCCTGTAAAATACCCACGATGGTCTGTTCCAAATACATAAATACTGCACCAAAAGAAAGAATCTGCATCATAGCACCTAATCCATGAATCTGAAATAGAATCTGCCCCAACTGCTCTCCATATACATATAGGACCAAAATGACCGGTAAACTAAATAACCAGGTAATACTGATAGATTGCTGACAACGCTGTTCCAATGCCTCTTTCTGATGGGTGGCATCTGCCTCTGACACTGCTGGAATCAAAGCTGTAGCCAGCGCTCCTGTCAACACCGTAGGAATGGTTACCAAACTAATGGCCACACCAGAAAATTGCCCATAGACACCGGCAGCCTGACTGGCATTATATCCCACAGCCATCAAACAAAAAGGAACCAAACTGGCTTCAATGGCCATATCAATACTGCTGGTTAAACGGGTAAATGTGGTGGGTAATCCCAAGGCCAGTAAAGATTGCAGCACCTGCCCCCGATTTTGGATGGATACTGTTTCTGTTTTCTGTTTTTGGCGACTATAAAGATAAAAAAACAGCAACAGTAAAAATCCAGCCAGTTCCCCTACCATTGCTGCTGCTGCCAAACCCATAGCCAATGAAACAACATCATGGGGACATAGCCACAGGATAAAAATCATACCGCTTACCACTCGAACCAACTGTTCTGCCATTTGACCCAAGGAAGGATAAAGCATTTGCTGCATCCCTTGAAAATAACCGCGCATAACTGAGGTAAATGGCACTACAACAATACCGGGTATCAGCACATAGAAGCAACGCACCACTCTCTGTTCCGTTCCAAAAATCTGAAAAAGCCTGGGCATCACCCATAGAGCCGCAACAACACAGCAGAAACACAATAGTCCCACTAGCAAAAAAGCAGTGCGCATCATAATTGTAATCTGCCCCTCTCGACCCCGTGAGATATATTCAGCTGTCAATTTAGCAATAGCTACTGGCATTCCGGCAGTAGCCAATACCACTAAAATAATGTAAAAAGGAAATCCCATATTCAGGATTCCCACCGACTCCGTACCAGCATAACGCACCACCAATATTTGATAAACAAATCCCAAACCACGAAGCAACACACTGGTTATCAGCAAAATAACGGTTCCTTGCAGAAATTTATTTTTCATAATTCTTTCCCGCCTTATTTTCTTTATTGCTATACCTATGTCTTTCTCGTCTACTTTAGGCATAAAAATAAAAGAAACACTGGCGTAAAATAAAAAAAATTTCAAAAATAATAAAAAAAATAAAAGGATTTTATACTTTTATGTCAAATTTAATTAATAAGTTAATTTTATCAAATACAAGGGGTGGACTATTATGCAGGTATATCAAACAGGAGATATTCGTAACATTGGCATCGCCGGACACAGCGGTTCCGGAAAAACATCTTTATTAGAAACCATGCTGTTTAACAGCGGATTTACAACCCGTTTAGGCAAAGTAGAAGATGGTTCTACCGTTACCGATTATTTGCCGGAAGAAATCAAACGGCAAGTAACCATTTCGGCGTCACTGGCACCAGTAGAATGGGCTGAGACAAAATTAAATATGATTGACACACCGGGGTATGCCGACTTTATTGGTGAGGTTATTTCCACCACCAGAGCGGTTGACAACATGCTGATGGTTGTTTGCGGTATTGCTGGTATCGAAGTACAGACAGAAGTTATCTGGGATATCGCTGCCGATCACAAGTTACCAAGAATTATTTTTATCAATAAACTAGAGCGGGAAAACTCCTGTTTTGAAACCGTAGTGGAACAATTACGTGAAAAATACGGTACAGGAATTGTGCCATTACAGTTACCCATGGGCAAAGAAGCCTCCTTTTCCGGCATGATTGATCTGCTCAATGAAAAAGCATATAAATTTGAAGAAGGCAAAGCAGTAGAAATTCCAATTCCTGAAGAATATCTGGAAGACTATGAAGCACAACGCACCTATCTGATTGAAGTCGCAGCGGAATCCTGCGATGAACTGTTGCTGAAATATCTGGAAGGCGAAACACCTACCAACAAAGAAATTCGCTCTGCTCTGCGGATGGGGATTGCCCACGGTGAAATCTTCCCTGTGGTAGGCGGTTCCGTTGCCAAGAATATGGGAATTACCACACTAATGGATTTATGCGTTGACTTATTGCCAATTCCAACTGTCAACGCTGCTGCACCTCCAAGTGCAATCGTTTATAAAACATTGGCGGACCCATTTGTAGGTAAGTTGAGTTTCCTCAAAATTATTGATGGTCAATTTAACGTTGCCGATGGTATTTACAACGTCAGTACAGAAGCAGAAGAAAAGGTCAACAACTTTATCATTCCTTGCGGAAAACAGCAGTCTACTGTTCCAACTGTCAATGCAGGAGATATTGTAGCCATTGCTAAACTGCAGAATACACAAACCAGTAATACGCTGACCGTAAAAGGTCAATCAGTACCAGAATTAGCACCAATCAAATTCCCGGCACCCAACCTTACTTTTGCACTATCACCAAAATCCAGAGATGATGACGATAAAATGAGTAATGCTTTAAGTCGTTTATTAGAAGAAGATCCTACACTATCCTTAGAAAAAAATGCAGAAACTCACGAAACATTGTTATCTGGTATTGGAGAAACACACTTGGAAGTGGTAGCTGAACGGTTTAAAAATAAATTTGGGGTAGATGTTGTGTTAAAACCAGCATTGATTCCTTATCGGGAAACCATTAAGAAAAAAGTAGAAGTACAAGGAAAGCATAAGAAACAATCCGGCGGTGCCGGCCAATATGGAGATGTATGGCTGCGGATTGAGCCATATGCAGACGAAGACTTCCTGTTTACAGAAGAAGTCTTCGGCGGTGCTGTACCAAAAAACTATTTCCCAGCTGTTGAAAAAGGGGTGCGGGAAGCTATGACCCAAGGAATTTTAGCTGGCTATCCATTAGGCAATATCAAGGTTACTTTATATGATGGTTCTTATCACCCTGTAGATTCTAACGAAATGGCTTTCAAAATTGCAGCTTCCAGCGGTTTCAAAAAAGGCGCAGAACAAGCTTCTCCTGTGTTGTTAGAACCCATTATGGATATGAGAATCATTGTACCGGAATCATACATGGGCGATATCATGGGCGATTTAAACAGTAAACGGGGACGTATTTTGGGTATGGAGCCGACAGAAGATCACAAACTGCAAGTTATTCAGGCTCAAGCACCAATGTCTGAGGTACAAAAATATGTCATTGATTTAAAAGCGATGACCCAGGGACGCGGTAAATTTACCATGACGTTGGATCACTATGAAGAAGTTCCAGCTAAAATCGCTGAAAAAATCATTGCCGAACGCAATGCATAACATTAACAATACATTAAAAAATGAAAAACCACCTCTCAACAGGTGGTATGAATCAATTTTATAAAAATTCCATTGTAAATGTAAAAATCAAAATCACTATCCGGCCGCTCTTCAGTAATTGGAGCTAAAATCCAAATACTGAAGAGCGGTTTTTATTCTTTCTCAATAATTTGCTGTATAGACTTCTATTATATCCCCTCACCATGATTTTTCAAAGCTACGGCATCATCTGCAAAATAATATTGCAGCAATTGTTCCAGTGCTTCTGTTGCATGCAGCCCTGTCACCACCTGGCCAGCATAACGAATCTCCAACAATGCCGCCTCTCCTGTGGCCGCAACATCAGCCTTAACCTGTATCATTTGCAAATCACGACGACTGCGCAAACGAATCCAATGATAACGTGTGTCGTGATCCACAACAAAAAAAATATTCCTTTCTTGCAATAATCTTTTCAGTTTATCTAGTTCTTTACGCCCAACAGAAGAACCCGCTCCCCCTGTCAATAAATTCCATACCTGTTCATCTGGATTGGTTAAAATCATGATTATTCTCCTTTTCCCATTTTTCCTGTTATGATTATAACATAATCTATAGCAGATATTTAGATAACTTACAAGTTTAAGGATTCATACTGTTTCATAATCATGATGCATAATTATGAAATTGTGTGATATAATTTATTCATGTCTTTGTTTGAAAGACAATTTTGCAAAAAGTACTCAGTACGCAAACAAATTACAACTGTCCATACATAAAAGATTTTTTCAATAAAAATATACCTGTTGCATACACCTGTTTTTCTCTCAAAGATTTTTCTAATCAGTATTATTTTGACACGTTTTTTGTTCTGCAACAAAAAATATACACAATATTAAAAAAATGTATCAAAATCCCCTTTCTTTTTCTTGCATACTGTATTATACTTGTCGAAGTTACAAAATATAAGGGGGTTTTTTTTTGTCTAACGAAAAAAAAGGGCTGGGCTTAGTCCCAAAATTATTACTGGGGATTGTCGCTGGTATTCTGGTTGGCGCCTTTCTTCCTGAAATTTTAGTACAAATTTTAGTAACTGTGGCCTCTGTTTTCTCACTGTTTTTAAAATTTGTCATTCCGTTTCTCATTTTATCCTTTGTTATCGCAGGGATTGCAGATTTGTCACAGGGCGCAGGCAAGTTACTGGGTATTACCACTGCCATTGCTTATGGTTCTACCATTGTAGCCGGTACACTGGCTTACACCGTAGCAACCACCGTATTTCCTAACATCCTTGGCAGTGAACTGGCAACTGATATTGGCGATCCAAACGCAGGGATGTTATCATCTCTGGTAAATATCCCGCTGGCACCAATGTTTGATGTAACTGGAGCTATCGTATTTGCCTTTATTATGGGGATCGGCATTTCTTATGTACGTACCTCCGGCCGCGGAGAAGTATTGTATCATGCCGTAATGGAATTTCAGGCAATTATCAGTAAAGTGTTGGAAAAAATTATTATTCCATTCTTACCAGTCTACATTGCTGGTACATTTGCCAATATTACCTATTCCGGCCAAGTATTCAGCATTTTAGGCGTACTGTGGAAAGTATTCTGTATTGCTATTCCACTGCAGTTGATTTACTTGTTTGTCATGTTTGTAATTGCCGGCGCAATTGGCAAAAAGAATCCTTTCATGATGATCAAAAACCAGATTCCTGCTTATCTGACTGCAGTTGGAACTCAATCTTCTGCTGCAACTATTCCGGTTAATGTATCTTGTGCCGAGAAAAATGGTGTATCAAAACAAATTCGTGAATTCGTTGTTCCACTATGCGCAACCATTCATTTAGCAGGTAGTATCACTTCATTGACCTGTTTCTCTGTTGCTTTGCTTTACATCAATGGTATGGATTACTCTTTAGGTGTATTTATGCCATTCCTGTTCATTTTAGGCATTGCTATGGTTGCTGCACCAGGTGCACCGGGCGGCGCTGTTATGAGTGCACTGCCATTTTTGCCTATGATCGGTATCGCAGTGGAAAGTCCATTGGCTTCTCTGATGATCGCTCTGTACTTGACACAGGACAGCTTTGGTACTGCAGCCAATGTATCTGGCGATAACGCCATTGCCGTTGTTATTGATACTATCAACAATAAAATGCACAAGCATCCATCTACAACAAAATAAAAAATGATTTCATATCCAGAACAAATCCATCACAAAAAATTTGTTCTGGATTTTTCTTATCAGAGCATACCATCAAACAATCACAACAACGTTCCATAAAAAGTACCGTCAGCCACAACAGACTGACGGTACTTTTTTCTATATTTAGGATTCCCGTTTTACAACTTCTTGCAAAAATTTTTCATGCCAGACAGGTTTTACTTTCTTTAAAGAAACCGGACGTCCTGATTGATTCACAAAACAATGGCTTGTTTCTCCTGTACAACGAACCTTGCCATCCATGCCTGTTACAATATAATCTATGGTCATACGCAATCCTGTATACTGCAATAATGTAACTGCAATGGTGACAATCTCGTCAAAAACTACCTTCGACTTGTATTGACACTGTACAGACAATACCGGACTGCCGATTCCCTCTTCTTCCATATTGCGATAAGGCAATCCTATCTGCGCCAAATAATCCACCCTGGCTTCTTCAAACCAGCGAATATAGTTGGAATGGTGCACCATTCCCATTTGATCTGTTTCATAATACTGCACTTTATGCTGATATGGCTGCTGTATCATATATCCTCCTGTTTTCTGTTATGCAGCAATATGTGTAACTCTATGCCGGACAGCTTATAGAATTTCTATTTGACACTGCGCCATAACATCCAACGCTTTTTGATGATTTTCCGGTGTTGTTCCTGCGCAGCAGCTGCTATCTACCCGGATTGCTAGTTCCGGTAAATATGCTTTCATCAGCAAAGCATTGGATACTACACAAATATCGGTACAAACACCTACAATCTCTACCTCTGTACAATTAATACACAATAAATGATGCACCAAATCCAAACTCCCAAAGGTATTCTTGTCAAAAATCCGAGCATCTGGTATCTGTAATGATTTCTCAATCTGCCATCCTGATGTATAACGGATACAGTGAGGAACCGGCAACTTTTTCCCCTCCTGAGTATCCAAATAATCAGCACCATGGGTATCACGGGTGAACAACACAGCATCCTTATTTTTTACAGCCTGATTTATTTTTGTCTTTACTTTTTTTACTATAGCCTGCGCCTCTGGCGTACCCAAACTGCCTGAAATAAAATCGTTCTGCATATCAATGACAACTAATACTTTTTGACTCATAACCAAGTCTCCTTTTCCGTTTTATTTCTCATCTTACCCAATCCACACGGAAATTGCAAGCTATTTTCAATCATATCTATTCACAGAGAATTATCTAATGAAAATCGTTCATAAATTTAACCAAAACAAAAAACAGTTATTATGAATCAACATAACGTTGATTTACAATAACTGTTTCCCCACGCTCTGCTCATACAAATAATATCGCCCATAGAACAACTAACTGGCTTTACTCACTTTGTTCTCCGACTTCACTCTTTTCTATCGGTTTTCGTTCCATCCCCTGCTGATCGGTCTGATAATCGCCCTTGTAAATTAAATCACCAATTGGTACAAACCGATACCCCTGAGCCTGCGCATATGAAATAATTTCATCCACCGCCTCAGCTGTGTAAGTGCCATTATTATGACATAAAATAATAGCACCAGGATGCAATCCTAAAGTCACACGATCGACAATATCAGCTTTCGTTTTTGATTCCATCCAGTCCAAACTGTCCACCCTAGACACCAAAAGAAAGATAAAATTCTACTATCATTTTTTATAGCATAACACGCTGCGAGTATAAAAACAACTCCCATAACCATGTGCATTAGCACAGAGCTATAGGAGATTATTTTTGACATAAATGTCTATTTGATTAGCAACAATCATACCTTAATAATTTGTAATAATCAACTCGCCAAAGTCCCTTCTTTTATCCGCATCTCTGCAAATCGAATAAGGAACTTCCACCTCTCTAACATGAAACTCACAATACCATTCCCTGACTTCTGGGCAGTCGTTGATAGTCAATAGAAATTTCCCCTGTATATTGGCCAACTTGTCGCGCAATAACAAATGGTCCGCTTTCTTGAAAGAACATCCTTTGTAACCTGTTGTCCTATAATACGGCGGGTCTGCAAAAAACACCGTTCCTGGCCGATCATATTTATCTATGATTGTTTCAAATGGTAAATTCTCCACATACGTACTCCGCAATCGTTCTCTTACCTGATGCAGTAACTCTGTATAATAAATATTTCCCGGCGGTTTTCCTGTCGGTGCATACCCATAACTATCGCCTTTGCTTGCAAAACTCTGACTGATAACATATAAAAACCTGATAGCTCTATGTATCTCTGTCAGCTGCTCCAAGGTTGCGTGCTTGTATTCCTCAAACAAGTCACGGCCAGAAAATTCATACTGCAGTAACCGTTCCACTTCCGGCGCATGATACTTCAGCATCTTAAACATATTAATTAGCTCACGGTCTATATCATTTACTACCTCGACCTTGCTGGGCTCTTTGCCAAAATACACCCAACCGGCACCCATGAATAATTCTACATAACAAGTATGCTCCGGCAGCATCTCTATGATTGTTTTTCTCAGTTTACTTTTTCCTCCCATTCTTGCGATTGGCGGCTTTAACAATTTCTATCTTCCCCCTTTCATTTCAGAACATTTGTTCCTATATATGATAACATACTTTTCATGTATAATCAAGAACAATTGTTCTTAAAATAAAAATAAGCCCTGCAGCTATGATACCACTCATAACCACAGGGCTACCCTTTACCTATTAATTACTACACACTTTTCATCCGCATCATACCCGACCTTACATCCCAGTACTTCTGCAATCTGACGTACTGGCGCCCATATGGTACCATTTCTGTTTTCCTGCTCAATTTGGCACAGTGTTTCACTTCCATCGATGGCAATCACTTTCAAATTATACTGCTGTGCTGGCTCTGGTACCCACGCTAAACCACAGTGCTGCACAATGCCTTTCGCAATTGCTTCTGCCGTTAGTTTCTGGAATGCTGCATCGGTCAGCAGCTTTTCTTCCTGCGTGTTATTGATAAATGCTGTTTCTACTAAAATAGCCGGAGCTTTGGTACCTTTTAAGATAGCCCATTCCTTTATTTTAACGCCCCTGTCTGTCAAACCATTAACGGCAACCAACTCTTTCTGCACTGCCTGTGCCAACGAATAACCAGCAGACTTCTTACTGTATGCCCATGTTTCTGTACCGTATCCTGTTTTATCATCTCGGTCACTGTCGGCATTGGCATGGATGCTAACCAGATAGTCCACTCCTGCCTCATTGGCAATCTTGCAGCGTTCTGCAATAACCAATCTACCATTTTTAATATCACTATTCCTAGTCATAACAACCTCAATACCGCATCGCTGCAGCGCATCTCTTGCCAGTAGTGCAATCTGTAAGGCAACATCTTTTTCCTTTGTGCCGTTAGGACCAACTGCGCCCGGATCCGTACCACCATGTCCGGCATCAATGCACACTTTTTTCTTCACCTTGTCCCCACCTGCCTTTTTCAAATAGATAGCCAACCATGTGCTGTTAGCCCTGTTTTCCTTGTTAGACGATAACTGCCGCAACTTACCATTTACATTTTGCATAACTCTGGTTGAGCCGCCTCCATCTAAATTAATAGCATATCTACACCCAGCCGCTGCCATCATACCGGCAAAAGCAGGCAAAGTTTGTTTAACTGTCGGAAAGCAGATAATCAACTCCTTATCATTGACCCCCAAGCCGATCCGGAAAGACTTTGCTTTACTTACAAAATAGTTATCAAATCCTTTGCTATCAATATTTGTCACACCATCCCAAAGCAAAGACGGACTACCGCCCAAGAAAAATTTATACCCTCTTGCTTTAGCTGCTGCAGTATTCTCTGGTTCTATATTATGATCATCCCAGGCAAACCCTTTATCTGTATAATTACCGCCGTTTAATAGTACGCCATTCACAATGGTATCACACACAGTCAAACCTGATTTTGTATCATACATACCAGCATTAAGAAGATAATCCGGTTTATTGGTCAGGCTATCAAAAACTTGCTGTGCTGTTCGACGTACTGTCCCACCGATTAATTCTATTCTATCAATATTGGCCAATTTGATTTTCAACTGCTCCATTTTAATATCACCCCATAATAAAAAAATGCACCTGCCGACCGACAGATGCTTGACGAATAAATTTCTAAATGGTAGTATATAATCATTAAGAGAGTAACCATGATGTGTTGGTCGCACATCAGCAAACGGTTTACTCCCAACAGTGACAGACTACTCGCCTATCTGGTCAGGATTGAGGCGGGTAGTCATTTTTTATGACTTTATTAACCTTGTTACTTGCGTACCAAGGCGATAACAGCGACAACTAATGTTAATGTTGCGATAATCGCTCCATATAATTCGTATGTCATCGTTACCACCTCCCCTCAAGGGAGGAAACCGCCTACCGTTATGGTTACTCTCTGTTACAGATTATACCACACAATCATATGTTCTTTCAATTCTTCTTTTCCGGCACATCCATTTTTGCTTCAATCAATTCCGCTGCTACCTGCAACCCCTTGGTTAAAAAGACCGGCACATTTATTCCTGCTTCTACCGCATTCTCTACAATACTTCTGGCTTCATTGATGGTCAGACTGGCCAGCACAAACCATCCCATATAGTGCAAAAAGGATAAATCCACGCCCAACAAATCCTGTCCCAATCCGGACAGCACCGATGCGCAGACAAAAGCAACCATAATCAACACCCAGTACAGCAGTTTCTTGATAATTCCTGTCAGTCCTACTGCACTGCTTTCCTTCTGCAGCTTTCTTGACTTATACCAGCCGGTCAGATAATCCAGCACGTTAAACAGCAAAAACGCTGCAAACAGATACCAAAACTGGCCAAACAGTGTGGACAGCAACAACACAATCGTTGCCACCGCTGCGTTATACCCATCAATGATTACATTCCAATCATATTTCATATTCATTCCCCTTTCCAAAATAAAAACAGCACCCCTGCCAGAGTGCTATAAGATTCCTCGTTCCAATAATTCTAATGTCAGTGCATCGGCACCCTCCTGGCGCAGTGCATCATTTCTGGCTGCTAATTGTTCCTCTATGCGGTCAAGTTGGGTAGGTTGTGGTTCTGACGGTTTTTCTTTAACATGTTTTACAGTGTATGCTATCTCTTCTGTTCCGTCTTCATAAACTTTGAATACCGTTCTTTTTTCATAGACAATGCCATTTTCTTCTACCTCATTTATAATTTCCTTTAATTCAAATTCATTATTCATTAAGATACCTCCAGTTTTAATAAAAAACGGCAACAGCAAGACAGGTCATTGTATACGAATCTTTATTTTCTATATTCAAAAGAAAAGACTTTGAAAATTCGATTGAGTAGTTAATATGAACATTGTTACTATTTGCTAGATAAGCAGGAGTACCAATGTCTTTTCCGTCAATATTCACCACTCCATTTGTTTGTCCATATATAAATAGAATGCCTTTTCCGGTTCCGGAAAACGTAGTTTCTTTATTTAATTCTTTTGATATAATTCCTATCGCACTACCAATATCCTTTTTATCTACAGCATTCTTAATCGCTTCCAGCCCATAACTGCTGTTATTCAACTTATCCAAATATCCTGCCCTTGCATTGGTCCATTGTGCCGTTGATAATGCAGTATTGGCCGGTGCTCTGCTGCCAACCGTGGTATCCAGACAATCCACCTTAGCAGCCCTATCACCGGTCCAAGTGGCCATATGGTCAGACAAACCTTTCAGCAGCTGCTTGATGCCTGCAAACAAACTGATGGGATTGGGTGACGGCGCATCATCCTTTGTCCCTATTTTACCATTGACTGCATCCAGGGTGTCCTTATCAGCAATGTAAGTTTTACTCATACCGGACACCCCCCTAAACCTGCTTCGTTAAGGGATTTAGCGACTAATCGCTGTACCCCCCCCCCCGCTGGATTTTTCTGGTAATTCTTTTCATGTTATTCTGCCTCCTTTGTAAACAATGCCGGCACTGTAGACGGTGCATACACCAACTTATAATCGCCTTCCCCAGTGTTCAGGATGCAGCGATACACCACACCATTTTCCCTCACCAGCATATCTTTTTTCACACCCATGCCATACACATACGGATAAATACCATCGGCATCCGGCTCCGGATAGGGATTATAATTGTTTGTGGCAATATCCGGCGCATAAGCCTCAATGCGCTGAATCGCTGCTGCACAACGATAGGCCACACCTTTATACTGGCACATATGGCCAACGGCTTCCGTCCCTCCATCCGGTACCCACTCCGGATACCCCGACCGAAAGATTCCCATATCCGCCTGTGGTTCTGCCGATTGCGCCTGATTGGCTCCGGCCTTTACCACACGCCCCACATAATCCACCAGCTTCTGACCATCTTCTAAAATTCCCATCATTGCACCTCCGGTAAAATTGCCTGTGTAGTTTCATAGTATTGCTGCAGCTCTGCCAATTCCCCTGATGGTTCTGCTGCAGTGATGTAGGATAACTCATCAGCAGTGATTTTTCCGTCGGCTTGCATCTGCTGCAGCTTGTCTGCTGTAATTTTGCCCAACAAAAAAAGCCTTCTCAGGCTCTCAATTAATGTGCTCATTATAAGGTTCCCCTTTCCAGTAACTCCTGCGTGATGGTATCGGCGCCGTCCTGCTGGGCTTGGGCATAGTTCTTTTGCAGGGCAGCTTCCATGCGGTCTAGCTGGGTTGGTTGGGGGGCTGCTGGCTCTGGATAGTGGATTTCGCCCTCTGGGCTAAATGTGTTATCTTCTGCGTTATAGAACCAGTCTTCCTGTATTTCGTCCTTTTGTGGATGGGTTTGTAAATCAACAACAATCTTTCCATTAGGCAACACAGAGTTTGGGTTATCTGTAAAAAAATCTACCTGCATTCTAATTGCTACTACTACTGCATATCTTCCATTTGCCATTTTAAGCATCACCCCATCTTACTAATAAAAATCCGCCGGTTCCTTGTCCATTTGCACCCTTACCTCCAGTTCCTCCAGAACCACCATTTTGAGCGCCATAACTATATGATGTTCCTTTACCGGTGCCGCCGCGACCACCGGAACCGCCATCACCCCCAGCGCCACCTCCAGCACCATATCCACCTGCGTTGCCGCCAGCTCCACCGGCGCCACCACCTCCACCGCCTCCAGCACCGCCATAACGTGAATAATCTTGTGAGCCACCACGACCACCACTGCCGCCATATCCACCAGAAACGCCATCTATAGAACCGCCTGCACCACCATTACCGCCACTGCCACCTTGTTCCGCCGAACCGCCTTCTCCATCTTCTCCTCTTGCTCCAGCACTGGCACCAGAACCACCACCAGCACTTCCAGGATTACCACTTATGCTACCGCCAGTACCGCCACCTCCACCGCCAGATGCACCTTTTTTTCCTGGGCTGGAAGGGGTGAATGCTAGTGTTTTTCCGCCAATCTTAATTGTCTTTGAAACACCGACACCGCCGCTTACAGTTTCAGTTGCACTTGAACCATCTGAAGCACCACCAGAGCCAGTGGAACCACCATAACCTCCCTGCGCACCTTTATTCCCACCAGCACCGCCAAAACCGAATGCGCCGCCATATCCACCAGAACCACCACCATTTTGTCCCCTATTGCCGGATATGCCTGTTACAAGCCCATATCCTAATACATCCGTATTAATTGATTCACTAATCATTGCACGCGCTAAACTTAATTTATTGCCAAAAGTAGTAGGTTTATTATAGCCGCAACTAATATTTATCTTTTCACCGGGGGTAACATTCACTTTTACATTAATTGCATACTCTCCGGCAAGAATTTCACCACCGGCACCGCATCCATAAATAGATACGATTGATACACCTGCCGGAACGGTAAACACTCCATCTTCTGTAAATAATTCTTCTCCAGATAATCCGCTTAAAATATCACTGATAAGTTTCGGAATGTTCGTTATGTCAGTTTTTAACGCTAATAATCCAAAACTTTTATTTTTCAGCAGCGATATAACAGAATTTGTCTTCCCAAACATGGAACCCCTGGTTTCATCTGCTCCTACATCGTTTGCATTGCCCACTGCCAAAATGGTCCGTTTCAGCCTGCCTAAGACTGTTTCCATTGCCTCCCCATCACCAGCAGTGCCAATCTTGCTGTTTACCTCATCCAGCGTTTCTTTGTCTGCTATATGCACCTTTCCGCTATCGCTCATTGACTTTCAACCTCCTCATAATACAAGCCAATCTCATCCACACCAAACCGATATTTCCTGCCATCGGAACCAAAGAAAAAACTTTCCTCCCCGCCCATAATGGATTTCAGCTGTTCTGTTAAAAGCAGCAGATCCTCATCACTGGCATCGTTCCCTTTATCTGCAATCAGCTGCCCCAAAGCAGCAACCATTATGGATACCTGATGTAGCGCCTTATTGTGTAAAGCCGACCTTGCCAGACCGCTGGTGACGCTGCCAATGCGCTGACTGTCTGTTGCGTATTCGTCCTGGGTTAGAGTATTGGTCCGGCTTTCATCAAACACTAAAAACCCGTTTGCTGCCATCTCTTATAACCACTCCCCTTCATCATAACCGCCAAAGGCTTCACTCTCACGGTCATAAGCAAATATTTGATTCTCAATGGTAGTAACCTTGAGCCGCACGCCCTCCGGCTTGGGCAAAATATAGCCGTGATTTAACAGCTGTATCTGCAAGGAATCGGCCAGCCCAATCACCGTGGCCTGCATGGTCATATCCTGATGATCAATCAACACCAGCGTCTGGTCAGGAAATACACTCTCAAACAGCTTCTCCATTCCGGCGATGGTACCGTCCCACTGATTTTGCAAAATCTTCGCCTTTAGCACCAATCGGTACATCTCATCCTCCAGCCTGGCCGAATATCCATCAGGCTGAAAATTCAGCACCCGTTTGCGCCCAATGATCTCCCCCAGCTGATCCAGCTGCGCACCCACTGCATCTTCAATATGAAAATGCTCATTCCAAGCATTCAGCACATTGACTGTATGCTGCAGCTTGTCCAAATAAGCGGTCAGCATGGCAATATACTTGGGCTGTCCGTGGTGTTCCGATGTAATCACATGCAAATACGCTTCTATCATGAAACCACCTCCACCCGAATATCTTCCATGGCAATCCGCGCCGCTTCTATCAAGCCAATCTCTATCACACTGGCCGCTGCCTCATTCTTTCGATTTGCCGTTAACTGTTCCACATAGAACGTCGGCGGCTGCCCCAGCGCCTCCAGCACCGGCCCATTGAGATTAGCTGTATATGCGCTTTGACCAATGGCCAACTGATTGATACTGGTGTAAATATTTTCGCGAATCGCCGCCACAGTGGCATCGGTATAGCCGGACAACGGATGAATTTGCACCGTAACCTCCACATCTACATAGCCGGGCTGATAAAACCGAATGGGCGTAGTGATGCCATAGGCTCCGGCAACCTGCACCACCACATCGCCATTGGTATAGCAGCCCGGCGTTTTATGCAGATAAATCAATTGCCCCAACTGGTCATCCTCTCCGCCCTCAACCACCAGCGTAATGGAATGGGGCGGCAAACCGTTTAACACTTCATCGGTATCATTTTCATAGGCAGCATGACGCACCACACCAGGGGCATTGGCAATGGCGCCGATGGTTCCTTCAAACACACTGCGGCTGGGATTGGCCACACTAGCGCTCTGCTTTATACGCAGTGCACTGTCCGTTTCCTCTTCTGCCCCCACAGCAGCAGAAACCAGATTTTCTACCGCCGTCCAACCCTTTGTCGGGGTCACAATGGTATCAATATCCCCCGGATTGGCAATCATTCTGCCGGCGCTTTTACATACGGCAGTCACCTGCACACTGCCGCTGGCGCCAATGGTCACCTGCTCCGGCAAAGCCCATTGCTGCCCCCGCTTATCTGCCACAATCCCCTGATTGATTTTGGTATGGGGCGTGCCGCTTAATTTTACTGCGCAGCTGGAATAACCGGCCTTTTTGCGGCGAATCCCGTTGATAGCAACAATACGGTCCAAACCGGTATGCACAGCCGTCGCCGGTGAATTATTCTGATAGGCCAGCAACAACGCCTGCTGGGTATCATAAATCATCAGCGCAAAGGCAGATATCATCTGGTAATCCTGACTGTCCGGCTCCAGATAAATATCCTGTCCAAAAATTCCTTTCATTTCTTCTATCAAACAATCCCGTATCTCCGGATAACCGGAAATATGCAATCCCGCCTCATCCACATAAGGCGCCACGTAACCCATCAGCCCACCTCCAGTTCTATGGCTTCACGGATATTTCCAAAATCAGTTTCTATCTCCGCCTGCGCCCGATAGGCTCTGTTCACCAGTTCGCTTTGAAAACTGCTGATGCCCTTTACATGCAGCGTTCCCAAGATTCGCTCCTGCACCAGTAAGTCGATGGTTCGCTGGCCATCCTCACTGCCGCGCTGCAATAAAATCACCTGAAATAAAGGCAGACCGTCTTCTAAATCTTCCCACCATTCGCCCAGCAGAAGTTTGAGCCGCGTTCTTACCGCCTGCCCAACTCCATCCTGCTGGCTAAAATAGTTGAAATCACCTTGCCCCAGCGTATAATCTCCACCGGCGCTCATCTGCCTGTATCTCATTGCGGACCTCCCGTCTGACCATCCGGACAGAGATGGGTATGCCCCACCAAATCCACACCACCGGCCACCACTGCACCCTGCATGGCTGCATCACCGGTTACCGTTACTGTTCCGTGCACGGTAATGCCCGCCTCATGAACTGTGATGCCGGTACCCGTTTTATGGTTCAACAGCTGCATGGTATCGGCACTGAACTTGGCCAGCCGCCTTGGCTGACTCCAGGTACCCAAAATGGCAAAGCCATCACTTAAATCATGGCGCCGCCGCTCCATCGGATTTTGCACACCGCCATTTTGCCACCAGGCATCCATACACTGGTCAGCAAAGATAACCAGGCATTCATCTCCGGCCTGTACCGGCAGCGTAAGGACATAATCTCCTGCCCGCGGCAGTACAATCGGCACATCCAACAGTGCCGGCAGCTCAATGGGCACCGGCACATAATCACTGCCCGTTACCATCTCCCGAATGGCAGGCTGCACCCGCACAGTCTGTTCTATGGCATCAAAAGATTGAATAATACCGGGCACTGCCACCCGCAGATTTGCCGCTGCCATTTCCTCCTGTTTTCTTTGCCGGCTCAAATCGCCCCCCAAAGACTGACTAATAGTCTGTCCCATACAATCACCTTCCCTCTTAAAACGGATTGCCGCCGGAATTTGCCAACAGTGCCGGCAGATACCCGGACTGGCTCATGGCTTCAAACTCCGCATACCAGTCACTGCCGCGATTATCTCCTGTATAGGTCACCTTGGCAATTTTATAAATCCCTTGCGGATCCAGCTTTGTCTGCAAGCTACCCAAGGTTATCTGCCGCTCTTGAACCCATTGATTATCCACCTGTACACAGCGTTCTACTTTGATTTGCGGCAATAACAAACATTTGGCTTTTATACCCAGCTCCGTCTGCTGCGGCTGACCGATGAAACCACTATTGGGCGTTAATTTTAAAACGCTGTCCTTGGGCAAATCGGTGGCCTTAATCAGATTGACTTCACCATTGTTCATATACAAGGTTGCTTCTGAATTGCCGGCAATCTGCTGCAGATAATCTTTGGCCATACCAAAAAACACCTTACCGCGGGGCAAGGCGTTCTCTTTTAGACCATCTGATATGCTGTTGATTTTGGCAGGTATGCTGGCTTTGGCTGTGATATATTCGGCAGCCTGCCGTTGTGTCATCCCCCGCTCCATATGATTGGCAATAAAACCGGCGTTTAAAAATCGCTCACTATCTGCTGCTATGATTTCCATTATAAAATCTGTGCCGTTTTCCCAATACCCAAAAGACTGAATGATATCTCCCTGAAAAATCTCCCCATAATAAGCGCCTTCATAACCGGCTTCTACATGAATGGTAGTGGCTTTCCGCAAAACAAAGGCTTCGCTGTCTCTGCTCAAATTGTAGATTTTAATGACAGAATACTGTATATCCATCAAATAGGTTTTCACAATCTGAAACGTGATGTGCAGATTGGTAAAATCCATTGCGGCTCCATCGTCATCACGCACGATAATGCGGCAGCGGCGTCCAAATAAACGATCAGCAGATTGCAAACTATCTGCTATCGGACGCAATTCTTCATAGGTATAATCATAAGGGACAGCAACCTGATAGCCGTCATTTTGGCTGGAACCACCATTAAAAATAAATGCTCCTTGTCCCGTTGTTTGAACCGGTCCCGTTTCATTCACAATCCCCAACAGTTGGCACGGGTCCAACCTAGTGGCCTTATCGGCAAAATTTTGTCGAATCTCATAGTGCAGATGAATACCGGTAGAGTGGCCGGTTGTGCCAATATCACCTACCTTCTGCCCCCGTTGAATGGTCTGTCCCACCGACCAGGGCGCAGGTGTTTTCAGATGTCCGTAAATATGATAATAGCCATCCACACCACGAATCACACAATAATTGCCAAACCCATTGGCTTCATATTTTACCAAATAGATGGTACCGCCAATGGTAGCCAGCAGATCCGGCTGACTAAACTGGGTTACCCAACTACTGTTGGCCACCAAATCAATACCGCCGTGAATTCGATTATTAAATTGGGCGCGGCGGACGTTATAGGGACTGGTCACCCTGCTGTTTTCCACACCGGAAGACAGCGGAAATCCATAGTTAGCCATCGTCTTCCCCCCATACTAAAATAAAATCGCTGCCTAATTGACCGGCACCAGGATACTCAGCGCTGTTTGGGTTCATCTGCAGTACAGTCAGATACCCTAAATCCAAATAAGGGTACTGGTACAACAGGTTCCCACCTTTAAAAAGCGGAAGATTGGCCAAAAGCATGTGCCCGCTTTTATCAATCAAATTCATCGTCCAATAGCCTGCGACTTCCCGAAAGGATAGCTGAATGGTCAGTTCCACATTGCGTGCGCCTAACGGGATCACTGTCTTAAAGGTTTGGTTTGGCTGACTGGTAACCGGCAACACATAAGGATTTTTTAACATCAGCACACCTCCTAACCAAACAGCTGACTTAAAATAGATGCATCCGGTTTCTTCACCGCTACCACACCGCCATCGGTACTGCCCGTGGTCTGCATTCGCTTGGATACCTTAACAGTCTGCACCTGCGCCACCAATAACTCCTGCATGGTAACCGTACACTCCATGCCATAAATGGTATTGACATCATCCGGCGCTACAATGCTTTTAATGAGCATGTTCTCATAGGCCTGCAGCCTGGTATGTACCCGAAAGGGGATACGGGAAGCCTGCAGCTCCAGCAGCACCCGATAAGCGGACACCGACTTGGTATAAGCCATAGTAAACTGACTGGGAATTACCGATGTTACCGCATCACTCATCTTAATCCGCATACGGAGTGTTTTCGGCTCCAGATAAGCATGGTCAGCCACATTGGCGCCCTGCTGTACCGGATGGGTGGTGATTTTCATTTCACTGGTATGCTCCATATCCAGAAAGGCATCAAAGAAATAGCCGGCAATGTTGGTTTTCACATAAATCAAATCGCTTCCATCTGCCATATCGGTTCCTCCTACTCCGGTAATTGCACCGCATTGTTGAACCAACTTCCGCTGAATTTATTCAACAAGATCTGCTGCTGATCAACCACGCCATTTGCAATACTGACAGCATCGGTTCCATTCACAATAAACGTATTGTTCATCTCTGCCTTATTGTCTTGCTTGATTTCCTTACGGTTATTGTGATTTACAACCTGTTTCATTTGCTCACCAGCAGATGTAGGACCGGCAACAATGGGAACTACAAGCGATTTTTGCTGATACTGCTGATATCGCTTCTGCGGATACTCCTGCAATGGCAAAAGCGAAATCTTTTTTACTTCCCCACTCTGATTTCTATTTTGCTTATCCGCCTGCTTTTTATCATATTCAGAAATCTGCTTGGCCAGTTTTTCCTCTGTAGTGCCGGCCATCGCATACAGTACATTTTTCACCCATTCCGGCGGCTCACCTTTTATTATTTGGTCTATCAATTCCACCAGGTCCGCCAAACCACCTACAATACTGGAAAGAACGGCATCGGTTCCCTGCAGCACATGCTCCAATATGGTAAATCCGGTTTTTTCTTTTACGGTTTCATTGAGTGCCTTCCACTTTTCTCCTAGGGTATCAAGCAAATCACTGGTATGTTTCAGCAGCTTTTGTATACTTTGAAAGCTTTTACTGCCGACATCCATCTGATCCAGCTGTGCCCAGGTATCACCCAAAAGACTTTTTCCACCCCGTTTCCAGGTATAAAAGTCATCCAAAAGCAATAAGATGGCCCCAATGGCTGCAATCATTAACGTAAACGGATTCATAGCAGCAAAGCCCAGCGCTGCCATGGCAGCCATTGCCAGTTTCATCTCACCGGGTAGCCGGTGAATCATACCAATTAAATCACCGACACCCTGCGTACCAGCCAAACATAACCGAATGAGCCAGGAAAGCACACGGGCAATTTTATCGCCCCATTCTTCCACAATGGTTCGGCCTTCCCTGTTAATCCCCTGCATGGCTTCTTTTATCTCTGCCATCGGCACCGCCAGATATTTGCTGAGATAATAGGCTACATAGCGGCTGCCATACGTGAGCAATAATTGGAAGCGTTGAAACTCAAACCAAACTGCACGAATTTCTTTTAGTCCCTGCTCTATTTCTGCTCCGCCTTCTAACTTTGCAGCATCCGCCCGCAGTTGCAGAAACCTGCTACGTAGTTCCCCATTGGCCGCCACATCATAAATGGTATCCATACTCTCGCCCATAGCAGAAAGACTATTCTGTAAACTGCGGGCGTTTGTTTCTGTCATCCACATCCGGCGGGCAAACTTTTCTGTTTCCAAATCTGCTTTTGTTACACCGGCTACATATGCGGCAACACTGATTGTCAATCCGGTCAAAGCGGTAACCGCAACCGCAGAACCTTTTTTCATATTTTTGCCCATATCTTCTGCAACTTCCGCCGCATTCTTTTCAAAACGCTTCAGCTTTTCAGTTGCTGCCTGATACTGTTTTTCATCCACTGAAAATCCCAGGCTGATCAAAAATTCTTTTAAAATATTCCTAGACACCATTACCGCCTCCTTCCCATTCACGCAGTTTCTGGGTAATCATTTCCTCATTGGCGTTTTGTACCGCCATCATTTCATGCATATCGGCCAAATCATCCAACGTGTACGTTCCGTCCCACAGCTCATGCTGTCTCCAGTGGCCTGCTATTACGGGGCTAAAGAGGTATTCGCTGACATTGGCTGTTCTGATAAGGTAACTTCTAATTTCTGCAATACTGCCTCCGGATCGTCCATTGAAATCCCCAAACGAGACAGGAGCGCGGTAAAAAAATCGGCATACTGAAATTCCACCGCTTTCAGCAGCAATGTGCCGAACAGCAGCATATCATCCTCCAAATTTTCTACCTGAAAATTTCCCTGACTATCTATAATCGGCGTCAAACCGCCGGGCAGCTGTTCCTTCACCGATGCCAACAGCTTTAACTGTAAGAGTTCCATTTCTTCCATGCTCATAGCCGTCTTACCGGGCAGTTGAGCAAGCTTTGCCGGCAAAAAATCCTGCATCGCGCTTTGCAAGAAATCCACCGGCAAGGCCTTAGTCAATAATTCCACCAAAATGGCGTAGGCTTTCGCCGCAGGCATCTTTTGCAGCTGAAACGTGCGCCCTTCTACTGTAATCAATTTTGTACGTTCTACCATATCGTTCCCTCCTAAGCCACATTTTGCTGACAATCGGCAATCATCAGCCCATAACTGTTTTGCTGCCCCTGCGGACCATAATTGCGATCCGGCAGCTTCTGAAACGCAACTTCTTTCATCACGATTTGTTCATGGGTTGTCGGACTGTTCAGTGTTGCAGTTGTCTGCGCCCATTCGATTGTTGGCGCCGTTTCCAAATAGTTATACCACTTCAACAATGTCTGATTGCCCTCCGAATCCTGCTGCAGCTGTAAGGTTGCTGTGGCAGAACGGTCTTTGATTTTACTAATCATTACCCTGCCATCTGCAGCCGTATCCATTGCAGTTCTGTCATTGCGCATACTGACTGTAATAGAACCCAAACCCTGACCAGTCAAAGTCAGAACACCCAAAGAAGGATGGCGCAATATTAACGTACAATCGGTAAAAGAATACACACTCATCATTCCACCTCCTATCGGTCTACAATCACGCCAATGGTTACGCTTTCAATGGCGCCAGCTGTTTTGATACAACAATAAATAGGCGGCGCTATGCGCGCATCCCGATCTGCCTTTGACTGACTGTGGATATCTTCTGATAAAATCTGATAGCCTTTATTTAAGGTATCGCCCGGCTCCAAATTCAACACCTTACGCCCCAGCCAAACACCCGGCGCCAGATAGCCTTTGTCCACCATGGCCTCACAGGGGTCTGTAATGGCACTGACTAAAATATCCACGCCATCTTGTGTCTGCGGTACTTTCGCTAAACTGGTCAGCTGGTCCATAACAGCCAGCTCAATGTTATTGACCAGCATATCCAAATACAATACGTCATCAAAACTAATGCCATTGGCCATCTTTCCGCTGCGCAGCACTGTGTAATAATACCCTTGGGTCACATACACATTGCCATTGGATGCCAGGATTGCTTTCAAGGCAGTGCTGTCAATATCTGCTTCCGGCATAACACCGACCAGCGTTTTATGTGCTAACGTGTATGCAGTAGAACCCTTATAATTGGCACCCATCGCATAACCTAATAACGCTGCAGTTGCTGTGCCACTGGTACTATAAAGTGTCAATGTTCTACTGTATTTTTTACCCTGCAAAGACTGCATGATCGCAAGATAGGTATCCTTATCACTGATTAAGTGAAACCAAACACTATGAATCTTACAACTTTCTATATAAGCGGCGATGGCATCGATTTTCTCTGCATCCAGGGCGTCTGCCACTGCTTTGGTAAAGGTAACCACATACCATTCACTATTGGCCATTCGGCATTGCTGCAATGCTTCCAGTGCTGTTTCTTCTTTACCCACCAGACCGACAGCCAGAATATCCGGAGCAGGTGATTGCGAAAAATACAATACAGCTGCCTGATACTCCGCACTTTCCGGTGTAAACCCTGCTTCTGCCATTGCATCCGCACTCTGATAGAAAGCAACTTTTTCCTTTTGTGTTACATCGTTGTTTTGTCCAAGCAAAAGCCCAATATTGAATGCTTTTCTTGGTGCGCTCATAGCGCTGATTTCCGTCTCGACATTGACAATATCATTCAATGTTAAACTCATTTTTTTCACCATCCTCAATTTGAATCACCCGTTCTTCTGCAGCGCCAATCACACGAATTGGCGCTGACTGGATATACCCAACGGTATGTCTGCCTTCATCCTTCACACGATTATGAAACTGCGCTGTCACATCTGCCCGTTCCAGCCAGTGATTTTGATACAGTTCCCAAGTAAGTACAGGTTCTGCAATATCCGGCACTAAATGCAAGCCATTACGGGCCAAAAGATTATCCCTGCTGCCACTTAACAGCTCCAATCTGGCCAAAAATGCTTTCTCATATGCCTCCGGTCCATAGAACGTCAGCTGCAGAGAAAGTACCCTGGTATAACTATGAACCACTCTGGTCTGATTGCCATCCAAATCTTCATATTGTGTATCAATTTGACGGTTGATGCCATAATCTGCCGGTAGTACGGTATAATAACAAACGGTTTCCGGCAATTTTTGAAACGGCTGCCCTTCTGTGGGATAGTTGAGCCGTACCAAATTTCCGGCTTCATCATCCAGTATCTGCCGCAAATAGTTCCCAAATATACTCTGTAATTCCTTCAAACTAAGATGTGCCATCGGCAACCCTCCCTGACAGGTTGGCAATGATTTTATAGAAACCGTGCCGACTCCAATCCTGTACCTGCACCACTTTGTATACTTGATTGCCGCTGATGATCTCATCGCTAAGCTGGGTATCATTGCCCAGTGTTATACGCTCCTTGACATAAAAGGTCATCGTACCGCCAATCCGGTCTGCTTCTGCTAATTGGAGCAAATCATCACCGTTTGTCGGCTCCACAATCCCGCTGACAGATTCCTCTATCGGTTCTGCCGCAAAGCTGCCATTCACCCAACGCCCTTTGCGATGACGGATCGTAAACCATTCACAAAAATCGGGATCACACATCAATTCCGATAAATCAATCATGATTGTCAGCCCCCCTCCTGCGTACCACATGGGTAATGGACTTTCGCAACTCGCCGGTATCAATCAACGGCTTATCGCTGCCTTTTTGCTCTGCTGTTACAGGCGCATTGGGCGGCCAACCATTCTTGGGATTGGTAAACCAGCCACGAGCCGCATTCTCTGCCACCATACCGGCTTTTTGCAGCTCCGCCGAACAGCCCACCGGATTACCGTCTAACAGGGACACCACCGCTTTGCTTAACTGCTCCGCGATTTCTTCTTTGCTGTCCCTAATGGCCGGCTCTAATACAGGACGGGGCGGAGAATGCCATAAAGGAGAACCGTGTTCCTGTATGTATAGTTGATAGGCCTCACTGTAAGGACTTCCCCCGTCCATTGCGCCCTGCATCTCCTGCCGCATGGATTGCTTGCGAATTCCATGGGTATGGATGTAAAGCAGCTCTGCATCATTGATTTTCCCTCGCGGGCTGGCCTTTTGTTCCGGGATGCCTACCAAAATATCGCTTTCTCTCAATTCCTTTAATACGTCCTGTAACACCGGCCAATGGTCCGCCACTGTTTTTAGATGACCGTTTACCATATCTGTATACCGCCTTTCCCCACCAGTTTAGCCAAGGCCACCAACTGACTGCCATATCGGGTCTGATTCCATGCGCCCCAGTCCGCTTGCCCGCCGGCCACCAAACTAAAATCTTTGGTAATCGAAACACCGCCGGCAGATTTGCTGCTAATGAGTCCTTGATTTTCCCCCGATTTGGCAATATCCGCAGCACTTCCCGCCGCAGACGCTGCACCCATCGCCCAAAGAGTAGCAAAATGGGCAACAAAAAGACCCATGGCCAGCTTCCAATAGCTATGCCAACGGGTCTCTTTGATAGTTTGATGCGCCAGTTCCAAATACAGCTCCAACACAGCATCCGGCACGCCTTCCCCGGCAAACTGTGGATACAGTTCTTTGAAATGATCCAGTGTAAAGGCCGGATTTACACTACTCACTGTTCGCCATCGGCCTTGGGTTCAGTTATTTCCTGCTCCAATTTTGCAGCCGCCTCCGCTTTTTTGTTTTGACCTTTCTTATCGCTGCGAACAGAAGGTTTGTCTTCCCCAAACACTTCCAGACTGCCTTCTTCTTTCGCCCAACCAAACAACGGGTCTAAGCTTGCCCAGTCAGGCAGATTGGAAAATGTAAACGGCTTCACACTGGCCTGCTCTTTTGTTTTAGGATTGATAAAGGTCAGTTTCTTTTTGCTGAATACACGCATCACGCTCTCCTCCTTAAATACCGTCTACATAACGAGCGGTTTCATAGTACGCAAATTTTACTTCTCCATGCTGCCCTGCATATGCAGTCAGATAAGCCATATCGGTAACAGAAGGCTGAGTAATCACACGAGCCAAAGGCACTGTAATATCAAAATACAGCATTCGTTCTTCATTGACATAAACCACCATGCGGTCTTTGCCGCTGGTACCAGCGCCAATGCACCATCTGCATGGCTGAATGGAAATTTCAATCCCCTGATTTTTGGCAATGTTGTTTTCTAACAGATAGGTCAGCAAAGATACATTGCCGGCCTCCGATACCTTACGGCTCACCAACAGCGCATACTGTTCCGGCGGAATCAGAATATGGTTTGGCATACCGGATAAATCATATTCGGCAGCAATCCAGGTATCGGTAATTGCTTGATTGATATCGTCCAAAATCTGATCTGCAGTTTTATTCTTCCACAGAGTACTGCTGCTGCTTCCGGTTGCCGCAGCGGAAGTGGCAGTAATCTGCGAATGATTCACAATCCCTTCGGTACCCAGTTCTTTGTAGCCTGTGTATACGTTCTGATCCAGCGCTTTCTGGTAGTTTAACTGAATCCCCTGCTCCAACAGCTCCGGCAGGCTGCGGCCAATCTGCTGCAATTTCGCCTGATCAATAAATGGCACTTTCAAAACATGGGCAAAGGTGAACACCTTGAACATATCTTTGCCCAAATCTGCCTGCATCACCGGAATGGCGTTGGTCTGCCCGCCAATAATCCCATTGGCATTACCGCCCACCGATGCATAACCCACATTCATCATACTGGTAAATTCAACCCAGCCGCCGCCGGTTTTGCTGACAATATCCCTTGGCCAGGTAACGGCACTGAGCGGTTCCCTGATTTTTGGATCCTGCTTCTCTAACTCCCCTAATAAAAACGCCATGCCGCTATCCAATGCCGCATCACCGGTATAAATCGCTTTGCCTTTCCCTCTAAGGGCAGACAACCCTTGTGGGTTCGCCATAGGTGTTACGCTCATACCGTCTCTTGTAATCATCTTACTCATGCAAAAATCCCTCCTACACTCTTGTCTTAATCAACAGTTCACAGCACTTGTTCGCATCCATCTTGCCGGTTGCCCAGCACACACCGGTCAGTTCTACTGTTTTGCTTGTATCTGCTGCAGCTTCAAAATCACCAACTACACTGCCCGGATAGGTTTCATTCTCCGCAATACGGATGTATACTTTCCCGCCGGCAGTGGGTGTCCCTTTTTTACACTGTACAACAATACTTCCCCGCTCCAGTACATCACATGGCTGGCCAGCTTGGTAGGAAACTTCATTTTGGTTGGCATAATTGACCGCCATCTTCACTTCCCGCACGGCAATGCCAGCAAAATCCGCAGCTTTATGACTTGCACCAAAGGCACTATACGTATTATTCCCATTTAACACAACTGCGGTGCCAAAGGCAATTTCTGTACTGTCTGCATGGACCAGACGGTTCATAATAATACAATCCGGTGTTCTGGCAAAACTCCCCGGATATCCTAACGGTAATTCAATTCCAACAACTTGTCCTGGCATATTATTGTTCCTCCTTGTAATGTGGATTGTATTTTTTTGCAATTTCACGGCCCAAGGCCCGTTCATCCGCCGCAGCATCCGCCGTCTTTCTCTGTTTATCCACCTGGGCCATCGCCGCCTGGTAAACATCCAGATAACCCTGATTGCCGCCAATTGCTCCACGCCCGGTTCCAGAGCGTAAAATAGCTGCCAGGGTATCTGCCGTCTGTTTGCGCTGCACCGGGTCTGCAATCTGCGCCACAATGGGTTTTAGCGTGCCAATCTGCTGCAATAAAACAGCATGGTCAGCAGCAGCCACTTCCGGCCTATTAACCGCTTCCGGTTCCACAGTCACACTTTCTTCATCCGTATTTTCTGCTGCCGGCTGCTGATGCAACTCTGCTTCCAGAGCATCCAAAGCATCTGGTTCCTCTTTTGGTCCCAGCGCCTGCACCAGTTTTCCAACTGCAGCTTCCAGACGGTCCAACCGCGCTTCCAAGGGATTTGGCGTTGCTCCTTCATCAGCTGCTGGCTGTTCTTTTACTTCTGGGATTGACGGTTCTTCATCGCCGCACGCTTTCATCATTTCGTCTACGGCTAACTCCATTTCTTCCGGGGTTGCATCTTTGGCAAAGGCCTGCATAATTTTACCCCAGACACTGTTCTTTGTTTGTTTTTCCATTCGTCTGTCTCTCCTTTTTTCTGGTGATTCATCCTTGATGGCAACCCTGCTGCCGGCCCGTCCTTTTTGAACCAACGCCACATGGTTACCGATAATCCCTGTCTGTTTCAATTGCCCTTCTCCTGTCGGCTCATACAGGCAATTGTACCCGCAGCTGACTTCCCGTTTACCTGCTTCGATTTCACGAATCACAGCTTCGTCATAAACCAAGATATCTGCCAACAGCAAATCGGATTGTTCGCCCTGGCCGCGCCGTACATTCTTCACCACACCTTTCAGATAGCGATTCACATTATCTGTAGTCACCTCATCCGGCGGATGTTCATCAGTGAAGGGCTTTCCTTCAAAGCTGGCTATGGCAGTGACAGAAAACACTTCTGTCTCATCCCGAATCACCTGATAGCGGCTGCCATACTCCAACCCGATTTCCTGCCCCAGATATTCCTGCACACCGGTGCGCCCGATAGGCACATTTAAACAGCACAGATACCCCTCCGGCATCCGACTCATGTTGTCAGATAATTTTGAGCCATAATACATGGTCTTGCGTATCTTCCCCACCTCCTTTGGGCAACAAAAAAGACGCTCAGGCAATCTGTTTGAATTGCGCCAGCGTCATCATCTGGATTCTGTCTTGATAGTAAACCTTATGCGGCCAATGCAGCGCTTCCAGTTTCACCACAGGCTCTGGATAGCAACGGCAGTTAAATGTGTTGCCTGCATGATACCTGCCATAGCTTCTTTCATGGTTTAACGCTTCCGGACTGGGCGGGGCATTCCAGCACACCAGCACATCTTCCATCAATGCATGGCTGTCTCTGACCCGCTGGTCTTCGGATGTGCGCCACACATACCAGCGAATATTTACCTGCTCACAGCGGGTACGGGTCAGTGTGGTAGATGCCTTGGACACCTCGGTGCGGGCAATTAGCTCTGCCCTTGCTTTTGTCTTTTCCGGAAAGATTTTTGCGATATCCACAGCGATCTCTTCTGCTCTGCGGCCTTTTTGCTGCTCTTTGGCAACATAGCGGGTTACCTGCTCGGCAATCGTCTCTGGCAAGGTGCCAATCAGCCGGGCATTCTGCCCAATCAATTCATGGTATACAACACCCGTCTGCCCTGTCAGTTCCTCTTGTAATGCTTGATAGATTTCCCTGCCTCTGCTGTTCACCCTGGCGGCCTCTCGCCAGCTTTTCTGCCCATCGCTAAATAAATGGGTGACCATCTTCATGGCAATATCCTGCGCTGCTTTTTGAAATGCTGCCGATGCTGCATAGTCTTTCCAGGCATCCAGTATATCTGCCGGATCGGCCCGGCTATGGGCCAACAACGCAAATTGCTGCATCAGCTTCTGGATAGAACGGGCATACCGTTTTTCTATGATAAGCTTTGGCGCCCATAATGGCATTACTATCACCTCATTTCAGGCATAAAAAAAGACACCCATTATAGGTGCCTATCAAATTAACGCGGATTTTTTCTCTTTTCCCATTCTTTTTTGAAATCATTTAGGCTTAACTTATTCGCTCCACCATCATAATCTGGATCATCTCGTTGTATTACATCGTCTTCCCAACCACACACAGGGCAAACCTCAAAAAAATCATACTCTTCAAACTCATGCTGACCACACACAGGACAAATTTTTCTAGGATCCATTTCGTACCCCTCCTTATTCCTTAGCTTCTTTTCTTTTTCGACGTTCATAATATTTATAACCGTCTTTCGGCTTGAACATCGTTGCAATACCCCTTTCAGGATGGCCCTTGACAAAATCATTCTTCCCAATGATTGTCCAGGTTTTGCTGCGAAAATCCGCGTTTGAAAACATTTTTTCCATTTGGAGAAGATTGTAGTTTACTACTTTCCTGTTGCTCTGTCAACTGTTTTTCAGCATTTTCATTACCTTGTGAGGAGTAGTATTAAGTTGCAAGGTTCAAATGAGCCTTCGCAACTTATTTTTTTACCACGGAGGACCCTAAAAATGAAGAAAATGACTATTAGAAAAATGCTTGAAAGAATCGTCGTCGCAACTAACAAACGCAGAGCGAAGAATATAGTTCTGGTCAGCACCGACGGCGAAATCGTGGAAGCGGAATTCGCTGTGGACCTGATCCGAACACTGACAGACTGGAATATCCTGTGGGAAGTAACCGTCATTTCTGAAAAGTTTTACGAAGACCGTTTCGTCGTAATCTTCGACCCAAACATTAAACAGGTCAACGGCGATCCTGACAAGGGCGATACGTGGTTATAAGGCCGCAAGCAGAAAGGAGCGTGAGAACGTGGCAGTTTATAAGTCTATCACCTTCGACAACAGAAAGAAAATCGCGGCCCTGTACGCGAAAGGAATGTCCATTTCCGACATTTCTGACGAAGTGGGCGTCGCCCTTCGAACACTGTATGTCGAACTGAAACGCGGCGCGACTGGGAAACTGGATCAGAACCAGCGACCGGCCTATGATCCGGTACTGGCACAAAGAACCTACCAGGAAAACATTCGCCGTCGCGGCAGTGGTCCGAAAAGAAAGGAGGTCAAGAAATGACACCGGACAGAGCAACCAGGCGGAAACGACGCCGAATCCGTCTGGCGATCAGAAGGACGTCAGCCCTGGCGGCGGCTATTGCCTTCTTCTTTGCCTGGGGAACGATCGGCGCCATAGAAACCGACGCGGTGTCCCTGGTAGAAGGAACGGTCAGAACCTTCGGCCTTCTGTTCATTGGAACCGGCTTCGCCTTTGTAGGTGGCGCCTTCCGAAATCCTACGGAAAGGAGGCCAAAACATGAAGTACACCGCGACACTGTCGGCCGTCCAGGTCGGACAAGCCGTCAAAAGTCTTCTTCTACTTGGTGAACGCAAGATCACCATTGAAGAAACAGAAAAAGACCGTTTCGTCGTCACCACAACAACCGAAACGGCCCTTTCAAAAAAGTCTACGAACAGTATATCACGAAAAGGAGTGAAAAACAATGGCTAAACTGAATTTTTATGACACTGACGCCGTGAAGGCGTTCGTCCTGGATATTTTAATTGAAAACGCTGAACTGAAAAGCGATCTTGACTTCGAAAAGAAGTGTTCGAACGACTGGTTCGACCGCTACAAGAAAGCCGATCGGCAAGTAAAAGACCTTGAAGCGAAGGTCGCAACCCTGGAAGGAGGTTCCGAAAATGAATAACACCCTGTACGAAATCACGGACAAGTATTTGAAGGTCCTTGACAACCTGGAAATCGACGAAGAAACCGGCGAAATTCTGAACGCCGAAGAACTGGACGAACTGTCCGGAGCCTTCGAAGAAAAAAGCGAAGCTGTCGCTTGCTACATCAAGAATTCCGAAGTCTTTATCGGCAACCTGAAAGCCGAAGAAGCTAACCTGGCAAAACGCCGTAAGCAGACCGAAAAGCGTATTGACTATTTGAAAAATATCCTGACCGCGTGTCTGGACGCCGCCGGCCGTGACAAGGTCGAAACCACAAAGGTTCGCGTTTCCTTCCGAAAGTCTGTGGCCGTAAGCATTGACGACGAAAAGGCCCTTCCGGCTGACTTCGTTGTTGAAACCGTTACAACGAAACCGGACAAGACCGCGATCAAGAAGGCGATCCAGTCCGGCCAGGAAGTGTCCGGCGCTTCCCTTGTGGAGAACCGAAACCTTCAAATCAAATAAGGAGGAACCGCAATGAAAGAATTTTCGATTCCCCTTCTTACCGAACAAGACATTGACTGTCGCGTTCAGTCGGTCAGCAAAGCAAAGACCGGCCGCGTCGGCGCCGTCCTTCTACTTTACAAGGACGCACGTGTCGATATGCGAATCCTGGACCAGGTCTTCGGGCCTGGCAACTGGCAGAGAACCCACGAAGTAATCAACGGAAACCTGTTCTGTAATATCGACATCTGGGACGACGAGAAAAAGACCTGGGTCAGAAAACAGGACGTCGGAACAGAGAGCAACACCGAAAAGGAAAAAGGCCAGGCTTCCGACAGCTTCAAACGTGCCGGCTTCAACGTCGGGATCGGCCGCGAACTTTACACAGGCCCTTTCATTTATGTCGAACTGGCTGACGGTGAATTCTACCCCGAACGCCAGGGCCAGAAGGAAGTCTTCAAGTGCTACGCCAGTACAAAGTTCAAGGTATCGAAGATCGCCTATAACGAACGCCGCGAAATCTGTGACCTGGTAATCGTCGACCGGAACAATAAAGTCCGCTTCAATATGAACGGACACGTGCCGGCGCCACAAGCCACACAGAGCGCCACGAACGGGCAGAACGCCCAGGGTGGACAATCTACCAACCAACAGCAAAGAACCGCACCACAACCGCAAAACAGCGCCCAGACAGGCGGCGCCGCGTGTCCCGTGTGCGGCGGCCCTATCAGCGAAGCTGAACGCCGCTATTCCATGAACAAATTCGGCCGTGAAATGTGCCGCGCCTGTCAGAAAAACGCATGAAAGGTGGTGTCATAAATGCCCAGCCGCATTTTGAAAGAATCAATATGTACGTCGGAAAGTCTGGCGTACTTGTCGGCGGAAGCCGAAGTCCTGTTCTATCGTCTGATCGTAAAAGCGGACGACTTCGGCCTGTACTATGGAAGCCCGAAAATCCTTGCTTCCCTTCTCTTTCCGCTGAACGTACCGACCGAAAAGAAGGTGTCTTCCTGGCTGGCTGAACTTGTGAACGGTGGCCTTGTGGCTACATACAGAGCCGAAGACGGTCGGCAATACCTGAAACTTCTGTCCTGGGACAAACACCAGAACAGGCGCGCAACAAAACCCAAATACCCACTACCGCAAGAATTTGATAACACTTGCAGTCAAGGGGTATCAAGTGATAATTCTGACACTTGCGCGCAAATGCAAGCAGATTCTTCCGTAAACGTAAACGAAAACGTATTCGAAAACGGAAACGAGAAACGAAAACGAGTATCGGCGCAACGCGGCGCCGGAGTGGACGACGCTTTTGACCAGTTCTGGTCAGTCTATCCACGAAAAGTCGGCAAGAAAGACGCCGTGAAGGTCTGGAATCAAATTCGCCCTAACCCAGACTTGACAAACCAGATCGTCCAGGGTGTGGAGCGTTGGAAGCGTTCTGAACAGTGGACAAAGGACGACGGCCGCTTTATTCCATATCCGGCGACATTCCTTCGCGGTGAACGCTGGAACGAATATGACCGCGCCGAAGTCATACCGTCCCCGAAGCCGGCCCCCGTCAAGAACTACGACGACGGCGAAGACTTCCTGGGCGGCGGTGAATAATCATGGCCGACAACATCTGGACGGCCGCTGTCGAAGGTATCGCCGCCAGAGGTAGGGCGAACAATGGCGCCGAAGGCGACTACCGCGACGAAGAAGGCTTCCTGTGCTGTGGCAAGTGCCGCACCAGGAAAGAAGGCGACATCACGATCGGCGAAAAGACGCTTCGCGTTCCGCACCTGTGCAAATGCGAATCAGAAGCCAGCCGCCAACGTGAAGCCGAAGAAAAGGCCGCCGAATTCCGGAAGCAATGCGAACGACTTCGCAAAGACGGGATCACCGATCCGTCATACCTGTCCCAGAACTTCACCCAGGACGACAACCGCAACGCCAGAATTTCCGACGTGTGCCGCCGCTATGTGGAACACTGGCCGGAAATGAAGTCCGACAATATCGGAATCCTGTTTTATGGCGGCGTCGGAACCGGAAAGTCCTTCCTGGCCTGTTGCATAGCAAACGCCTTGATCGACAAACAAGTCCGCGCCAGCGTGACGAACTTCCCCCGAATCCTGAACAAACTTCAAGGCTTCGGCGAAGACAAACAGGAATTCCTGGACAAGCTGTCCCGATATGACCTTCTTGTCATTGACGACCTGGGCGTCGAAAGGGACACGTCCTATTCCGTGGAACAGGTCTTCAACGTCATAGACGCCAGGAGCCGCACCGGAAAGCCCCTGATCGTCACGACAAACCTTTCCCTGGCCGACCTTCAAAATCCGTCGTCCCTGGGATATGCCCGAATTTATGACCGAATTCTGGAAATGTGTCCGATCAGGCTGAAACTGGCCGGAGATTCCAGAAGAACCCAGAACGCACAAGAACGCCGCGACAAGGCGAAGCGCCTTCTGGGGCTTGAAAGGACGTGACAGAGTGAAACACTACAAACTGACAATCCCTGGCCTTCTGCCAGGACTGAACGAATATGTGGACGCTGAACGCGGCGCCAAAGGCAAATACAAGGCCGCCGCCATGAAGAAACAGGCCGAAAACGTAATCGGCTACATGATCAAAACCCAGCTTCGCGGCGTCCGCTTCACCCGTCCCGTGGTGATACATTACACCTGGATCGAACCGAACCGCCGGAGAGATAAAGACAATATCGCTTTCGCGAAGAAGTTCATTCAGGACAGCCTTGTCCACGCCGGCGTTCTTCAAAATGACGGCTGGAAACACATTGAACACTTTACCGACGACTTCGCTGTGGACCCGAAGAACCCCCGTGTCGAAGTCGTGATCGAAGAATTTGAAGGAGGAAACAAAAAATGACTGTACGCGCAAAATTGAAAGACCTTGCACCTGGAACCGTATTCAACGCCGGACCGATCGACGTCCGCGTCCTGGAACACTTCACCGACGGAAGAACCCTTCTGATCGCCGATACCTGTATCGCTGACCGCCACTTCGCAGATCAGCCGTTCAAGACCAGACCGGAAAAGCCGGCCGCAAATCCGAACGACTGGCGCTTTTCAAACCTGAATCGTGAACTGAACACGGAATTCCTGGCCACATTCGACCAGGCCGAAGGCCCTATCCGTTCAAAGGACATCTTGACGGCCGACTGGTCCCTGGCTGACCATGAGGGCGGCGAAGGTTACGGAACCATTCAGGCAAAGATCGCCCTTCTGACGCAAACCATGTATGAGAAATACGCCGATCAGGACCTTCTTGAACTTGACGACTGGTGGTGGCTGATCACCCCGTACGCCAGCAACGCGTACAATGCGCGCTATGTCAACGCGGACGGCAGTCTGAACTACCACATCGCGTTCTATGGCAACCGTGGCGTTCGGCCGGCTTTCTTCGTGGAATCTGGGATCACGTTATCCGTGGAGCCTGACCAGGTTGAACTTTCCACT
>CALXUG010000002.1 GCA_944391625.1 uncultured Clostridia bacterium
TCCAAAGACACGGGAAACCGGGTCTATAATCATAAGACTTTGGACGAACTGAAAGCCGCCGTGGAACTGGTGGAATAAGGGTTCAAAGTGGTGAACATTATAAGCCGTTGAACACTGAACTAATAACACGATAGTAACAAAAAAGGCGGGAACCCCTGAAAATACAAGGGTTCCCGCTTCTTCTGTGTTTATTATACCACAATTCATAACCAACGGAAGGATTATTTCACCAGATTCCACCAAGTGTAGATTCTATTAAACAAAAACTGTCAGGAAAAGAGAGGAATCAAAGAACCCGGTGTCAGCGTTTTGTCCAAATAATGGGCCGGATTGGTGGTACACAGAGAAACGATCTGATAATGCCGGGCATCATAAGGCTGCACATACATGGATATCCCTTTGTAGCAGACAAGATGACTTTTGCTGTTTGCGGCATTGGACTGCCATTGCGGCGGCATCATGGTGTAATAACAGTCATTCATTCTGCTCATCCTCTCTGGCGGCAATCAATTCATTCAGCTTTTTCATAGCTTCTCTGATACTGCCGACTTCATCAATCAAACCGCATTCGACTGCTTTTTTGCCTACGATCACAGTACCGATATCTTGAGAAAGCTCACCCACTGTCAGCATCAGGTTGCGGAATGTCTGGTCATCAATATGGGAATTGGCGGTTACAAAAGCCACCACTCTGTCCTGCATTCGCTCTATATATTCCATAGTAGCCGGCACACCGATCACCATGCCATTGAGCCGCACCGGGTGAATGGTCATGGTAGCGCTGGGCGCAATAAAAGAATAATCACTGGCAACAGCGATGGGAACGCCAATGCTGTGCCCGCCGCCCATTACGATGGATACCGTTGGCTTACTCAAACCGCGGATAGCTTCGGCAATGGCCAACCCCGATTCTACATCACCGCCGGCCGTATTCAAAATCACCAGCACACCCTTCACATCGTCGTCCTGCTCAATGGCAATCAATTGGGGAATCAAATGCTCATATTTGGTTGTTTTATTATTTTGGGGCAAAATCATATGCCCCTCAATCTGCCCAATGATGGTCAAACAATGGATTGGTGTGCTTTCCGGCACCGGCAAAGCCGTTGTTCCGTAATTTTCCAATAACACTTCCGGTTCTTGGTTCTGTTCCTCTGACATAATCTGTTCCTCCTTGATTTTGTGATACAGTACAACAAGAGATTTTTTCTAGTATGAGAAATCTTCTCTTTTTTTATACAGCAGAACGCCGTAACTGTCAGATGTAGCAGCAATAGGCAAAAAAGAACAGATTATGATTCATTTTTCTTAACAAGTATTACAATTCTACCAAAAAACGGAAAAACCTTTTTTCTTTTTGATTTTTTCGTTCATCTTACAAACAATGACAAACTTCTAGTTTCTCCAGATTACAAAAATCATGTAAGCCACATACAGTAAGAATAAAACAATCCCTTCGCCTTTACTGAACTTGCGATCAGTCAGTGCAAAAATAAAGGCAATCAATGTGATCACTGTCAATAATACGGCATCGAAGGCAACCGCTGCGGAAACACCAACCGGTGTAATCACAGCAGAAATACCCATAATAAAGAACACGTTGAAGATGTTAGAACCAATGACGTTCCCCAGCGCGATATCGCTTTCCCCTTTTCTGGCTGCTACTACGGAGGTCATAAGCTCCGGCAGAGAGGTGCCTGCTGCAATAATGGTCAAACCAACCATGGTTTCACTCATACCCCAGGCAAGGGCAATTTCGGTAGCTGCATCTACAGCCAGATTACCGCCCAAGACAATGGCAACAATGCCCACAACCAGATATACAATACTTTTGGTCAAACCAATGGAAATCATAACTTCTTCCGCCTGATTTTCTTTCTGCGCTTTTAAGGCTACACTGAGCAGATAATACAGGAAGATAGCAAATAACATCAACAGCACCAAACCGTCTGTGCGGTTAATCACGTTCACTGTTCCGTTGCCAAGCAGCAGGTCAAATGCAAGAATCAGCACTGCCACACAGCTCAACAGCATAAAAGGAAATTCTTTAGCAATGATGGTTTCTTTTACTTTAAAGGGAAGAATCCAGGCTGCCATCCCCACAACAACCAACAGATTGAACATATTGGAACCAATGATATTCCCCATGGTAATGTCACTTTGTCCATTTAATGCAGAAGTAACACTGACTGCTACCTCCGGAGCGCTTGTCCCAAAGGCCACGATAGTTAACCCGATTACCAGCGACGGAATATGAAATCTGCGCGCCACACTGGATGCACCGGTTACAAATAAATCGGCGCCTTTTACCAAAAAAATCAAACCAACTGCCAACAATACATACTTCATGATAAAACTTCCTCCATTTCAATGTTTTCATTGCCTGAGTATTTTTGTCGTTGCTGAAAATAAAAAAAGAGACTTCTATTGCATCATAACGATAGTACAACATCATTATGATACAATAAAAGTCTCGCTTCTTATCTGCATGGGCGGATCTATTCGATCGTCCTGACGCTCACATGCCACACCAACGGTGCAAGCTACTCCCTTTTACACGAATGAATTATATCACTTTCTTTCCCATTCGTCAATATTTGATATTTAATTTTTTATCGCATAGACAACATAAGCGAACCGGATTTGCATCCGGTTCGCTTAGTAAGAAATAACTATACGTCAAACCGCTGAAAACAAATCTGATCAGTGACGTTCAAACACGTTTTCACGACGTTGATATGCCTTTGGTTTGCCCAAGATTTCAGACCAGACAATCCCTTGAATCAAACTGTCCTTATCCGTCCGTATAATGGAGGCACGCGCAGTCTCTGTCTGCTGCTTCCGATTGCTGTACTGAATGTTAGGGTTCAGTTCAATGCGGTGTTCGCAGGATTCTTTATTGTCAAAAGCATTTTGCAAAGGTTTTACACTGGCAGAAACTTTGGTGTGTGCCTCACGCCGCTCTCTCTCCGGCCGCTGTTCCATCAGCGTTTGCTTTGGCAATTCGGCAGGAGATTTTTTGGCAGCCTGCGGCACTGCTTTTTTACTTTTCTTTTTCGCAGCTGTCATCCCCTTACCGGCAGCAGATGTATTTTTTTGCTCCGGTTTCTTTTTGCCCTGCGGTTGGGAGGAATCAAGCTGATTTTCCAGTTCTCCTATAAACTCGGTCAAAGAATCAAACAAATTGCCCGCTTTCTTCATAGGCTGTTTTGGTACAGCCGGTTTTACAGGCTGCATTGGTTTATCCGGTATCTCAGCAGACGGCGAACGATACACCGTCTGCCCACCCATACTCTGCCGTTTTTCCCGCTGCTGCTTGGCTTTATTGCTTTCCTTCATGCTGTTATAAATGGTAATTCCAACAAAAATAAGTATCCCCAGCCATTCCATATGGCATCACCCTATTCTTTATCTGCTGCAGGACTGGTTGCTGTGGCAATATGATCCCGCATGGTTGTATCCGCCTGTACATTCAGCAGATTGTAATAATCCATAACGCCCATATTCCCGTTACGCAATGCTTCGGCCATAGCGATTGGCACTTCTGCCTCTGCTTCTACAACGCGGGCTCTCATTTCTTGTACCCGCGCCTTCATTTCCTGTTCCTGCGCCACTGCCATAGCACGGCGTTCTTCCGCTTTGGCCTGCGCAATATTTTTATCTGCCTCTGCCTGGTCAATCTGCAGTTCGGCACCGATATTTTTCCCTACATCCACATCGGCAATATCAATGGACAGGATTTCAAAGGCAGTACCGGAATCCAGCCCTTTTGCCAAAACAGTTTTAGAAATATTATCCGGATTTTCCAGCACATCTTTATGACTTTCTGCGCTACCAACTGTACTTACAATCCCTTCGCCGACACGGGCAATAATGGTTTCTTCCCCGGCACCGCCGACCAGACGGTCAATATTGGCACGCACGGTAACGCGAGCAATAGCTTTTACCTGAATCCCGTTTTTGGCCATAGCAGCAATTACCGGTGTTTCAATTACTTTTGGCGTAACCGATACCATAACTGCTTCCTTTACATCACGGCCGGCCAGGTCAATGGCAGCCGCTCTGGAAAAGTTCAGCTCAATGCCTGCCCGTTCCGCAGCAATTAAAGCGTCAATGACTTTATCTACATTACCGCCAGCCAGATAATGGGCCTCCAGCTTAGATGTATCCATTTCCAAACCGGCTTTGATTGCTTTAATCAACGGCATTACAATTTTATGAGGCGGAACCCGTCTTAAACGCATCCCAACCAAATTAAACAAACCAACTTTTACACCTGCTGCCAAAGCGGAAATCCACAGGCCAATAGGCACAAAGCGGAAAAACACCATCAGCAGAATCAATACTAATAAAATAGTAACCAATAATCCACCCATTACGCTTTACTCCTCCTTTTTTCTACAACCAGCCAGGTGCCGTCTTTGCGAACAACCTGCACCGGTTCCCCTTTCTCAATAAATTCTCCAACTGTTACCACATCTATTCTGGTACCATCTTCCAACTCCACAGTGCCAGAAGGACGCAAGGTAGTCGCCGCAGTTCCGAACTGGCCCACATAAGAGCTTTGTTCCTGCCGCCCTGCCACATAGCCATCTTCGGTAGTAAGCCGCTCCCGCACCATCAGCCGTTCAAAGAATTTGCTTTTGCTGAACAACTTAGCAATAATCGGCGCACAGATAATCATCACCAACAGCACAACGGCAATATATTTTACAGCTGTAGCCATATCCGGCGTTGTCAGGAAAATGCTGCCGATAATACAACCAATTCCGCCCAGCGCAAAAACCCCAAAACCAGGAGTCAGAATCTCTATAAAGCACAAAATAATACCTGCTAAAAACAGCAGTAACGCAAACCAACTTGCCATACCTGCAATCATATGTCCTCCAAAATATAATGAAAGCAATGCAATCCCTGCTACTGCAAACACACCGACACCCGGTGTGAAAAATTCAATAATCAGACACAGCAGCCCCAACGACAATAACAACGGTGCAACATTGGGATGAGTAATCAATCGTGTGATCTTTTCCGCACCGTTCATTTCACTGTAAAACAATTCTGCCTGCTCGGCGCCAAGCCACTGCAGCAGTTCTTCCCTGCTTTCTACAATGGTATCAGCCATGCCAAGCTCTACTGCCCGCTGCGGCGTTAAGGTCAACAGTTTACCTTTTTCTACAATACCGTCAATCTCAATATCCCGGTCAACAAAGGCCTTGGCAATCTCTGGATTTCTGCCTTTGTCCTCGGCAATGGAAGCAAATTCTTCCCGCCACGGACCCAGATATTTTTCGTCAGCAGTCACACCATTGATGAGCATTTCTGCATCCCCCAGCGTACTGCCCGGCATCATGGCAATTTTGTCACAGCACATAGCAATGTATGCACCCGCAGACAGCGCCTGGTCTTTTACCAGTGCCACTGTTTCCATGCCGCAGTCATATAAAAGCCTTTTGATGTCCTGCGCTGCGTCCACCCGACCGCCCGGGGTATCCAGCTCCAAAATCAATAAATCCGCCTGATTTTCTTTGGCAATGGCAATATTCCGTTCCAGATAGGATGCCAGCCCTGGTTCCACCGCATCATCTACAGTGATGATCATCACCTTTTGCGGCGCTGCAGTTTCTGCCAAAACCACATTGGGCAGCCCCAGCAAACAAAAGCAAAGTAAAATCAGCCCTGCAAGTCGTCTTTTCACAGATTCACCTCCTAGTTTGTGATACAATTATTATACCACAATTTCGCAACTAAAACTATCAAGATATTTTGGGGAATATACACTGCGAAATAAAACGCTGGTGCTGTTCTTCATAAATCCAGCTGAACTGACCGCCATGCTGCTCGGTCACACGCTGAATTTGTCCCATCCCTTTGCCATGGCGGGCTGTATCCGCTTTGCTGCTGGAAAGTACGCCATTTTGCACAGCAGGAGCATCGCAACAGCTGTTTTCCATACGAATCACCGTTTCTCCCGCCGAGTTCAGCCAGATATCCAGATACAGATAAGCGTCATGTTCCTGACCGCTGTGTTCCAGTCCGTTATCTAAAAGATTCCCCAATAAAGTACTGATGTCATAATCAGACAAAAAATCCAATTCAGTGTTCTGACAATGAATCTGCAACTCAATTCCTTTTTGTTCCGCCAGCTGCGCTTTTTGATTCAGTAATAGATTCAGCACAATCCGCTGGCTGTAGACTGTTCTTTCCGGCAGCGGAACATGGGCTGCCATCTGCCGCAAATAGTCCAGCGCCTGCTGCACCTGCCCACATTCCAACAAACCGGATAAACAAGCCAGATGATTCTGTAAATCATGACGGTATGTGCTCTGACGTTCCTCCTGCTGCTGCAGTTCAGAAATTCGCCATTGCAGCAGAGATTGGCCTGCGTCTTCATTCTGTACTGCTGCCTCCGCTTCCTCTTTTGGCGAAACAAAATGATTGTAGCCCTTTGCTCCGACTTCATGAACACCGGTATCATCCTGCAAAAACACACCTTGCCCTGCCTGAACAGTACCTAAGATATATAATTTTTTGCCGGTAATCTGTTCATATCGAGTACAGATAGACTGGGCCTGTGTTCCATCCATAGTGCCTACCAGCTGGTAATCCTCACCGCCCTGCAAAGCCCATTGCAGTCCATCGTGACCGCACTGTTCAGCTGCTTTGCAGCCAACGGCGTCCACAGGAATCTGTTCGGCAGACAGCAACAGCGCCACCTGGCTGGCCTGCGCAAGTTCATTGCATTCTGACAATAATCCGTCGCTGATGTCATTTAAACCATGCAATGCAGGACCAGCCAACTGATTCAAAATCTCAACTTCCGCACAGCAGGGCTCCGGCTGGCAATGGCATTGCAGCAAATATTGCCGTTCTGCATCGGTCAGCTGTAAGTTATCCTGCTGTTCCTGCAAAATCAGCTCCAAACCGGCGCGGCTGCCGCCCAACGGACCAGTGGTAAAAATGACATCTCCCACCTGGGCATCCTTGCGAAAGTGCAGGTTCGCTTTTTCTACCAGACCAATGGCAGTCACATTAATGCTCATCCCGCCTTTGCTGGAGGTGGTATCGCCACCGATTACGTTCACCTGATACTTTTTACAGATTTCATCCACACCCTGATAAAAATCCTGCCATTCTTCTACGGTGTAATCTGTCGGCAGCGCCACAGACAAAAGAATGTGAACCGGCTTACCGCCCATAGCTGCAATGTCGCTCAAATTAACTGCCACCGCTTTATATCCCAGTTGACGGGCTGTTATTTTATTTCGTATAAAATGCACATCTTCAATCAATAAGTCGCAGCTCACCAATTGATAGTGTTCCTGATCAAATGGCAGCACAGCACAATCATCACCAATACCAAGCACCAGCTGCTGCGGCTGATACGCAGGAATTTTTATCAGATCAATCAGCCCAAACTCCCCCAAAGAAGTCAGTTCCATGCATGCACCTTCCCTCAAACCTTTTTACTTTTTGTCAAATAAACTATAATTATGCCGCACCGGTCCTGTGCCATGACCAACCTGATCCAACCGACCATAGTACAATGCCCGTGTCAGATATTGTTTGGCTGTTTTCACAGCCTGCTGCATGTCCATCCCTTTGCCCAGGCACACAGCCAAAGCAGCAGACAACGTACAGCCTGTGCCATGACTGTTTTTTGTTTCAATCCGTTCTTCCGGAAAAGACAGAACAGTTCCATCTGCCATACAAAGCAAATCGGTAGCAGTATGCGCCAGATGGCCACCTTTCACCAATACATTGGCGCAGCCCAGTTCCTGCTGCATTCTCTGTCCGGCTTTTTTCATATCCTCCATGCAAGTGATAGCCATACCGGATAACACCTCTGCTTCTTTCAGGTTTGGCGTCACCAGCACAGCCAAGGACAGCAGCCGTTCCTGCACGATTTCTATGGCATCTTTCTGCAGCAGCAAATCACCACTGCTGGCCACCATAACCGGGTCCACCACCAGATTAGGCAGCTGATAGGCAGCCAGTTTATCACAAACCGCAGCCACAATTTCTTTGCTGGAAAGCATTCCTGTTTTTACCGCAGAAAACCGGATATCCTGACAAACCGAGTCTAACTGAGCGGCAACCCCTTCTGGCGGTACTTCGTAAACACCCTGAACGCCCGTTGTATTTTGCGCTGTAACTGCAGTAATGACACTGGCGCCATAAGCTCCCAACATGGTAATGGTTTTTAAATCGGCCTGTATTCCGGCGCCGCCGCTGGAATCAGAGCCTGCAATGGTTAAAATGTGTTCCATAATTCCTCCTGTAAAACGCCATCCCGCCGATGGCTTTCTTCTTGATATATCCGTTTCTATATTAAAATCAGCGCAGCAAACAATTTTTTATCTTTTCAACCACTATATTTTTATCTGCGTTTGCTCCTGATTCATCGCCTGCAGCAATGCTTGCAAGATGGTTTTCACCTTTTCTGCGCTGGGCCCTCTGTTTTCAACAGCACCATCAGCGCCAATCCAAACCCGATTTTCTTCTTCTCCTTCCAACCAGGTTGTGGCAAAACCGTCCAATAAAGGTTTCTTTAACAGGCTGGATGCCTCAGCCAGCGCAATATATTCCATTTCGCCACTGGCATAATACGCAGTCAGATAACGGCGAAATGTCAACGGCAGCTGATCCTGCTGTTGATAGCAGCTGTACAGCAAAGCTGCCAATCTGCTCAGCAGCCCATTATCTAACACAGTACCATCCTGTCCGGCTTCTTCCTCCAATTGATATTGCCCCTGCTGATAAATCACTTTATAAAATTCCATGTAGTTCTTGCTCCCATTTTTTTATTATTTTCTGCAAAATCTGTTCAAAACTTTTATCTGTTGTATCAATAACTAAATCTGCTGCGGTTTCCCAACACATCTGCTCTTGATAAAGCAGACAAATGTCTTCCATTATATAGCCTTTTCGTAAAAAGGGGCGATTATTTGTGCGCATCACTCTGCGCCGAATCGTTTCCGGTTCGGCCTTCAGACAGACAATCAAACCGGATCGCCGCATCCTCTGCAGCCGTTCTTCATAAAATTGCAACGTACCGCCGGTGGAAATCACACAATTCTCTTTTTTCAAAAATCGGTTTAAGGCCAAATCCTCCTCAGACTGAAACCGTATTTTACCATGCTTGCGATATAAGGTGATCAAGTCCATCCCAGCAGCGGCCACGATTTGACGGTCTGTATCACAAAACTCCATTCTCAAACGTTGCGCCAGACGAAAACCGACAGAGCTTTTACCGGTTCCCATAAATCCTACCAGAATAATGTTCTTTTTCATATTGATAACTCCCTACCTAGAAACTCAATCCAACATGAAAAATAGACCACACTGCTGGCCAGGTGATCTATTCTCTTTCTATTAAGCTTCGCCTCTGGTAGGAACGATGCAGATAAACTCCAGGCTCTCACTTCCGGTATTGGTAAAACAATGCTCTGCATTGGAGGGCACATAGGCGCAAGTTCCTTTTTCGATAGGAAATTCTGTCCCATCTATCATCAATACGCCGGTACCGGAAATCACATAATTGATGTGCGGCCAATCATGGGCATGCTGCGGAGAATTTCCACCTGTTTCCAAGGTCATAATCCGCATCACATAATCTTCCCACCCCTGCTGCGGGCCAACTGCAACCTGTTTTACCGTGCCTTTGGCGCCGCCCGGTGTCATATCAATTTTGGGCATATCTTTTACAGTTCCAACAAACATGATTATCACCTCATTATAATATTTGTTTTTATTATAACAATATTTTGTGAGAAGATAAATAAAAATCTCTTAATAATTTAAACGGATACGGTCTGATACCATCGCAATAAATTCAGAGTTTGTTGGTTTCCCTTTTTCCAAATTGATGGTATAGCCAAAATATTCTGTCATTAAATCAATATTGCCTCTGCCCCAAGCCAGTTCAATGGCATGGCGGATAGCACGTTCCACGCGGCTTGGCGTGGTATCGTATTTTTCAGCAATTTTAGGATATAAATCTTTGGTAATCCCACTGAGTAAATGAATATCGTCTAAAATCATCAAAATGGCATCCCGCAAATATTGATATCCTTTTACATGAGCAGGTACTCCCATATCGTGCAGCAAAGAAGTAACTTCCACTTCCAGCGGTTTTCGTTTTTGAACAGGCCGCACCGGCTGGTAAATGGCCATTTGATCTGCCAGAGCCAGATTGCCCACCGTTCCGCCGCCCTCCATGACCATACCGGGATAGAAACGGCAGACATCTTTAATGCGTTCATAAATTCCTTCCAGTTCAAATGGTTTGACTAAATAATCGGAAGCACCTTTCAGCATCGCCCGCTGGATCATGGTGTCATTGGTAAATGCAGTTAACATGATAACCTTAGGATGCACTGATAAATTCTGCATACGATCCAAAACACCAATTCCGTCCAATCTTGGCATAATCATATCCAGTACAACCACATCCGGCTTTACCGCCTCAATTTTTTCTAAACAATCCCAACCATCTACAGCAACGCCTACAACCTCAATATCTCCCTTTTCCTTCAAGAAATTTTCTAAAATATTGGAAAACTGCTGATTATCATCCACTAATAAAACTTTGTACATACCGATACACTCCTTATTTTTTACTCCAGAAAATAATGTAATATGAACGCGCAGCGATAAAACAAAATACCTCCCTCATAAATTGCATTCTTTTATTCTAAATTTATTTTCATTTTTGGTAAATATTTACTGTCTATATTGTACCTATTTCTTCCAAAAATTGCAAGATATTTTTTCCTAAAATTTACAATTCTTTTTCTCACAACCGCAAATCTAACAGAAAATGCAGTATCCCGGCAAAGAAAAAGGCCAATCCATAGGATTTGGCCTCTCTGATACATAATGAAATTCGATTGTTATGCGCCCGCTTCTTTTTCTTTCAACAATTCTAATGGATTGATGGGTTCGCCTAAATAACGAGCAGCAAAATAAAAGTTACCGTCTTCCTGCTCTGTCTGCTGTGTTGTTCCGATTGCCTGCCCTTTTTCTATCGGCTCATTTAACTGTACATAACATTGAGCGCATTTGCCGTAAATGGTAACCAGACCGTTGGCATGAGAAATCTCTATGGTATAAACACCATCTGTCTCTGTGAGATTTGTTACAGTGCCGTCATACGCCGCTTTTATTTCTTCAGCCGGCGCTGTAGCAATCAATAACCCATCCTGAAATGCCGCAGCCAGTTGGGTCTGATCCCAGCCATATTCATTCACCACTTTACCAGTCACAGGAACTGCCATTGCCTCCTGAACCCGATTGACAGGCGCATTTACACTGATTACATCACCCTCCGGCAGGCTGTCCACCGAAAAGCCCCCAAAAAACTGCATAACCGGCGCTAAATCAGCGTCCACAGTAAAACTTTCCCGCAAAAACTGCTGCCATTTTAAACTGCCCGGCGAGGTGCTTTGAAAAATAGTCAACACCAGAAAAAAAACACCCAGCGAACCTGCCATCTGGGCGCAAAACCGCCAGAAGCCTCTGCTTGGTGTTTTTAATTTATGATTCTGATATACTGCCATCATACTTCCCCCTTTTCTCTATCTTATACCCATGTATATACATGCAAGAGAAAATGTATGACAACGATTTTTTAAGCTGTATTATTCGCCGTCAGCTATCAACTGTTCATTATAGCTGCCTAAAAATTTAAAATATCCCAACTGATGATTCAGGTCGTTCAACAACCAGCGAACCTGCACATCACTGCACTTGCCTTCGATATCCAGATAAAATAAATATTCAAATTTCTTTTCCGGATAAGGCCGTGACTCTAACTTACATAAGTTTAAACTGTTCAGCGCAAATTTGCGCAGCAAATGATACAAAGCCCCCGGCTTGTGCGGCACAGTTAAACACAAACTGATTTTATTGGCATCGATGGAAAACCCCGGCGTTTTGCTGATGCAAATAAACCGTGTGGCATTGCCCGTAATATCCTGCACATCCTTCTGCAGTTTATTCATATGGTAAAGCTGCGCACATTTTTCAGACGCAATTGCTGCCAAATGGGGATTATTCTGCGCAGCAACAAATTTTGCCGCCGCTGCCGTATTGGAATATTCGTGGAACTGAATGTCCGGATATTGCTCCTGCAGCTTCATGCACTGATTCAATGCCTGCGGATGGGAATAAATATCTGTCAGCTGACCAACTGCTGTATCCACAGCTGTTAATAAATTATGCCGCACCAGAACCTTGGTATCTTTTATGATATAGAAGTTGTGTTTGCGCATCAAATCATACACCTGCGTTACCGAACCAGCTGTAGAATTCTCAATTGGCAGCACGCCGTACTGGACAATTCCATCTTCCACCGCAGTAAAAACATCTTCAAATTTATCAAAAAACTGAATATCCGGCTGTGCAAAAAACTGATCGGCAGCCTGATGAGAATAGGCACCTTCTACACCTTGACAACCAACCTTCGCTGCTTTCGGCAGCTCTGCACGGGCATCCAAAACAACATCCAACTCAGATTGATAGTCTAATCCAAGCGGCGTTTGTATTTCTTCCTGCAATACCTCCGACAGCAAAGCCTCACTTTCCTGCACCAGAAGCTTTCTTTCCGCATACAGATGCTCAATCTCTTTTTCCATTGCTGTAATCTGCTGCTGTAAATTAAGAATCTGTTTTACCTGATTGGATTTCATGGTCTTTCTCCTTCTTTACCTGATACGGGTCCTGTCCTGTGGCAATATAATCGCCGGTACTGGACGGTAAATCCTTACCTTCCAACCGTTGTTTAATATAGGCTTTAAACAATGTATAAATGACAGCCATTGCCGGAACACCCACAATCATTCCGATAAAGCCAGCAATACCTCCGCCGATCAAAATGGCAAACATAACCCAAATTGCCGGCAATCCGGTGGTGCCGCCAAGAATTTTAGGACCAATAATATTTCCATCTATCTGCTGTAAAATTAAAATGAACAGACAGAACCATACAGCCTGAATGGGATCCACAATAAAGATAATAAAGGCACTGGGAATGGCGCCTACAAAAGGACCGAAAAACGGAACAACATTGGTCACACCAATAATCACACTGATTAATAATACATACGGCATTTTCATGATGGTCAGACAGATAAACGCCAATATGCCGATAATCAACGAGTCTATCAATTTACCATTGATAAACCCATTGAAGGTTCTGCTGGTTAAATTCCCTACATACAACATTTTTTCCACAGTTTTTTTCTGAAAAAACGCGTACAAGACTTTGCGCAGCTGAGCAAAAAAGTGTTCCCGCGACATCAGCAAATAAATGGAGATGATCACCGCCACAAAAAAATTGATGACGCCATTGGTAACTTGCCCTGTAAAGCCCAAAGCATATTGAAATGCAGAAAGCAATAATGCGCTGCCTTTGGACAGAATATCATCCCAGGTTCCTGTAATTTTTTCATACACAGTCGGATCAATGTGATATTGCTGGTTTAACACTGAAAACCACATCTCAATATTTTCATCAATATTTAATGCAAATTCCTGAATATTTTTCACCAGCGTAACAGCACTGTCAATCAACTGCGGCACCAAAAAAGCAATCAAAATACTGACCAATACGGTAAAAATCACCATCGCCAGCATCACTGACAACGCGCGGCGCACTTTTGCGTTTTTTACGGTTGTACGCATCACTTTATCAAAATATTTTACTGGATTATTTAAAAGAAAAGCTATGACAAAACCATAAACAAACGGCCGTAGAATATCCAAAACGGTATTGGTAAAGCCGCGTATAGTTTCCAGATGAAGTAAGGCAAAATAAAACGAAATTGCAACCACTGCTACACATATGTTAGCCAGCATTCTATTTCGGGTTTCTTTACTAAAATCCAGTTTCATACTGTTTCTCCTCCGCTCCTGCTAATAGTTTCTGTCTGTCCATGTTCCAAATGAAACGCTTGCTGATACTGAGAAATCGTTTGCAGCAAAACAGCTCCATATTGTTCAATTTTACTTTGTCCCAATCCGGTGATGGACTCCAGGGCAATGGGGCTGATCGGCTGCTTGCTGGCCAATTCCTGCAGTGTTTCATCGCTGAATATATGATAGGATGGCACCCCCTCGTCAATGGCCAGCATAAGCCGCAGCGTCTTCAATTCGTTCAGCAGCTCAACTTCAGGATGCTGTATCACCGGCTGCCCCAAACTAACGGTGCAGCAATTACTGCAGCCCTGGCAGCGCTCCTTGGCTTTTTCGCCAAAATACTGCAGAATAAACTGCCGCAGACAACGGCTGGTGCTGGCGTACTGCACCATAGTATTCAATTTTTCCAGTTCTATCGCCAGCCGTTCCTCCGATTTGCTGCTCTGCTCCAGCAAATAACGGTTTACATGCACGTCAGAATAAGAAAAAAATAAAACGCACAAGCTGGGCAAGCCATCTCTGCCGGCCCGACCAATTTCCTGATAGTAGGACTCTATATTTTTAGGCAAATTATAGTGTACTACATACCGGACATCCGGCTTATTGATACCCATGCCAAAAGCATTGGTCGCTACGATCAAATCCACCTGCTCGTAAATAAATTTCTCCTGATTTTCGTTGCGTTCCCAGTCTTCCATACCGCCATGATAACGCAAAACAGGAATTCCTGCTCTGCGCAGCAAATCCCATATTTTATCCACTTCTTTTCTGGTATTGCAGTATATGATGCCCGACTGCCCCCGATGACTCTGCACAAATTGCAGCACCGCTTCTTTTCTGTTGCCATCCCGCTGCACTGCCAGTATCAAATTGGAACGATTAAAACTGGCCCGATAAATATTGGGGCGCTGCAACTCCAAACGCTGAATAATATCGGCGCGGGTTTCTGCTGTGGCAGTGGCTGTAAATGCAGCCACCACCGGACGCTGCGGCAAACTTTGAATAAACTGACTGATTCCGTAATAACTGGGACGAAAATCATGCCCCCATTGAGATACACAATGGGCCTCGTCTACAGCTACCAGCGAAATATGCTGCCGCTTTAACAAAGATAAAAATTCTCCAGAACGAAGCCGCTCTGGAGCTACATATAAAATCTGCACCTGTTTGGCCTGAATCTGCCGATATAACATTCGATATTGTTCACCATCCAGCATACTGTTCATACAGGCTGCTCGAATTCCCAAACGCACCAGCTGATCCACCTGATCCTTCATCAAGGAAATCAGCGGAGAAATTACCAGCGTCAACCCTTCCAGCATCAGCGCCGGAATCTGATAGCACAGCGATTTTCCTCCGCCGGTCGGCATAATGACCAGCGTATCCTGATGATTCAGAATTGATAAAATGGCTTTCTGCTGAATGGGCTTAAAAGAATGATATCCATAATATTTCTTTAAAACCCCCTCTGCTTCTTCCAGTCTATCCATTTGATTCATCTCCATGTTCTGCAGGCAAAGACTGGCCCAGTGCTTCTGCAATCTGACCTTTTACCAGCGCAGTCAGCTCTTTTGTATCCATGCTCTGCACCGTTTCTGCCGAAATCACAGGCAATACAGTCACTGTAGTCTGCGCTTTATAAATCCAAAAACTGTTGCGCGGCATAATATCCCGGGCGCCCTGCAAGGCAATGGGCACAATTGCTACTTTCCCTTTTTGCGCTGCTTTCAAACTGCCTGCTTTAAATTCGCCCAGACAACCATCTGCACTGCGAGTTCCTTCCGGATACAGCACCAGACTATGTCCTTCTCTCAAGAATTTGCCTGCCTGCAAAATAGCAGTCAGCGCTTTGCGGGCATCACCGCGGGTAATCAATACACACTTCATGTGTACAATCCATTTTGAAAAGAACGGAATCTTTCCGATTTCTTCTTTGGCTACAAAACCTACCGGCTGCTCAATCACAGACATCATAACAGGAATATCCATATAACTTTGATGATTGGCAACATAGAGAACTGTCTGATCCTTCGGTAAATTTTCACTGCCCTTTACAATGATATTGCTGCCTGTCAGCGCAACAATCCGACGGGCCATACCGCGGGCATAAGCATAAATTTTTTGCATAACCGCCTGATCTCCGCCCAACTTCTCTTTCTTTTTTTCCAGATGCTGAAAATAAGGCACACCCAGCACCACAATCCAGGCCAAGTACAGATACACAGCCAGAGTTCTTATCAATTTCATACTACGTTTCTCTCCTTTTCTGATACCTCTGTTATTTTAGCATCTCTGCCGTGCTTTTACAACCATTCATTATCCCTGACCGGCTATTGTATAACTGCTTTGCTGCACATACTGGGCAATCAACAAATCAAGAGATTGGCTTTTTTCAATGACAAGGGCATCTTGTATGGACATACCCTGTTCTTCTACCATAGCAACCATTTCTTTTCGCATCGTATCAATTTGCTGTAATAATGTTTGACTCATAGGACACCCTCTCTCAATCCTTCTATATTAAAATTGTTCCTTGTGAATTTTTTTATAGGCAAGCTTGTCCAACTGATGCGGTGTTTTTTCCTCATCAGGTTCACCCAAAGCCAAAATGGCCAACACATCATATTGTTCAGGTACATTCAGCAACGCCTTTACAAATGCATTGCTGCTCTGCTGTTCTCCCTGCGCCTGTCTGTTGCGAATCTGCACCCAACAGGAGCCCAGCCCCAGCTTTTGCGCCTCCATCTGCATAAGTGTCAAAGCAATGCTGCAATCCTCCACCCACACATCGGTCATTGCGGTATCACCCAAGACCACAATGGCAGCCGGTGTCTGCGGCAGAAATACCTGCTGCGGATGGCGGCATTTGCCCAGCTGCTGCAAAGTATCTTTATCCTGCACTACAATAAATTCCCATGGCTGCTTGCCCCGCGAAGACGGCGCCAACAGACCGGCCTGCAAAATTTGTTCCATCTTCTTGTCATCCACCGGCGATGTTTTATATTTTCTGATGCTTCTGCGGTTTAATAGTAACTCTAACATGATAATTTCTCCTTTTTTCTCAGTAAAAACTGCTTCTTATACTTTGTGTGTTTCTATTTATTATTATACCGAAAATTGTTGCAAATTCCTAATCAAATATTCCACAAAATTCTCGCAAGATTCAGCAATATCAATTGGTTTTCTTCTATCCTTTCTCTTTTTCTCCCTTTTCAGACTGACAAAAAAGGAACTACTCTGCCCATTCTGCTATAAAAAATCACGAATACTGTCTGCAAAAAAATATCCTGCCTGCCAAAAAAGGCAAACAGGATACTGCAATTTCTATATTATTTTTAATTACCGATTCAATCCCAGAGTTTCGCTGGTAGAAGTCTGAATTTGCTGGAACAGCTCCGGATTCTGCGCCAGAGAAATCCCATAAGACGGAATCATTTCCTGAATTTTAGGCTGCCACTGTACAAATTCCTGCGGGAAACATTTTTTCATCACATCCAGCATGGTGTGTACAGCAATGGACGCCCCCGGAGATGCGCCCAGCAACGCAGCCACTGATCCGTCAGCAGCATTGACCACCTTGGTGCCAAACTGCAATTTTCCTTTGCCTTCAATTACCTGCACACGCTGACCTGCTACTAACAAATCCCAATCCTCCAGCTTGGCGGTAGGAATAAATACCTGCAACTCTTTCAAGCGCTGCTTGTCTGTTAATAACAATTGCTGAATCAAATATTTTACCAGACCGAATTCTTTCAAACCGGACAAAATCATGGTAAAAATATTATGCGGTTTTACGGACAGAATCAAGTCAAACATAGAACCTGTTTTCAGGAACTTTGGTGAAAAACCGGCAAATGGCCCAAACAGCAAAGACTGTTCGTTATCAATATAACGGGTATCCAGATGAGGAACTGACATTGGCGGAGCGCCAACTTTCGCCTTGCTGTACACTTTGGCGTGATGTTTTTTCACAATTTCAGGGTTTTTGCATACCATAAACAAACCACTGATCGGGAATCCGCCAATGCCTTTGCCTTCAGAAATACCGGATTTCTGCAGCAATGGCAAACTGCCGCCGCCGGCACCGATAAATACAAATTTAGCAGTATGCAGTTCGGTTCTTCTGCCGTTTTTTACTTTCAGCTGCCATAAACCATCACTGGTGCGGGTCATATCTTTGACAGTACAATTATACTGTACATTGACACCCTGCTGCTGCAAATGGGTAAACAGCATTCTGGTCAGCGCGCCAAAATTTACATCTGTTCCGGTAGTGATACGAGTAGCTGCAATAGGATCGGTGCTGGTACGGCCCTCCATAATCAGCGGCACCCATTCTTTCAGCTTTTCTAAATCTTCTGTATATTCCATACCCTGAAACAACGGATGATGTTCCATAGCCGCATACCGTTTCCGCAGGAACTTAACATTCTTTTCCCCTTCCACCAAACTCATATGGGGCAATGGCATAATAAACTCTTCCGGATTGTGCAGCAGATTTTTGCTCACCAGATAAGACCAGAACTGTCTGGACAGCTGGAACTGTTCACTGACATTGATCGCTTTGGTAATATCCACAGAGCCATCTTTCTGTTCCACACTGTAGTTCAGCTCACACAGAGCAGAATGGCCTGTCCCGGCATTATTCAGTTCATGGGAGCTTTCTTCCCCCGGGGAGGACAATTTTTCTAATACAGTAATATTCCATTCCGGCGCTACCTCTTTCAACAATGCGCCCAATGTAGCGCTCATAATCCCAGCGCCAATCAAAATGACATCGGTTTTCTTTTCTTTTGCCATAAACCTTTATTCTCTCCTTCTTATCATCAATCTTTCCGGTGTATGCAATCTGTTATTTTTGCCGTCTATTCCAAATGGGAATGGTTTATTGCAAAATACAACAAACGCAGCACCATCTGTGTTACCACATCGAAAGACTAGTCTCTGCGATATTGGGCAATCCCCTGCTCATATAAATTATTGCCTTCGCAATCAATCGCCACAATACAAGGCAAATCTTCCACTTCCAACCGCCGGATAGCGCAAGTGCCCAGTTCTTCATAGGCAATTACTTCCGCTTTTTTTACTGCATGAGAAATGGCCACACCAGTACCACCGATGGCCGCCAAGTAGACCGCCTTGTTTTCCTTCATGGCAGCAATCACTTCCTGACTTCTGGGGCCTTTGCCCAGCATCCCTTTTAATCCCGCCTGACGGATTAACATCGGCGCATAACTGTCCATGCGGCTGCTGGTAGTAGGCCCGCAGGAACCAATGGGCTGACCCGGTTTGGCCGGAGCCGGTCCCACATAATAAATAAGCTGATTGCGCAAATCCACCGGCAGTTCTTTGCCGGCTGCCAATGTTTCGGTCAACAGCTTGTGGGCCTTATCCCGCGCTGTATAAATCACACCGGATAATAATACACTGTCACCGGCCTGCAATGCAGCAATGGCTTCCTCTGTCAAAGGTGTTGTTACTCTTTTTACAGTTCCCATCTCTGCCGCCTCCTACAATACAATTTCTTTATGCCGCGCTGCATGACAATTAATATTTACCGCCACCGGCAGCATAGCAATGTGGGTTGGATAATATTCAATATGCACAGCCAGCGCTGTAACTCTGCCACCCAGCCCCTGGGGCCCAATCCCCATTTTATTGATATCCGCCAGCAATTCTTCTTCCAGCTTTGCATATAATCCATTGGTATTTTTTGATCCAATCTCTCTGGTCAGCGCCTTTTTAGCCAGCATAGGCGCTTTTTCCATGGTGCCGCCCACACCCACACCCACAATAATAGGCGGGCAAGGATTACCGCCGGCCTGCCGCACCGTATCCAAGATAAACTTCTTGGCACCTTCCAGACCATCGGCCGGTTTCAGCATTTTTACAGCACCCATATTTTCACTGCCTGCCCCTTTGGGCACTACCATAATGCGCAGCTGCTCACCGGGAACAATCTCGGTGTGTATCACAGCCGGCGTGTTATCCCCTGTATTATCCCTGCCAAACAATGGCTCTGCCACTACCGATTTTCGCAGATAACCATCTTCATAGCCCTGCCGCACACCCTCATGAATGGCCTCAGTCAAACTGCCGCCAACAATATGTACATCCTGCCCCACTTCCAGATAAACAACGGCAATCCCCGTATCCTGACACATGGCCTGCTGATGTTCCCGCGCCATCTGACAGTTCTGCAAAATCTGTTCCAGACAATACTGCCCAAAAGAAGATTCCTCCCGCTTTAAACCATCCTGCAGCGCCCGTTCCACATCACCGGGCAAATCATAATTTACATCCATGCACAGCTTCCGAGTTACCGCCGTGATCTCCTGCACAGAAATCGTTTTCATCACCGTTTCCTCCGCTTCTGATTTTTTCAATGCGTATTCCAAAATGAATTCTGTCATTCTTATTATTATACACAATTCTGCATCGCCTGTCATCAAAAGTCAAGAACAAGATTGCAAGATTTATCGGTAATGGGACAGGTTATTTCTGTCACTGACCAAAACGTCGTTGTAACTTAGCTAAATTTAGTCTTCATAAATAATTTAAAAAGGCAACTGTAAATTTTCAAAACTACATTCTTGACATTAGGATGTTCATTTTCAAGTTCACCACAAATCTATCCTCGATACATCGAACTCAATATAATCATCATTTTTAATATCTTTTGGAATTTTTGTACTATCAATTTCCAATACAAGTCCGCCAACTCTTACCAATCCATCCAATTTGTTAATTAGCTTCCCTATTACATGATATGAAAAATATTCTTTCTGTTTTTCCACTTTATCATTGCTACTGTGTGATATCATAACTAGACCTACATCTAAGCAATGTAAAATTTCATTTATACGTTCTCCCTGCAAGTATTTACATGGATGTGAAAAGCAAATAATCTGATAGTTATCATCGATAACTTCAACCTCTGCTTCTTTTACTTTCCCTATCCAACCAATGAATGGATTTGATCAGCATATGATTCACCCTTCATTTTTAATCTTATGTGCATTCCCATTATCAACAATTCTTTCATAATAACTATACTGTACCACATTCCACAGATTACGTATATTATCTTTTACAAAATTTTCTGTATTTCCTTCCTATTGCCATTACACCAGATACCTGCTCCTGTTTTCAGAACAATAAAAAAGCAACCACCCATAGGATGATTGCTTAAATAAATGTTTCAGTTTTGTAATAGATGCTGCGTTCATTTTTTGTGTAGCAACTTTACAAACTGTCAATCTTAAACTTCAATTACTTTATTATACGGTTCAGATTTCAATAACTGTTTCAATTATTTTCACCTATTTGATTTCATTATTAAAATTCGGAAAGATACACATCTTTCCTCCTTCGGCAGGAATACAATATACCACTGGTTCTTTTATAAAAGGAATATATAAAAAGCTATCTCCTAAGCCATTTTCTCCAATAAATTCCACAAGAATAAGACCCTTATAAAAACCCAAACTGTTTATAACCGTTTGCTTTATATTTGGATAAGTCTTATATATCTCTTCTGTAATACTTTCCTCAATAGAAAAAATCCTTTTACATATGTTACTATTTGTATTAATTTTATAAATACTTTTCTCATCATACAAAAAAAAGTCTTCATCTACAGTAATACAATTAATACAGTCTATGTCAATATCAAAAAAATCTTGCTTCGTTAAATATTTCATCAACTTTTCAGAAACATTTTCTATGTTATACATCTGTTTATCTCCAGAAACCAGATCAAGTTCTAATAATTTTAGACTATAATCATTTTGTGTTTCTTTTTTATCTGTTAACGGTTGATTTTCTATAAATAACATTTCTACTTTATTATTTTTCTGCATTGCACCATAAATATGATATAAATTAGGTAAATACAAAGGTATTCTCCGTTCATCCACATGAAGTTCATATTCCCCTTTTTTATCCAGTTCTACCACATCAATAAAACCATTACCATCTATAGTCGAACGCCAAATAATATTTTTACTACTATTATCTGGAACCACCAAATACGGTTGCAACTGTGGATTTGCTACTATAGTTACCCCATTCCATCGTAAATTACACAAACCATATAGTGCCCCTGTTCCAGAAATTGCATTACCAGAAATTCTTCTCAATATATTTTCTTTGAGATCCCATTCCCCCAAAAAATCCTCTGGTCTTGATAAATTCTCAACTAATATTGGAATTGTATCTGGCATTTCTTCTAAATTTATTATATATTGCTCCTCTATATCTTGAACCTCATCATCCCAGATACTCGCTTTCCCTACAAGAATAATCATCAACATCACCATTGCACAACATAAACACCCTATTATCTTCTTCAAAATTACACCTCTTCCCAAATATATTTTATAAACACAAAAGAACTTACCTGATGTTACTATTAGATAAGTTCTTTTGTATTTATTTATGCGCCTTCATTAGTAACAGTTCCGTTAGAAAATGTCCATTTTTTCCCTTGTTCAGACAATTTCCACGCTGACTCGTTACCTGAATACCATCTTTCTCCTGCATTTAAGCCAAATTTTAATTGATTTTCATGCTCTTCTGCAAAAATTCTGTATGGAGTTGTTAACGCTCCTAAAGAATCATAGCTTAGTTGAGCAACAACTCTAAATGCCCCATCATAAGTATTACCCTGATTACTTCCGGCATCTGAAGTAATAGACCAAAAATACGTTCTATTTGCAACTAAATCTTCTGTAGCTGCACACCCAACACATTGTTGTATGATATTCGAACTATCTCCAAAACTAGTATCTAAATATGCATTTGGCAAATTAGTGGTGTAAGTTCTATGGGTTGTCTTTTGATAAGCATTTCCAGGATACTGACTGCTATTTTTTTCATTATAGAACATTAAAGTCATTTCTAATGCTTCGTTACTATCAACATTCAAATTGTTTAAGTTCGCAGAAGAAAATTCATGATACAATGTAGATCTATTTTTCCCACTTGATACATTTGAATCAAATTTTGCTTCAATATCATTCGGGTACCAATTATAACCACATGCCCTTCTATTGTTCCCATCACCTAAATGAGGGTTTGTACCATTACTAGCACATTTCGTTTTAGTACCATTTAATGAATTATACCAATAGATATTACCATCTTTTATATGATAACTGCTGTCTACAGCAAGCAATGGCATCGGCACATTATCTACTGTTGGATAACTTACATTTTCATATGGGTCATCTAGATTCATAATTATACTTTCCTGAGTATAACTTCCTTGTAAACTATATGAATTTTTCATTTCTTTTGCTGGAACTATTGTTTCCACTTTTTTTACTACAAGGTCATCTAAAGAAATACTCTTATTAACTTCCAATTTTTCTTCATTTAATAATGTTTCATTTACAAAATCTACTTCATTTTTTAATTGCGTTAAAAGTTCTTCATAGGAAACTCCTTGTTCTTCATCCCGATATCCAATAGTAAGCTCTTCTCCAGCAACATTTACGCTACATTGTATTTCAGAAATCCCTTCTTCCAAAATCGCAATATTATGTTGATTCGATTCTGATGTCAACATAATATCGTTAAATTCATAAGATATTACCCGAACTCCATTGTTTATATCGGCTACTGTATCTGTAGCTAAAGCTGGAAAACTACTAAATGTAAATACTGATAAATTAATCAATGCAAATGCTGTCATCTTTTTTACTCTATTCATTTTTTCTCCTCGCTTTTTGATAGAATTTATGCGCATTCATTCTTCTATATAAATTAGGTACAATATTTTTTAGGATCCTAATTGATATTGTTCACAAAAAATATAACATATAATAGTTAATATAGTTCATTTTCCGTAATTATCGCTCATTTATTTGTAATTATCGTATCTTCAACTCTTACACCTTCACCAATGCTTCAACCCTTTTCCCATCCATAAACATCACTTCTATTTTATCCTTCTGCAGTACTGTTATCCGTTGAATAATCTTCCGCACCAGCATGTCATTATAGTTGCTCAAATCGAAATTCATCTGCCCGATGATTTCTATTAACTCTTCATCGATATGTTCTCTATCTGCTCCGATTCGTTCTGCTATCTGACTATTTTGTTTCTCACTATATAATTGCTTCAGTTCGTTTTCTAACTCCTGAAACTTCTGATCAAAATAATCTAAGTCTGCGGATGTCATGCTCAATAATTCGGATAAATCCAATATAGATTGTTCAATACTTTTTATCTTTTCGTCTATCTCCTCAGAATCTTCGTTTGGTACAAATTTTTCTGCTTTGCGCATTCCTTCTTTCAATAACCATTTTAACTCTTCCTGATTTTGAACATATTGATTTATCGCCCATAGGATTGCCTCATGCAAATCTGTTTCTTCCAATGTCGGTGATTGTCTGCAATATTTGAGCCCATTTTTTAACCGATTGATGCAGCGCCAAACTACTTTTTTCTTCCCTTTCTTAGCCCAGGTCACTCTCCGATACGGTGTTCCGCAGTCTCCGCAAATTAGTAACTCTGTCAGCGCATACTGCCCACTGTATCTTCCCTGCCCAACATCATGAAAAGAATCTTTCTTTTTCACAGCATTCCGCTGTGCCAGTTCTGCTTGAATTAAATAAGCTACTTCTCTGCTTCGTATAGCTGGATGATGATCCTTTACATAATACTGCGGCAGCTCCCCCTTATTTTCTTTACGTTTATGTTCCAACATATCCACTGTGAATGTTTTCTGCAGCAGCACATCACCCATATATTTTTCATTTAACAATATCCGTTTAATTGTTCCCGCCTGCCATTTTTCATTTCCTTTTACGGTTTTAATTCCTCTCTGTTCCAGCATGGCTTTTATCTGATATAAACTCATTCCAGACAAAAATGCCATATCAATCAATTGTACAATTCTTGCTTCCTGGGGAACAATTTTCCACTCTCCAGCTTTATTTACATCAAATCCCAAGATTTTACAACCTCTTCTTAGTTTTCCCTGTTTATATTCTTTCTGTAAAGCCCAGGTTATATTCTTACTGATACTTTCGCTCTCTGCCTGTGCAAAGGAGCTATATAGTGTCAGGATCATCTCACTGGATATATCCAAGGTATTGATATTTTCTTTTTCAAAAATAATTGCAATTCCTTTTTCCTTCAACTTTCGAACATAATTCAAAGTATCCAGCGTATTTCTAGCAAATCGGGAAATCGATTTTACCAAAATCACATCTACTTTGCCTTCTTCACAAAGCTGCATCAATCTTAAAAATTCTGTTCTGTTTTTTGTCCTGGTACCAGAAATACCCTCATCGGCAAAAATACCAATCAAAACCCAGTCAGGATTATTGGCAATCAATTGTGTATAATAAGCTACTTGAGCATCAAAACTGGTCTGCTGATCCTCTTCATCTGTACTAACCCTGCAATACGCAGTCACCCATTTTTTCTTTGGCAAAATTGTTCTTACATTATGATATGCTGCTACTTCTTTTACCGGTATGCAAGTTACAGTTCTCTTTTCATTTGTCATATTATGTTCATCTCCTTTTATACCAATTTATCATTTATCATTAAACACTGAATGATTTCATCTGGATTCAATACTATTTTTTTCACGCTATGTTCAATCAGTTCAAAGTCTGGTTCACTTAAAACTGTCTGTTGCTGATACAAGTTCTTTAATATTTTTGTGTTGTATGTATGATCCAACGCACTGCAATTCTGATATCGTTCAGCTGCCGCCTGATAAATCAGCGCCGCTATCTCTTCATCTGCCTTTTTCCGTTCTTTGATTTCCTGTAGTATTTCATTATTCATCTGCATGACAGCTAACGATAACCGAAATGGCTGTTCTTTTTCAATATCCAGCAGCGCAGGATGTTCTATAATCTGATTTTGTTTTGCCATCAGTTTTTCTTTTAATATATCATCGGTAATATAATTTTTTGTTGTTTTCCATTCACTTTGGCACTGCCAATTAACGATTGCGCCTATCTTTTCTCGATATACATGACTTCCACAATGCCCACAAATCAGTTTTGCACGAAACGCCTTCGGCCATTCTGTCTTTACTGCCCGATTACTTGCTTTCTTTTCTTTTAGCAGCTGCACTGCTTCCCATTGCAGTGGATCTATTAATTGCGAATAACCATTGATACCACAGTACTCTTCTCGCTCTAAAATACGTTTCACCATATTTTTGTTCCAACCGCAATCATCGTCCCGATAAGCAACTTTTCCTTCCGCTAACCACTGAGCCAATTGCCCATAGGAATACCCCTGCTGATATTTGCTAAAAATCTGCTGCACAGCCTCCCCTTCTTTTGGATGCGCCACTATCACCCCATCTACAATCTGATAACCAAATGGCAATCGTCTGTTTTTTTGTTTTTTCCTGTATTCACTTTTACCCCTCCATCTTTAACCCAGTCCTTGCAGCATTGCAGGCGCTGCTTTTTCATAATCGGGTTCTTCATCATTTTCAAACTGTATTTTTTCAGATAACCCTAAACTAATTGCTAAGGCCGCATCTACCTGCTGCATCACAGCTGCACCAAAATGACCCATGTATCGCCGCAATCTTTGCCGATCCAGAGTACGGACCTGCTCTAACAAAATTAACGTTTTATCCCGCAGCCCAAACGCTTCACCGGAAATACAAATATGTGTTGGCAGATTGTGTTTATTCTGCTGGCTTGTTATTGCTGCTGCTATCACTGTTGGACTGTAATGATTCCCCACATCATTTTGAATAATCACCACTGGCCGAATTCCTCCCTGTTCGCATCCAACAGATGGATTCAAATCAGCATAGTAAATATCCCCACGCCGCACTGCTGTTTTCATACTATTTTCATCTCCTCTTTACATTCAATTTTTCCCGAAACTGAAATCCGCCAGATAAATAAAAAACGGCATCATCTTCCTCGGTTATCACAATTTTAGTAACCATCTTCAGAAACAGCTCCTCTGGAAAAACTTCTAACCGCTGCGGTCCTTTTTCTATTAGGCTTATCAATGTTTTAACCCGGTTGATTACTTGATTCCCCCGTACTCTCTGCATCAACGCTTCTCCTCTGGCTTGTTTCAACTGCTCATTCAATTCCCGAATTTTTTCTATAAAAATAGCAGATTCAAGATGCCCTCGACTTTGCAGCCTTGAAAGGACCTGAATCTGCTTTTGAATTTTTATTGTTTCTTTTCCTGTTTCTAACGAGATACTTTCTCCCAACTGGTTCTGATATAATAATTCCAGCTGCTGCAAAGCTGGCACTAATACTTTTTTATAATTTATCTTCAATTTATGATACATTGTCATAAATGCTTCGTAAATACTGTTTTCTTCTATTGCCATAATCGGGCATTCTTCTTTCCCTCTGACATGGGTTTGACATACCCAATATAACTTACTCCCATTGGTTTTATAGCGCAGTTTACTTCCGCAATAATCACAAAACAATTTATTCTGCAGTACTCGATTGTTTTTCATAGAAAGCGATTGCTCTGGTTTTATCTGCTCTATCAAACGCTGTGTTTTTTCTGCTTCTTCTTTTGTAATCATTGCATCCTGCGCATGTTCTATATAAAACTGTTCCCTCTGGCCTTGATTTGCCTTTCTCACATACGGTAACGTATCGGTTGTATAGGTTTTCTGCACTAAGGCATCTCCAAAATATTTTTCATTCAATAACAGGTATCGAATACCTGATGCTGTCCACACACCATTATGTTTCTCTTTCGGCACTCTAAAATAATTTAGCGTATCTGCAATCTTCTGACAGCTATTGCCAGCCAGAAACTGCCTATAGATCCACTGCACCACCGGCTTTTCCTGTTCATTGACGATCAGATTGCCGTCTTGCAGTGTGTACCCATATGGTGCACAGGTTGTAATAAATAACCCTTGCTCCATTCTGCGTTTAAACGTCCAGCGAATATTTCTGGATAAGGAACGGGACTCTTCTTCTGACAAACAGCCGAAAAAAGTAAGCAGCAGTTCATCATCCAACTCACTGGTATTGACATGTTCTTTTTCAAATATCACACTGATATTCAAACCTTTTAGTTTTCTTATATAAAACAGGCATTCCTCAATATTTCTGGCAAATCGGGATACCGACTTTACCAGAATGCAATCAATCTCTCCTGCCTGACAATCTCTTATCATTTGCTGAAACCCTGGGCGCTTTTCCGCACTGGTTCCTGTAATTCCCTTATCGGAATAAATATCTACTAAAATCCAATCTGGGTGTTTCAAAATATATTCTCTGTAATAACTGATTTGAAACTCATAGGAGTTATTTTGGCTGTCTTCTTCGGTACTAACACGAGCGTAAGCACAGACTCGTTTTTTCTTTGTCTGCAGTTGCTTGATTGGCTCTATCACGAATACTTCTGGCATCGGTCTGCACCTCGCTTTCCTTTTGTACCACTGACATTACCACAAATCAGAGTAAAAAGCTATCAAATATTTCATTTTGTACGCCAAGTTTTTGACAAATATACTGCTTGGCTCGCTGCATTTCTTCTTTTGTAATTTTTCCTTGCTGATATAACAATTCCAGCTTTTCTGCTGCAGCATAATACATTACGATATTACTGATTGTAAGTGTATCCATTTCTTTCACTCCAATTTCATTACCGGTTGCTGTTCCTGTATCACCTGAAATTCATCTTCCCCGGGAATCAAGGCTAAACTGCTGCCATTTTCCCAGCTTACATGAATGCTGCCAATATCATCTACAAATTTCACAACGCCTGTCAAGCCAGATGGCATCTGTGTTTCGCCAGCCATACTCTGTAATTCAACTTTTGTTCCGGCAGGATACTCTCTTCTTAATCTCTCCACCTGATTTCTCATCCATATACCTCCAAAATTAAAAATAAACAACACATCAGGCTGTTTATGGTCAATAAACATCATGGGAATCTCACCCCAATACACTGTATTGCTGCCCCCATTGCGTGCGGCGGATTGGTTACCGCTCAAGCTGTGGCTGGGCAGATGTATCATAATCCCTTTGTTATCATCCTGGCAGCCTGGCTGACCAATAACCAGACATTTATCTTACTGTTTTTCGCTCCAATGATCAAACTCATTCTTCCTGGCGCAGTAAATAAAACGGCTCCTATAACAAAGAACGTACCTGATGGGTTTCCTATTTAGTTTTCAAAGAACCAAGTAGCAGGCTATTGCCTTTTATCTTTAACGCCAAAGCGTTAAATTCAGAATTTCTTTTCTAGCAGGATTTTAAACTTGCTCATACTCAGCATTAGTTTTGTCTACAAACGCAGCACCATATCTGCATCAGGTTCAAAACGGGTTTGTCCCTGCTCATCTATGATTTGACGCATGGCCAGCTGCTGAATTTCATTTTTATAATGCTGCACAATCTCCAAAATTGCCTTTTCATCCTGCTCGGTTGCCTTGCATATTGTTGCATATGGAACTTTGTTCTTATTTGTCATAGCAGATCATCCATTTCCAAATACAGCCGCAACTGTTTTAAAATACTTTTTCGCTGATAGGTCACCGTTTGCCGAATCATGTCATACAACTCTGCTATCTCCTGATCGGTTTTATTCAGAAAAAAATACAGTAAAATCAACTCTCTTTTTTGTGCTGCCAACTGCTCTAACGCCAAAGCTAATGCTTCATTGCGAACCAACACAAAATTTTCGCCAACAACAAAAACAGTCGGTTTTTTCAGTTCATCGGATACCGACAGTTCCAACAGCTCCTCTAAGGTTAAATCTTCTAAAAATTTTTCATGCTTTTTCTGCCTTGCATATTCCCGATAAATATCGCGAGTTTCATTTCTCAGTATGGTCATACAAAAATTATGAAACTGCTGCTCAACCTGTTTTTGCACAGACACAGAAAGCTCATTCATGGAAATCACCTCCTAGTATAATAATGATGTAGTCAAGAATGACTACTTGATTAATTAGTTTCTATACAGATAACAAAAGAATGTGTTCTTCCTTCATCAGATGTTATCCATACTAATCATCATGTCTGACGGTTCCTGATAGACACCGGATAAAACATAAGGTATCATCCTTTAGGATAGGACAAATAATGTATCACTCCTTGGGATGCTGTTTTAATCAGCCCATACCTACAAGAAAGTCAATTAGTCCATTCGGCAGGGTTTTATGTTTTAGCTGGTTGGGAGCCGGAAGGCCATACCCGAATAACACGCTAGGTTGTGTACCTGTCAGACTGGAAATGGATTCCTATCAGAAAGGAGCTTCCGCTCATGTCAAACAAAATTATTTTTAATCTTGATGAATTATTCATCTCTGTTGGCATTGATGTCAGCGCTGACTTCTCATGGATGTCTATTGCACTTCCAAACCAACAGTTTGTAGGAAAGCCTTATAAAATCCTACACAATAGCATGGATTCCCTTTCAACCGCTGTTTCTAAAATAAAAGAAGCAGAAGAGTTGTATTCTTTGGAAAGTCGCATTTTCCTCGAATCCACGGGAGTTTATCATTACCCACTCTTCTGCTATCTTCGTGATAAGGGTTTTAACTGCTCGGTTATAAATCCTATCATCACTAAGAATAGCACAAATATCAACATACGAAAAGTGCATAATGACCGTTTTGATTCTAAAAAAGCTGCTTTAGTTGGTTTGAAACCTGATTTAAAGGTTTCTCTTATGCCTTCTGACCTTGTTCTAAACTGCCGCAATCTCTCTCGTGAATACTACGATTTAATGGATAACCGCAGTGCTTATGTGAACAAGCTTCAAGGGGAACTGCGTATGGCATTTCCACAGTATCTTGGCATTTTCTCCAAGGTTACCACTCATACATCTCTTACCTTATTGGAAACTTATACGTCTCCATCTGCCTTTATTGCAGCCGACAAGCAAGAGATGATTGACACTATCAGGTCAACTGCCCGCTTTGGACTTACATATGCTCAGAACAAGTATAATGCCATTATAAAGGCTGCTAATGAAGCCAATGAATTTGGTTACATCATTGACAGCAACATCAAGCGGATTCGCCTGTATATCAGTTTCATTCGCAAATATGATGAAGAAATCAACAATATTCTGCAAGCAATGCATGAACTCGTAAATGCTAATGAAGATACTGATTTTGTCAAACAGATTCACTTAATCGAAACATTTAAAGGTGCTGGCTTTTTATCTGCCGTATCTCTTATGGGAGAGATTGGTGATTTTTCTGCTTTTTCAAAACCAAAACAGCTTTTTGCTTACTTTGGGCTGGATCCGGCTGTAAAACAATCCGGTAAATTTGAAGGCACCAAAATTCAAATGTCGAAAAGAGGGTCTGTTATAGCCAGACGGGTTATTCATACCCTTACTTTACAAAGCATCAGTATATCTCGCACAGGAGAAGCAAAAAATCCGGTACTTCGTGATTACTATCTCAAAAAATGTGAATCAAAACCAAAGCTTGTTGCAATGGGCGCTGTTTCACACAAGGTATGCAACATCATATTTGCAATCCTAAGAGATAACAAACCTTTTGAAATCATGACTCCACAGGAGCATATCCAACAATACAATGCTGCTAAATGCCACATAGCTGCATAAAATACTGTAAATTCAGCTGCATATCTTTTGAAAAAACGATATTCTCGCCAAGGGATAACTACGCCCTTTTTTAACAGAATTTATTTTTTTTATTTCGCTATTGACATTTATTAGCTGGACTTTCCCAATCAGAGAAAGGAGATTGCAATTTCCCTTTATATATAAAACGTAGTTTTTCTCGAAAAAGCAAAAAAGGAGCAAAAATTTCTCAAAAATTTTTAAAAAATAGAAAGACACAAGAATCAAACTGAGCTGACTCTTGTGTCTTTCTTGATATGTGAATCGTAATACACCTAAAATGCCATACTGTTCCTGTCTGAAACATTGAAATTCACTTTAGAATATCCTGATACTGTATTCTGATTCTTTTTATTCTGCAACTTATTCTCCGTTTATCTTATTAATAAACTTTAGTTCATATAATTGCTGTATCATCTTACATTCAACCAACCTTTTCTGTCAGTTAAAATAAATTAGAATGAATATGAGGTGAATTGCCATGTTTGATTTTACTCAACCTTTAGCCGATGTGATAAAACGGGCGCGGGAGCACCATGAGCTGACGCAAACCCAACTGGCTGAGCAGATTAATATTGATACCCGCACAGTACTCAACATTGAAAACTGCAAAGGGAATCCCAAAATGCAGGTTTTATTTCCGCTTATCCGCACACTCAACGTCGATCCTAACGATATTTTTTATCCGGAGCGTTTAAAACAAAACTCTAAACGCAATGACCTGCACCTTTTAGTTGATACCTGCTCAGAGCAGGAAGCCGCTGCTTTAATTGCCATCATAGATTCTATCTTGAAGGTAATGCGTAACCAGGGACCAACCAATCTGCAAAAGTAAGAGCCTGCTTTCTGAACAATCGATTCCAGAAAGCAGGCTCTCCTCATTGGTTGACCGTCATTTTTAGTTGTACAACATTAATCTCATTTGTCTGTTTACACTTAGGGCAATAAAGCGGAAAATTCAGCAATACTGTTTCCGGCAGTACCTTGATTCTTGTTTTCCCTCCGCAAACCGGACAACGAACCCAAAAAGAGTCCTGCTTAGACACACTCATTGATTCTTTTCTTCCTTACCTGTTTCATATTTGCTCTGCATCTTTGTGTCTGGCTGATTACGTTGTAGTTTACTTCACTTGAGCGGCATAGCAATTATGCGGCCAACACTCTACGCGCCATGTAATATGTTCCGTTTTTCCGTTTTCCTGCGGCAGTTCCATACTATAGGTTTCTATCTGGATGTGGCCTACTTTTTCCCTGCCAATACGTTCAATAGGAGCTGTAAGCTCTTGCAGAGAGTAGCCCTGAAAAAGCATACTGCGCTGAATAGAGCCATTGGGAGTAGACATAAACCAAAAGAACGCTACAAAAAAGCATAGGAAAAACGGTGCTATTTTCCATTGATTTTTCTCCTGACCACACCATTCTTTGAGTCTTATAAAAACCGTTTTTTCTTCCATACACTCATTTCTCCGGTTCGTCAATCTAGTTTGGATTAACAGTAACCCCTGTCCTTTATGAAATTGCGTAAAGAAACAAGGGGTAACTGTTTTACATAGTTTCGATACGATTTTGCTTTACCACATTGATGCTGATCTCCTGTTTACACTTTGGACAATAGAGTGGAAAGTTTAACACAGTAATTTATTCCCCTTGCGAAAAATCTACCCAAACATAACTGGATCCATCTTTTTCATTGAAAACAGATCTCAAACTACCCCACTCAAATTTTAATGGAACCATCGCAAATTCTTGTTGCAACCAATTATCATTTCTTTTTTTCCGCTCCAATTCCCGCTCCTTACTCCAATCATTCCAAGATGGAATTTCATCATTATCTTGAATGGACAATAAGACATACTTTAACGATTTATTATCTTGTTCAAAATATAGCCTCACTATAAAAAACATTTCCCCACTTTTTCGTGGTTTCAAATACAATTCTATATTGGTATTAATATCATAAGAATATATTTCATCCTCACCAATCATCTCAAGAAACTTTGTTAATCCCATATACGGCATTAATATAAATTCATCAAAAGTTATATATCCATTTATTTGATCTATCATTAGATATCCTCCTTCCATTACAAATTATAGGCAATTGTATAAGTCTAAAAACTGCTTAACAAAGCCATTTTTCAGCACGTATATTTATACGTTTACTCCACTATTTCTAGCATAAATATGCAATCAGTACTGGTATCGCCCTAAAAATGGCGTTTTATTACTTCGACTTTTACAATTTCCTAATGAATAGTAATTCATTTGTAAAATATACATATTTTATAAAAATATTGTAAGCCGTCTTTGAACTACAGTAATATATCGACCCAACTATAATCTTCTTTTTTATTATAATTTGCAGCCAAGTAAAAAAGTGTAAGATATGCTTGCATTGCTTTCAAATAATCAGGATTAACCACAATACTCAATTCATTTTGATACGCTTGTAAAAATGCAAGAATCAATTCTTCGTCTGGGTTTTCGTTACAGATAGTAGCAAGGTCTTGATAGTAATATCCGTATGAACATAACTCAAAATCAATCGGGGTAAATTGTGAGTTATTTTTAATCAAGTTATATGAATAGAAGTCGCCATGAATTAACCCTTTTGTATTTTCTTTCATGGACATCGCCTTCATTATACAGTTAATTTTATCGCCAGCATCAACTGCAATGTGAAATATGTTTTCATCGAAAAATCCCATTTTGCATCCTAATGAAATTCTTTCCAGAAAAAAATCAATTCTTTCTTCATCAAATGGTAATCTTGGGCATCGTTTAGCGATATTAGTATAACGCATACTTGCCTTATGGATTTTAGCCAGTAATTTCCCAATAGCAGAATAATCTGTTAAAGTAAGTTCCTTTACTTCTGCCTCTTCACCATCAATCCATTCAGTTATAATATACAAAGTATTTTCATATTTGGTAACATATTCCTGCTCTTTATTCTTGACAGGTTTTTGTACAGGCAACCCATTTTCTTGTAAGAAACGAAGATACTCCATTTCATACTTAAGTGCTTCATTGGAATATGCGTTGATACCAAACAAAGAGGCATCATAATCTTGATTATATGTTTTCAATAGATATATGCCATCGTTCGAAACAATTTTCCAAACGCTATTCATATTACCCACACTTTTTCCGTGGTATATGTATCCATATCATAGTTCATTAGAATTTGATTTACGAAATCCATCTTCATAACACATTACCTTCTAAACTATTCAGGTAGAATTGGACTATTAGTAGTTATAATGCTATATAAATCCCTAACCATAAAATCCAGAGTTGTTTTAGCATGAACACAAAAGCCTGGGTCAATGGCATCATATACCGATTTTTCAGAATTACGCATACCGTTTATAGGACATCCACCACCACATATTCCCAATGCTTTGCATGATAAACATTCATCTTTATTGACAGGACTGATCTGGCACCATTTCTGCATTTCATCCGATTGTTCTAAAGGATCTCTGCTACTAACATCAGTAAAAAAGAACTCTTTGTTTTCAATACAACCTTGGCATATACCAATTCGACCATCCGGCAACACAACAATCTGGCTACCTGAAGTAGCTGCACAATCAGATAAATACGGAGTACCATCAACAAAAGCTTCTACCTTCCGATTAATACGATCCTCATATATACCACGAATTCTTGCGATCTTAAAGAAATCTACAATAAATTTTGATGCCTTTTTGTAATAATCGGTACTCATTTGAAAATCCGGGGTCGAATACAGCAAATTAAAGCTTACAGCATTGATTTGATATTTATCAAGTAAGGATATAATATCATCTGGATTACTAATTGTTTTTTCTGTAAGAGTTATAGATAGCCCAACTTCATATTCACTTTCCTTAACAAGTTCAAGCACTTCCAGTAAATTATCATAAATAGGATTTCCTGATTTATTCACACGATTAATGTTTGATTCGAAATCAATACCATCAATCGAAATGGAAATTGCCACATTATTCTCTTTCAAAAAATGTATTTTTTCCTTATCAAGGAGCAATCCATTTGTAACCATTGAGAAATTCATTTCAGCGGTAATTTCATTATTGATTTGCATTTCCTTGCATCTGTCAATCACATACTTCAAAGTTTCAAAGTTTAACAATGGCTCTCCGCCATAGAAAATGATTTCTTTGCTATGCCCAAACCATTCCGGATGTGTTTTATTTTGGAAAGAAAAATACTGGAGTGCCTTATCAGCAATTTCCTTTTCCATCATCGGCATTTGATGCTGCATAATATTTGTATTTGCATTGCCCAAAAAACAATATTTACATGCCAGATTACATTTTTCGGATAAAATTAAATACATAATCGTTGGATATGGTGTAAACAATTTTTCTCTAACACGGTTCAAAAGCAAAGCGTCTTCAGCCGGACTATTAACTATAATCTTGTTCTTGACCAACTCGCTATATACCTCAACAGGCAAGGAACTTGGTAGTTCATTCGCCGAAACAGATGAAATAATAAAATGATCTTCTTCTCTCACATAAACAGGTTGTAATTGCAAGCTATTGTAATAAGCATAACTACCGTCATCCATTTTAAATGTATGCGAAAATTTCGATAACATAGTTTTTCCTCGCTTTCCATAGATAATAACTACCATAATAAGAAGTCATTTGATTCAATCATTAGACGATATAAATTTTCTTTGTATTCTGCACTGCAATTTCGTGGTGCCAACTTCTCAATGTCCACTAAGTATAAATCATCTATTTTTGTAATTTCATTATAGTTGGCAATTCGACAACCGCCACCACAAACATATCTTAGGTCACACTGATTACAAGGCGTAAATGTTTCAATACTTGACAATTTACGTGCAGTTTTTCTTAAACGTAATATTTCAGAAAACTCATCCTCACGTATATTACCATATTTTTTCACTTCATAAACCCGGCCACAAAAAGATACATCTCCCTGAGAATTTACCGTAAGAGAGCCATATCCACAATTACGAAATATCGTGTTATATTGATGATTTTTCACAAACAATGTTAATTCGTTATTGGGGTATATTTCCTCACAAAGTTTTTTTATAGTTTCTGCATAAGCGGCATTGCGTTCCTTAGAAGATTTCACTTTCCTACCATCAATAATTTCGTTTCCGAAAATAATCAAAAAATCTTTATCTTCATATTTATCCACCAAAGCATTGCCAAACTCTACATATTCATTAAAATATGTTTCCGCATAACCGTATAGTGGAGTAACAATGATAGACGTAAAAATGCCTGCATTAAGGAATTGATCCACCGTTTTCAGTGCTTTATCAAATGCACCTTTTCCTCTAATTTCAGCATTCACGTTTTCGTTAAACCCATCGATGCTTATCTGAATTTCATCGATATATGGTTTAGCTTCTTCAAATAACGCTTTTGTCCAAGCCGCTCCATTTGATAGCACTTGAGTATACATATTATATTCTTTTGCAATTATTAATGCTGGAACAAATGATTTGGATAACGCAACTTCACCGCCTGTTAAGATTAATTTTGTAGCACCAGCTTTGGCACTTTTTTTAATCAGAGTAATGATTTCTTCTGTTGACAATTCATTTGCAAAAGAATTGTCTGCATACATAAAACAATGCTTACATCTCAAATTACAGTTATTAGTCAAATAAATGCGCAATTCAAATGAATCGTCATCAAAAGATTCGAAAGTATGTTCCAGATGTTTTCCTTCAATTTGAGCCAATACATATTTTACATCTTCTTCGTAGCCGTCAAATTGTTTGAATGTATCACCAACTGTACTTTTTCTAAAAATATGTTGAAAAATATCCCGCTGCGTTTGAGTTTCCAAAACAATCCAACTCCCATTTTGGGGTGATATATATAACCAAAACCCATAACGGTGGATAATTGTTATATCGGATGGTAAAGAGTATATTTTATTTTCATCAACGCTACAAACAAAATTGTTATATTCAATATCCATAAAAATTCTCCATATAAGTCGACAAGGTCAATGATAAACATCATCGACCTTGTTCGAAACCGAATGCAATTAGCGTGTGCCAGTTTTTCTGCAGTTACCTACGCATCTGCCACCGATTGTTCTGGAGCAAGATGTGTTCGTACCAAACATTTTTTTTGCATTGTCCTTGTTTGCTGTCATGTTATTCACCTCCGTTAAAGCTTTGTTTAACATCACTGTCATATTTATTGTACTCTTTTAAAATTATTTGTCAAGTAGTTAAAAAATAACTGTTGCTTAAAAAGCTTGAATTTACTGCGTTTTTAAGCATAATTTGAAACATAATAAAAATTGAATCTACATGCTTTTCAATACAATTTTCCAATCGAAAAAGTATGGATTGTCATTTTATCGTTCCAAATCCTTTTGATTAGGCTTTCTCTGTACCAATTGCTTTTGTTCTTTCTGCTTTGCCCGTAGCTTTTCCATGGCAGATTGTTTCTCAGCTTCTTCGCCCAGCAGATTTGCCACATCCCGTTTACTGTCGTATATCATCATCGGATCGTATTTCTCGCCGTAGGCGGCTTTCACCCGGTCAACGGCAGAGCGTTCCTTATCCTCACGAATAGCAAGCCTTGCGTCTATCAGCTCGGTGGCATCCATACCGACGGCTTGCTCTTTCAGCACGGCGTACTGCTTCAAGGCTTCATCAAGCTCGGCAGAGTATTTCGCCTCCTGCTCAGACAGTTTTTGCAGCGCACCCTCCAATGCGGCAATTTCTTTCTTCACGACAGAAATTCCCGCATCATCAGCACAATCCAAAGAACGAAGCAGCATTTCTTTTTCGGTTTTCAGTTCCTCCAATTCCTCGGTCAGCTCGGTAATGCGGCGGGTAAGGTCGTGCAGCTTAGGTATCTGGTAGAACGGCGTTTCCTTTTTCTCCGCAAGCAGAGATTTCCGTTCCTTACTTTTTTCCTTGATCTGCTGCACCAATGCCGCATAACGTTCAAGTCCCGGCTTGACCGCCTTGACACACCTGCCCATATTGTGCTTACCCACACCGATATGACGGAGCTGATAACTGAAAATCAGCATACTGCTGCGCACTTTCTCCATTGCTTCCGCTATGGCGGGAACAGTATTCTTGACTGCCTGCATCAGCTTCTTAACTGTCGCTTTCAACTCACGGAGCAAAGCATTGTCAGCCTTGATCTGTCGGTTGATTTCACAGCGGTCTGGAGTGTTACAATAAAAGTAGAGCCAATCCTTGCGGAAAAATGATAAAATAGAATAAAAAATCCGCAGAAAGAGGTAAAGGAAATGAGTAACACCTACAGCAAAGAAGAACGATTAGAAGCATTGAAACTGGCAGATGAAATCGGTCCGGTAGCAACAGCACAACGCCTGAATATCAATCTGAACACCCTCTATAACTGGCAGAGCAAAGCAAGAAAACAGGGTATCACAGCAGAACATCCAACCCCCAAAACAGAAAAAGAATTGCGGGAAGAAGTATTAGCACTGCAAAAACAACTGAAAGAACGAAATGAAGAAGTCGAAATCTTATAGGCAGCCTTAGGTTTTTTTGCCAAACGCCAGAAGGGATGACAAAGCATCAGAGAATACAGTTCATAGAACAGACAGCTGGTCAATGGCCTGTAAAAAAGATGTGTCAGGTATTACAGATTTCTGAAGCCGGATATTACAAATATCTGCGTCAGAAAACAAAACCGCAGAAAACAATTACCTTGTCACTAATTAATCTGCTCTCAAATTTCCTCCAAAGATAAAATCTGTACTAAGGTTAGAATATAAACAGTACCTGGATGAGAATAGCTATATAAGCAAAAAGATTTCATCTGTAAGGAAATTGAAATTTTGCCGAGATGCTTGTATAATGAAGGAAGAAAATACGCAAGATAATACGCAAGATTACGGAGGTATTTTTATGGGAGAATACAAACCGCCTTTTACAATAACAAATGAAATACTGTCGTATGTATCATCTATTTCTGAAAAAATCGGACGTATAACTGCTACCAATAACCTTGAAGCAAAACCTCATTTGAGAAAAAACAACAAAATCAAATCGATTCATTCCTCGTTGAAAATTGAAGCCAACTCTCTGTCTTTGGGCCAGGTCAGAGATGTTATCAATGGTAAGGCTGTGTTGGGTGAGCAAAAAGAGATCCAGGAAGTAAAGAACGCTTATATTGCGTATGAACAGTTTTCGGAAATTGATCCATACAATATCCAACATTTAAAAAAGTTCCATAGGATTATGACAAAGTATCTTTTGGAAGAGTCCGGAGAGTTTCGATTAGGCGAGGAAGGTGTTTTTGACGGTGATCAGTGCATCTTTATGGCACCGCCAGCAAGATTTGTACCAAAACTTATGGAAGAACTGTTCAACTGGATGAAACTGGCGCAAAAAGATGTTCACCCACTGATTTTGGGCAGTGTTTTTCACTATGAATTTGTATTTATTCATCCTTTTTCAGATGGTAATGGTAGAATGGCAAGACTATGGCATACCGCCATTTTATCTAAATGGAAGCCGATATTTGAATATATTCCAATTGAAAGCCAGATTGAGAAATTTCAGGATGAATACTACCAGGCCATTGCCAAGTGCCATGTTGCCGGAGAATCTACAATTTTTATCGAATTTATACTGTCACAGATTGATAAAATCCTGGATGAAATTTCTGTTCAACTTAGCGATGAAAACGAACATCTATCCGAAAGTGTTAAAAAGTTGCTTGAAGTCATGGAATACGATATTCCTTATACAAGCAAAGCACTTATGGACAAGTTGGAACTAAAATCCAGAGAAGGTTTCCGTAAAAATTATCTACACCCTGCTATTAAGTTAAATCTTGTCAGAATGACAATTCCTGATAAACCAAATAGCAGAAATCAAAGATATATGAAAACTTAAAATCGAAAAGTTATTTTTAACTTTACGATTGCTTTCTCTCTTTTAGCGGTATATGATATGAATAACAGAACCCGACACGCCTCTCAACGATGCGGACCATGTCGGGTCATTTAATTTTGCGGAGAAAATTATGCGCACTCAGAAGAATCACAAAACCAGGAATGCAACTCCCCGCGCAACATTCCTGATTCCTTCAAGAAAATCATCACGGTCAACGGAACAAAAAATCCTGAAGCAATGATAACGGTTTTGGCAGCAAGGGAATGAAATATTTTCTGCTGAACGCAGAGAGTCTGAAATTCTAAGCTAGTCTAATTTTTTACGGTCATTGTAATAAAATGACCGTTTTTATTTTGCCTTTTTATGAATCCCTTACTTTCTTCTCTGACTATAGTTTTATCTAAATTGGGAAGTTAACCTTCTCAGGTCACCATGAACCATACCATGGTCCAGCAAATGGTCAGACTCCCCCCTGCCGCACCTGATATAATAGTGTGGACTTTCCCCCATTCTTGCGGTAACGCTGTGTTTTCGCCAGATAGCCGTGCTGCTCCAAATCTTGTATGGCTCGCTTCACCGTACTGCGAGAAATGCTCAAATCCCTGGCTATCGTATTGATGGCGGGATAACAATAGCCTTCCTTGTCTGCACGGTCAAATAAGTAAAAATACACGGTCTTAGCCCTGCTTGGTAAGTCTGCTGCATAGATACTTGAAAAATAAGACACCTTCTTTCACCCCCTTAATCCACACGCACCGCCTGTTTTCGTTTTTCACGCAGCTGTGCCAGAATGGGATCCAGATCGCCCTGCTCTTGTTCTGGCTCCTTCTGCGGGTATCGCTTCAGCAAGTTTTCTTCCAGTTCCTTTTTATCCGCATACTGCACCACACGATTGGCCTGCTCTGCCACCTCATAATCTTTTGTGGGTTCTATTCCCCATTTCAAAAACAGACGCAGCTCAGTCTGCATGGGATGACAACCAGTCTTGGCCAGTATAAAGTGACCCTTGGGCAGCAGCTTTAGCTCATCAGTTGTGATAAGCGGCCGCTGTATCATCTGCAAGGACTGAGATGGATCGTTCTTTCCCTTACTGATAGAGCCGGACAGTACCGTCTGGTTGCCCAAATATCTTGACAATGTTTCCGCAGAGCTGCTGGTAGGTGCAAAGCCGCCAAAGAGGACCAGCTGGCAGTTGTCGGTAATAATATCTGCCCCTTCTTTGCCATAATTTTTCTCCAGCTGTGCAAAGGACTGAATGATGGCCACAATAGAAACGCGTCTGGAACGGGAAGCGCTGAACATCATCTCCATATTCTGAATTTTCGGAATGGTACCGATTTCATCAAGAAACAGGATAACCCGGTTATCCTGCTTCCCGCCTTTCTCATCGGCCACCGTCAGTATTTCCCGATAAAATTCCTGTAAGATTAACGAAATTAACGGATACTTGGTGCTGTCTTCCTCCGGCATAACCAGAAATATAGCAGACTTACGCTGGCAAAAGTCCTCTGCATCAATGGCAGTATCAAAACAAAGAATCTGCTCTAACTCAGAATCCAGAAAAGCATTCAATCGAGATAATACGGTAGAAAGTACAGATGCCATTGCCTGATCAGACGTATACAGTGCTGCCCCTGCTAACCAACGTGCTTTGTGTTCCGCTGGCAGCTTTTCAATCAGCACCTGAAACTGGCTTTTCCCTTTGATGCCCGATGGTCCAATCAAGTCCTGCACAATTTTAAACACACTGATAATATGCCGTTTTTCCGGCGGACACAATTCTGCAATTAATAAAATAGCAGCGGTCAACAAGCCTTCGGCAGCATCATAGAAAAAAGCATTTTGTCCATAGTCGGTATCTCCCCCCATAGAATTAATCACCGTCTTGGCAATAATCTTGGCATACTTTTCGGACTTTGCTTTATAGGCCAGATTCTCCGGTTCTGCTTTGTACAAATCCATATATTTATTAACCAGATGCAGCAGATTATTTCCATGGCTTCTGGTTGGGTTTCGCAAATCAATCACTGCAATGTGGTAGCCATAATACTGCTCTGCTATGCTGCCATAGGTACGAAACAAATCGCCTTTGGTGTCTGTTGTGAGAAAACTCATCCCGGCTGCACAGGCATATTCCAGATTGGGATACAGAAAGTTAGCCGTTTTCCCTACCCCCGCAGCCCCGATCATCAGCATATGCACATCGCTCTCGTCAATATAAGCGGTCACTTTGTTCTTCTGCCAATAGCTGCCCACCAATAACCCCTGCGCCGTTGGCATATGCTCTCCTTTGCGCCAGGCTTTTGCTTCATAGGGCAATGACACAAAGGTATTGCGAACTTCCTTTTCGGATGCAAAACGAGCGGTGCCGTACTGACCGTCCCCCACCTGTTTGGATTTGATGCGGTTTAAGGAATATTGATCGCCAAAGGCTAACATCGCCGCCAGAAAAGCAAAAAAACCGCCCACGGGCAGCAAAAATAAAAACTGTTCCATACTTCATTTCACCTTCCTTGTCTTACATCGCCATGCGAACCTCCACATTCTGTTCTGGCTCACTGATTGCCTGCAGATCCTCATTCCAGTCTTTTAAGATAGACTGCTCCACCTGTATCTGATAGTCCCGCGGCAAATTGGTTACCTGCTCAGCTAATCGCGCAATTGCTTTCTGTCCTGCCGGATCATTGTCCAAAGCAAATACAACCGTTGCAACATCTGGCCGCTCTTCTAAGAATTGCATTAATGCTTTGCCTCCCACACCCATCAAGGCAATATAACTGTGCTGCTGCCATTTTTGCGGATACATGGAAAGATAGGATAATAGGTCCACAGGCGCTTCAAACACATACACTTTATCGCTTTTGCCCCGGTACTGAAAACTGTAGGCTGGATTGTTGCCTTCCTGATTTCCTTTAAAATTTTTTCCGCCGGAGTACAGTCCCTTTTTATGAATGTGCTGGATCGTTCCTGCGGCATCCTTGCCAACAAAAATCGCATTATGATAAAACTTGCCGGTCTTTTTGCTCTGTTCACTGCTTTCATAGAGCAGCCCAATCCGCACAAAATGATTCACAATTTTCACATCCAGTTTTCGCTTTTTGATTAAATATGCATAAAGCCGCTTCATATCCCGGCTTTTTGGCGGTACCTCCAGCGGTTTCTTTTCTTTCTGCTCTGTTAGGGTGTCAACGGCTACCGCCGGAAGCACACCTTCTTCGGACAATAAAAAAGCCATCGCTTCAGAAAATGTTTTTCCATAGTACATTTTCACAAAGTCGATGGCAAGTCCACCTTTTTCTTCTGCGTGATCATACCAGCAGTTCCCGCGAATGGTAATGCTGTGCTTGCTGCCCAATCGTTTTTCCCGACCAGACGGCAGTAATTCTTCTCCGCTGCGTAATAATAACGCTTCTAAATTCACCCGATTGGCCCGTTCTTTTTCTTCCTGTGTATAATGTACATACTTTCCCATAGAAAAACCTCCTTTAAATTATATCGTCTGTGATTCCATCGTATCATCTGTCTTTTGTCCAGCGGCTGCTCGTTTTTCCCGTAATTTCTGCCGGCGCTTTTTATCTATGCCTGCTTGCTGCTTATGGTGAATCTCCCGAAGATTGGAGGAAAATAACTTTGAAATTGTCAATAATGGTTTAGTCAATCCTTGCGAAAAATAATATTCAACAAGCTGCCTCAAACTGTTCAAAATACATACGCCGATAAACAGCAGGAGGCCATCCGTCATTGGTACTATAAATACGTCTCAAGTTATAGTAGTGAATGTATCTGTAAACAACACTCTTTACTTCAGCCTTGGTCATAGTTCCGGTATCCATCTGATACAGCTTTTCTTTTTTCAGGGTTGCAAAAAAACTTTCTATCCTGGCATTGTCATAACAACGTCCCACACCGCTCATACTTTGTACTGCACCATATTTAGCCAATACAGCTCGAAATTCTCTGCCGGTATATTGGCTGCCTCTATCGCTATGCAAGAGTATTCCGCGGCATCTTTCTTTCCGACATGCCTGTTCAAATGCATCAACGCATAACGATGCCTTCATGTGATCTGCCATTGAAAAGGCTACGATCATTCCGTCATAACAATCTAAGACAGGCGCTAAGTATACTTTCCCATCCTGACAGGGAATTTCGGTAATATCGGTAAGCCATTTTTCATTTGGTTTGTCTGCCTGAAAGTTTTGTGCAATCAGGTTTTCTGACTTTTCTGCTGTCTTGTCTGCTCTTGTAATGCTTTTTGGATTTCGTTTTCTACGAATCAGTAAGTGATGCTCTTTACAAATACGATAAACTGTTCGGATGCTTCCTGTATAGCCATGATAATTCTTTAGTGATAGATAAATGCGTTGTACACCGTAGTTGGCGTTCTCCGGTTCTTCCTGTATGATTTGATATATTTTTGCCGGAAGGGATTCTGTATTCTGCGGTTTTGCTTTCTGACGCAGATATTTGTAATATCCGGCTTCAGAAATCCGTAATACCTGACACATCTTTTTTACAGGCCATTGGCCTACAGTCTGCTCTATGAACTGTATTCTCTGATGCTTTGTCATCCCTTCCGGCGTTTGGCAAAAAAACCTAAGGCTGCCTGCAGAATTTCGACTTCTTCATTTCGTTCTTTCAGTTGTTTTTGCAGCGCTAATACTTCTTCTCGCAATTCTTTTTCTGTTTTGGGGGTTGGATGTTCTGCTGTGATACCCTGTTTTCTTGCTTTGCTCTGCCAGTTATAGAGGGTGTTCAGATTGATATTCAGGCGTTGTGCTGTTGCTACCGGACCGATTTCATCTGCCAGTTTCAATGCTTCTAATCGTTCTTCTTTGCTGTAGGTGTTACTCATTTCCTTTACCTCTTTCTGCGGATTTTTTATTCTATTTTATCATTTTTCCGCGAGGGTTGGCTCTACTTTTATTGTAACACTCCACTTCAATATATCTCGCAGCAATGCATTTGCCTGCCGCTTGGCGATCTGTTGAAAAGAATCATAAATGGCTTCCAAAAACCATGCGGCATACTGATTTCCCTGTGCTGCCGCTTGCTGCAGCCAAAACAATGCCTGTTTTTCATTATCTGCTTTTGTTCTCTCCTGCCAATAAAGCCGTCCCAGTTGATATTGGGCAAAATTGTTCCCAGCTTCTGCTTCCGGTAACAAAAAGGCTACCGCTTTATTAAAATCATAAAGATTTTCCTGTGGATCACCATAAATACGGCCCAACAAAATTCCGGCCCAGCTATACTTTTGCTCCGCTGCTTTTTGCAGCCACTTTAGCGCACGTTCACAATTATCTTCCTGCTGCCGCTTTTGCCAAAATAGTTTCCCTAGTAAATATTGTGCCGTCACATTCTCCTGTTCTGCTTCTGGCTGCAAATACCTGATGGCTTTTTCAAAATCATACAGCCCTTCTTCTGGATTGCTATAGATTCTCCCCAGCAATATTCGGGCAAAACCAATTTCTTTTTCTGCCGCCTTTTCTAACCAGTAGATGGCATGTTCTTTATCCTCCTCCGTATCACGTTCCTGCCAATAAAGTTTTCCTAACAGATATTGTACATACCCATTGGCTTGCTTTTGCTGGGCTTGGGGCAATAACGCTGCTATCGCATGCTGATATTCTTCCTTAGTTCCAGTGGAATAGCCCAGAATACGGTCCAAAAATAATCTGGCCCAGATATTTCTTTGCGCTGCGGATCGCTCCAGCCATTCTAACGCTAATTTTTTATTTTCCCCTTGCTCCTGTTCCTGCCAGAACAGTCTGCCCAGATAATATTGGGCAAAGCTGTTTCCCTGCTCCGCTGCTGGCAATAAATAAGTCATCGCTTTGTCATAATCATACAGAGATTCTTCCTCCCGGTTGCTGTGAATACGTCCCAGCAATATACGGGCCCAAAGATGTCCTTGTTCCGCTGCCTTTTGCAGCCATATAATTGCCTGTTCTTGATAATCTGCCGTTTCTCGTTCCTGCCAGAAAAACTTTCCCAGATAATACTGGGCAAACTGATTGCCTGACTGTGCCTGCGGCAGAAAATACTGCAGCGCCTTTTCTGGCGCAAACAAGTCACTATCTTTATTTCCATAAATACGCCCCAGCAAAATTTCTGCCCGTTTATTGCCTCCAGCTGCAGCTTCTAATAAATAGCGCTCTGCCATTCTTTCATCCGACTCTACACCATTGCCATAAAAAAACTGGTATCCTTTTTGATAGGCTGTCCAGGCAGATTTTTCTGCAGCAGCTCCTGCCAATTGGACCATCACACTATCATCCTCTGGGGTTACAAGAGAAGCCGTTTCCAGTTGCCGATCCAATGTCTGCGGCATAAGATTCAATGCAGAACGGATCACCATATTTTTAATCACCTTCAGTTTCTTTTCTTCGGATAATTTTCGTTCTGAAGGATTTCCCAGACCATATACTTCACCAGCAGCCCGCTGCCACTCGGACCATACTTGGTAGGCTTCTTTGATTTCATCGGTTTCTGCAAGCTGATCTACCAAATTGTTTACCAGCTGCTTTACATCTGCTTTCAAATAGCCATACACTTTTTTACCCTTACTGTGTTGAAGCCGTCCGGATAGCTCCAGCAGCTGCTCTCCAAAACCATCTGGCAGAGAAGAACATTTCTGCTGTTCTAACTGAAACAATACCTGCTCTGTTCTTTTCAGCAAGGCTTCCCGACTCTCTGCCTGTTCTTCATAAATTTGTAAAAACTCCTGCCGGAATATATCATGCGCTAATTCAGAGCGCATATTTTGAATTGCTTTTTTAGAGAGATATCCTTCTGACGGCTCCTTAGAATACACCATAATATGCACATGAGGATGATGAGAGGCATTGTGAAACGCTGCATACCAGTTTAGGTTTTTGCTGTCTATTTTCATTTCCCGACAAAACATGGCCCGTTTAGAACGCAGCAATGCCCGCCAAGCTTTTCCGTTGTCGTACCCCAGTCGTACTGCATCTTCCCGCCTTAAACTCACTACATGAGTCCAGATCACTCCTTTATGCTCTGCAGCTTCTTTCTGCACATCCTCCAACACCACAGGTTTCCCCTGATCGGTAAACAATCCATGACTGCCCTGCCGCTCTGCACCAGGCCTGGTACCAATGTAATCTACATAGTTTTCCCGCTTTTCAGACAGTGCAGCGTAGATTTCCACGGTTTGTGCAATCAGTTGAGAAGCACGGCCTCGATCTGGATGAGACAAATAGTCTTCGTATTCCAATAGTTTTTTGCCATCTGGGAAATCTTTCAGCATCTGTTCAATAAACTGTTTTTGCCGTTTTGTTGCCGGAAGCAGTTTCTGACTGTCGTCAATCTTATCCACACCTTCTCTGGTGGCAATATACTTCACGTAGTGTTTCAAATGTTCCGGCAGTTTCCCTTTCATGTACTGTGAAGTAAAAATTAGTTTTGCGATTTTATCACCTCTTTATTGGTAAAAGAAAAAGAGTATCCCAGTGGTCACTGAAATACTCTTAGAAATGTTATCTTTACTCTATTCTGTTAATATTTTTTCATTATGTTATATAACTCTTCATATAGATAACTATAATACTATACCTTTATTATTTAACTTTCCAACTCATCATTTAATAAATCAATCCAGTTAACATCATCAGATTCTAACTTAGAAAGCAACCCATCTAAATTGCTACTTCCACACTTATTGTCAGTACTAGGTAATTTCTTAAGCCGTTCTCTCATCGTCTCATAATTTTTTACTGTGATTGTATCAAAGAGTTTGTGTCTTTGATCTTCTTTCGCCTCATACCGCTTTATACCAGTATGTTTTTCGATTATTTTTGCATTTACACTTTTTTTGTGAGACGTTAATATTATTTCTCCCCAATGTAGAACTATAATCTGCATTGTACAAGGATTTCCGAAGAAAATTACTTTTGCAGCGATATCGTTATCTCCATGAAACTTGTTAATCTTATCTTTTATCGTTTCATATTGTTCATAAGGGTTTCCATCCGTATCACAAAATACAACTACTATTTCATATGAACCATTTTGATATTTATCTTGGTATATTGCTGGTATATTTCCGTTTCCTTCAGCATTGAACAAAATTACATCATATATGCTACTCCAAACATCTAAATCTTTCAATTTCATAAGATACTCATATTCTTCATAACCCTCACATATAATACAAACTTTATGTTTTACTGGTTTATTAAGAAACGGAGGTATTCTAGTAGACAATTACATCATCTCCTTTTTGTTCCCCTTAATACTTAATAATGTATTAATCAACTCTGGCTCTGGAATAGCACCTAAAACTCCTTTACGATATTTCTCAAATATATCACTGGTATCTCGTACACCATCATTTGCCGTAAAATCTGCTAACGAATACAAATAAGTATTTTCCTTATCTTTATTTAAAAACCAAATCTGCTCCTTTCTAAACAACTTTTTGCAGTCCATTAAACTAATATCATGTACCGTAAAAACCATCTGTGCATTTGTATTCAATTCATTATTAAACATAGCAACTATTGCTCGTGTTAATTTAAAATGTAAACTACTATCTAGTTCATCAATAATTAATATCCTTCCTTGTTCAATTGCCGCTACAATATAACTTGCCAAAGCTGCTATTTTTTTAGTTCCTGTTGAATCAAATAATAAACTTGGTACTGGATGCCCATTGTATATTGATGTTAATCTGATTCTTTCTTCTATTTTCTTATCCAGTACTTTTTCATTCGGTTCTCCATCAGTCTCTTTGGAGGATACCTTAATACTTATTTCATCATCATTAAGATACCTGTAATCTTCTAAATTCACATCTGCATTTTTTATAAAATCTACAACTCGTTCTTGGATATCGTCCTTATTTTTCATAATACTTAATGTTTTCTCTATTGGAATATTGTTCATATCCACAATATCTATCTTTGAAGCAAACGATTGTAATATTCTCTTCATCTCGTCAACTTCTTTAAATGAATTTGAATCCAAAAGATAAATGAGAATATCGCTTTTAGATATTAAAGGCAACATTTTGGTTATCTCCGGATTTAAATCGCATTCATAAACCCCTTTGATACCATCGCGTAAAAAATATTGCTTTATGCTTTCATTACCATAATTGTCTTTTTCAATTTTAGAAAAACATTCATAAGCATACTCTCTTCGTTCTGTATCATACTTAACTTGATAATTATATTCTTTGTTTTGTTCTAAAAATTTAATTGCTAATTGACTTATGGCACTACGGGTAAAAAAATTTTTCTTAATGTCAATCGGCTCATGTAATAATATATTACGGATATTCTTGATACATTTTAATAAGCAAGTCTTTCCTACATTATTAGGTCCATAGACTCCTGCTACTTTTAAAATATTAAAGTTATTCTCAGAATAAACATTTGATGCTAATTTTTTGGTTCGCATGTCAGCTACTAATGAAAATGTAACTTGGTTAGAAAAGATATAACAGTTACTTACCGTGACCTCCATAATCATAATGGCATTCCTCCTTTTAGTATAATATATATTATACCCGCATTTAATTTTTTATGCAATATTTTTTCACAAAAAATATCATTTTCTTTTCTGATAGCGATAAACATCTTCAAACCAAATTGCACCGTTGATCCGCTTTACTTCTTCCACACATTTTTGATGCAGCTTCTTTAGAGTTTCCGCATCCACTTCATACACCGACGCCATAATATGACTGAGCTTTGCAATCTCTACAGCTAACTTAAAATCCATTCGGGCCAAACGATTTTCAGTATCCTGAATGGTTCCGGAAATCATAGAAGACACAGACTGTAATTGGTAATCTTCTGCTTGATTGGTTTTCAAATAACCAAGATAAAATTTTAATGCTTTGGAGATAAATTCATTTCTGGAACGGACATCCGCAGCCTCCAACATTTTATCACATTCTTCAATCAAGGCTTTCTCCAGATAAACGCCTTTTCGCACCCGTTCCATTTATACACAACCTCCTTTGGGTTATCAACAAATTATTTCTCTTATCCACAAAGTTATCTACATCCTTATCCACAGTTTTCTATTGTATTCAAACTTTTTGCTCTTTTTTCTGTTTCCTTCGGGAATTCTCATACATACAGATAACAACATATTGTAAAATCGGTTCCTTTGTATCCAAAACGGAATCAGCCGGAGGGCTTTGCCCGCCGGGGTCAAGCTGGTTTATGCTGCCCAAAGCAGCATAAACCCTTTAACCTGCACTCTTTTCGACCTTCATTCCTGACCCCTGAATGCATGACAATTCTGCCTTTTTTTCTCCAATACTTCCTCTCGGTATCCCAGAGATACAACCTCATCTAACACCATCATGGAGTCAATTTCGTCCCGTTCCCAAAGCATCTCACGTACTAAAGCCCGAAAAAATGGATTGTCACCATAAACAATTCCCTGTTTTTTTACTGCCTCACATAAGTGAATCCGACTAACCCCTTCTTTTTCATTCTCCAGCCCGTCCTCTATAATTTAGTTTACCAAATCTATAAGTTGCTGATTGAATCTCTCTAACGTAGGATAAGCCAATGCTCTGGCATCTGGCACATAAGCAGCATATCTGGCATAAGCAAAACCTTCCGATTCCACTAGTATACCATCCCTATGACCCTGTCCCATCACCAGAATGCAGTGGTATGCCCCATCTGTACCCAAATGCATTTGTTCTATATTCTCAGAAATAAAATTTTGCTCCATCATCGGCCTTTGAAAAAATGCTTCATAGTCCTCACTCGATATATGAACCACCTTTTCAATTTTGATATTCCGACACCGAAATTGTGCTGGCTTACATTCAAATACCGCTTTTAACTCCATCTGCTTTTCCCACCTCTTACAGGTTTTTATTTTGTCCCGTTGCGTCCAGTTCCGACACGCCTTCTTTTACAACAGACTTTTTATTCTTTCGTTCTTTTCCAGTTTGCCTTTTCGCCTGCACTTTACTTTGTTTCTTAAACTCGATATACTCTCTGGCCTGTTCCGGTACTTCCTTTTCATACAATTCTTTCAGACTTTTTTCCAATTCTGCCTGTAATGTTCTGCCCCCTCTCTCCAGATAAAAACGCAACGCTTCCAGTTCTTCCTGTTCCATTGTTAAGATAATATTTTTCATCATGACATTCTCCTTTTTCTCAATATGAATCAAACGAAAAAAAATGCATCCTGCAGGTAGCTTGTACTTCTTCAGCAGTAAAGGTTTCTGGGGTTTCAAACTGTTTTTCATATTGTTCCAATTTTTCTTTTGGCAGTGATTGAAATGCTTCCCCATCATCGCCTGCAATAAAAAACGGGCCGGCGATAATGTCGCTGCCCAATCTGCGGTTGCCTTCCATCCCAATTAATTTTCCTTCATCATTACAAACTAAAATTGCTTCTTCATCTAATACAACACACTCAATCAAGCCGCCAACTTTCTGCTGCATAGCTTCCAGCGTATTTTCTATCGTTGTCCTATATGGTCGTTTTCCCGGTTCCACCATTAGCACTTCTATTTGGGTTTCTCGCTTCATACAACCCCCTCTTTCTTCTGTTCTTTACGAGAATTGCTGCATACCATCCATATCTTCATCCAATACCTGAGACAATTCCGTATCTTCATCACCAAAAAGCCATGCTGCAAATTCTCTGGCGGCGGCAGTTCCTTCCTCTATCCAGGTTTCATCAAGCACAACACCAGCCCGGTACGTCTCCTCACCTAAATTATAACCATAATCTTCATCGGCCCATTGATGATGGAATTCAATTTCCGGATATTGTTCTGATAGTTTTTGTATCACCGGCTCCGGTTCACTCCAGGCTGTAAAAAATAAAAATTGGTTTTTCTCACAAACTCTGTTTCCACAACCACCGTAACTGTTCCATTTCGTCCCCCAATTTTGGATAGACCAATGATACCAGGTTGCAGCGCCATACTGCTGTTGATTCTCCACTGCCTGTTTTCCCAATTCTAAAAGAGATGGTATCTGTTCTTCGGAAATACGGGCTAAAAGCGCATCGTATGATGGAAATGGCTGTTTTCCATCCAATGCCTTTTGTAATTCTAAAAAATCTTTCTCAGCCATCTTATGGTTTGGATTTAACCATGTTATATTGGGATCCACTGCTGTTACATATAACCGAATTGCATTTGTTGTATTGCTGCCTTCTTCTATTTCCAGACTCTTTGGCATAGGAATCAGCTTATTAAAATCAAGACTGCCCAACCCATCTTCCTGGTATCTCAATTGTTCCCGCACTTCGGCAATTCGTTTTTCGTCTCCATGTAAGGTAATCAGATTGGCAATATGATTTGGCATTCTAATCCATCTCCCTTCACCGCATATCTATTTACGGCAAATATTTTCTTGGATTCTGTGATTCCCCATTCACCCGCACTTCAAAATGCAGATGTGGTCCAGTACTTTTTCCAGTATTTCCAGACAGCGCAATCACAGTTCCCTGTTTTATCTCTTGTCCTTGCCGCACCAACAGTTTTGAACAGTGTGCATATAAGGTCACCATCCCATTGCCATGCTCGATGATCACATGATAACCATACCCGCTGGTACTATAGCGTACAGCTTGCACGCTGCCATCCAACACACAATGAACTTTCGTTCCGGTTGGAATCGCCAAGTCAATCCCGCTATGTCCTTTCGGTTTTCCGCTGATGGGATCACGGCGCATTCCAAATTCAGAGGATACCACCTGCCGCCAGTCTTTTATAATCGGTGAACATACACTGCCGCCAGAAAACACAAACTCTCCAGAGGGTAATTGGTTCAGCCAATCATCAAACCCACTTCCATAAGACGGTGCTGAAACTCCATACTGCAAAAAATAATAAATCTCCGCAGCATTGGCAATCTCTGCTTCGGTAATTTCCCGTCCCAGTACAGCTTCCAGATTTTGATACACCACATCCAAGCTGGTTTCTGCCATGGCTTCCTTTTGAAAACATGCATAATAGCTTTCTATTGACACAACGCTTGACGTTTCGCCGAAAAACAGAGCATAAAAAATAGCCTGCATTTGTTTCAAATCAGGCTTGTTCTCTTCTTCCACGGCTTCATGGTAATCGGCCAACCGTTTTAGTTCTTCCTGCATCCACACCAACTGCACCCGGTATCCTTTTGGTATGGTTTCTGGAATGGAGTCTTCTGAAAAAACTAGTTCCACCACAGCCTGATTATGGGATACCGCCGCATACCCAACGGAAATACTGATTGTCAGTGCTGCAAGCAATAAGAGCATGCCCATCAAAAACAGGATGCCTGCTGGATGCTTTCGATTTTCTTCTACACCTGCCATGCTGCATCATCCTTTCCTACAGCTGCTGTTCTATCTGATCGGCTTTTTGCATCTCTATTTGTTCTTCGCTCAAGCGCAGTGCTTCTTGTAATACAGCTACTGGCAACTCCAACGTCATATAGCCTTCCAGTATCGTATTGAAATACCGTTCTGACGGCATCTGACAGGTCATCCCCGGCTGCATTTCATACACCATTGCATGATATATTGTTTTATCGATCTCGACTTCTACCATCTGTTTGCCGTAAAATAAAGGATACCCTTCATATTGATCTAACCGTTTTTCATCCCTATCGCTAATCTGCCAAAGCAAAACTGGTACCTGCTTTCCTGCTTTTTGCTCAATTGTCGCAAAAGCGTTATCCTTTCTGCCGCGAAACTGCAGTTCATAATCTTCTAACAAACCGGTTCCCACCGTCTTTGCATCGGGACATCGTTTCGCCATCTGCATGAGATTTAAATTACTTCCATATGCAATATAATATTTCCACTGTTTCATAGCTGCCTCCTCACTGTAACATAAGCGGTTCCATTTCTTCTGTTTCCGCTTCTTCCGATTCTGTTGCTGCCGTGCTCCTTTCCTGTAACGCCGCCTCCCGCAGCCGCTCCCGCTGGGCAATGGCCTGCTCCGGCCTTCTCCAGGCGCCATTGCCTTCCAGATTTCTCAGCAAAAATTTTCTCGCAGTGGCAAATTCTTCACCAATCATTCCGAGACGTAAAAGCCATGTGCGGAAGGTGTATTTTTCATTATCACTTTGTGTCGGTTTCAGCTGTGTACTTTTCTGGCTGAGCGCCTGCGCTGTGATTGCCAATACAAACTGAATCGCAGTTTTTAATTCCCCGGCATGTGTCGTACTGTTAAACACACGAAACTCTACCGTTCCTTTTTCAAAAAAACTGTGCAGATTCAAACAGCGATATCTGCTGTTATGATAATGTCCGTGTCTCTCCCAGTCATCCTGATACCAGATTTTTTTCAATTCGGTCAGGGTTTTTGGCTTTTTCTGATTCAGTTCTGCTAAAAAATGTGGATCTGTTTTTTGACAATAGGAGTACGCCCTGCCATCTGCAACCGTTAGCGCCCGGTAAATCATATCTTCCTTATTGGCCACCAGATTTACCAAATTGCGTAAGGTACGGGCATCGAAGCGGGAACCATCCACATGGATATGAATCCCACAGGAGTCATTCACTTTCATCTTACCATCCGTTCTCAGTCTTCGCACCAGCCCCTGTATGAGCGGAATGTCTTCATAATGACAAATCGGCGTCACCAGTTCTACTTTATAGTCCCTACCCGGTCTGCTTCCGCGAATACTGCCGTCAAAAACAAATTTCCAGGCTCGGTTCTGTTCATCTTTCACACTATAATTTCCTCCAGATTGTTCTACTTCACTTTCAAAACAGGCTGCACAAATTTGCGCAGCCCGTTCTCTGGTCATTCCGGTAAATTCAATCTCCACACCGAAGGGTAATTCCCGTAAGTCTGCTTTTATCACGGATTAATACCCGGTTCTCGGTAATGTTACCGGCAGCGGCTGATAGACTTTGGTTACCCAGCGGTCGACACCCTGTATCCATTCTCCTTGATACAACCCGCCGACTTCTGCCTGATTGACTACACCAACTGGACTTGAGATCCGATTGTTCACCCGGACGGTCATCTGCGGTTCTTCCACCTGTGCAAATCCAGGCTGCACGGTGCCAAACACAAACATCACCTCGGTTACATATTCATTCTGCGCCAACCCAAGAGCCAGCGGAGATACATCATAAACACGATTGCGTGTGGTACTCAGATTATCTGCAATGGTTTTATAGCTGCTGCTCAAATTGGTGCGATACACAATCTTATAGGTTTGCTTTTTGTTATAGGTGCCGGTCACAATTTTCTGAATCCGCACATCCTTTGGCAGAACATCTTTCCAGTAGAAACTTTCCAATGCCACGGTAGAATGGTTGGCAATATCTGAGAAGGTATAGGTAATTTCACCACCTGCCATAACCTGATAATATCCCCGTTTTGTAATGGCTACTTCCGTTTCCAGCGGTTCATCCAACACTTCATAGCGCAGAATCTGGTTATTGAACTCAATGGTACAGTCAATCTCATTGGGATTGATGCCATAGTAGGCTGGCGCTTTTACTTCCTTTACAACATAACGGCCCAATGGCAATGCTTTGGATACCGCTCTGCCGCTGCTGTCTGTTTTGATGGTATCCACCACATTCCCGCTCTTATAGGCACGGATCTCAAACACAGCACCGCTTAACAAGGTACCTTTGGGCAACCCATTTTGGCTGTTATCTGCCGCAGATTTCTTAATAATCTGAATCTGTCCTTTGATTGCCGTGTTTTTCCATTCAATTTCTGAGGTAGATCCATAACGCACATAAATGGTTTTCAGCGTGTCATCGACAAGATAACCATCGGCTGGTTTTAATTCTCGCAGATAGTATTTACCATCTTCCAAGTCCTCACCAATATATACATAACCCTCCTGATCAGAAGTATATTCACCGATTGGATTTTTGTTTTTGTCATACAGTAAGAAGGTTGTGCCATAGATTCCTTCTCCGGTTGCCGCATCTACTTTATGAATCAAAATAGAAGCCGCTTTCTTGTTGGTTAATTCCAGGGTAGCGGTTTCCCCATCTTTCACTTCAATTTTCTGTGGCGTGCTATCCAACAGATACCCTTTGGCTGCTTTTAACTCGGTTACCGTGTACCAGCCTTTTTCTACATCCGGCAGTTGAATCAAGCCGTTTCGGTCTGTAACATACTGCCCGATGACTTCTCCATTCATCTTCTGCACTTCAAATTTCACGCCTTCGATTCGCTTGCCTGTTTCTTCATCGGTTTTGATAATCGTCAACCCACCGGTTGGATAGTTGACAAAAGTCAGTGTCTGCGTGTCATGGGTATTTACTTTTACGGTCTGTGGTGTGGAATCCAATACATAACCTTCAATGGTTTTGGTTTCGGTTACCACATAGGTATCCGGTGGCAAATTCATAAGCACAATCTGCCCATTTTCATCAGTGGTGTATATTCCATTACTGGAAATAGCACCTTCCCCGTCCGGTACAAAAGTACCATCGGAAGTAATGACTTTGAACTCAACACCCTGTAATGGTTTTCCGGTTACCGCATCTTTTTTCACAATCACCAGCCCACCTTTTGGCTGATTGCGGAACTCTAAGGTCATGGTTTCATTGGCTTTGATTTTAATGCTCTGTGGCGTATTGTCCAGCACATAACTATCTTTGGCTCTTGTTTCTTTGACGATCACCGTCATGCCCGGTTCTAAATTATCAATCCGAATGGTTCCAGCACTGTCGGTTACATAGTTTCCGTTGGAGTTGCCAATAACACTGCCATCACTATCTGTCACCAGAAATTCAACATCAGAGATTGGCTCTCCGGTTACCGCATCTTTCTTCACAATGAGCAGACTACCCATCTTATCATTACCAAAGGTAACCGTAATCACATCCTGATCTTTGCCGGATAGATATACAGTTTTCGCACTATCATGAATGACATATCCATCCGGGGCTGAAATTTCTTCCACCACATACGTACCTGCTTTCAATCCAGTCACTACGATTGTCCCATTGCTGCTGGTGCGATACTCGCCAATCACGGTACCGCCCGTGCCGCTGGTACCGCCTAAATAGCTTAAGCGGAAGTAAGCACCTTCCAGTGGTTTTCCCGTGTCCGCATCCACTTTTTTAATTACGATGGCACTCTTTGGCACATTCTCAAAGGTGATGGTCTGGTCTTCATCGGCTTTCAGAAATACATCTTTGCTGTCTGGACGGGCCAGTTCATAACCGGATGGTGCAGATACTTCCTGAATTCGATACCAACCCGGTTCTAATTTTTCTAGTTGAATCTGTCCATCTTCTCCGCTGGTAAAGGTACCTAACTCCTGTAGATTCCCAACGGTAGAGCCGTTTTCGGCATACCATACCTGGAACTTGGCTCCGCTTAACGCATCTTTTGTAATACTGTCCAGCTTTTCAATGGTCAGGTCTGGTTTTCTGCTGTTTTCATAGGTAACGGAAAGGGTTTCGCCTTTCTTCACATAAACATCTTTTGGCGTGGTGTCTAACATGACACCATCCGGTACTGCTTTTTCCATGATGGTGTACCAACCTTCCAGTAAGGTATCTAACACAATTTTCCCATCATTGTCCGTGGTGTAATCGCCAATCACCTTACCGCCTTTTTCTGCGATGGTATAGGTGACACCGGCCAATGGTTTCTGGCTTACTTTATCCACTTTGGTAATTTCTAAAATTGCTAATTTCTGATTATAGAAAACAAGCTGTATTTTTTCTCCTGCCTTTAGCTCCACCGATTTTGCATTGTTTTTATCTAATTCGTAACCCGGTGCTGCGATCGTTTCGGTAATCTGATAACTTCCTGGTACGAAATTGTCCAGCACAATCTTGCCGTCTTTGTCGGTCACAAAATCCTGATTGTAACTATTATCAATGCCACGGATGTTAAAAGTGGTCCCTGCCACTGGTTTCTGACTGTCTTTGTCCAGCTTGGAGAGTTCCAACTCTGCTTTCTTCAAGTTTTCAAATACCAGCTGTACAGACATCTGACCAGGCGATAATTCTACTGTCTGCGGATTTTCTCCGCTTATCACATATCCTGCCGGTGCTGCCGTTTCGGTTACTTGATAGCTACCCGCTGGCAACTCTTCCACGGTAATCTTGCCGCGCTCGTCGGTCTGATATTCGCCGGAAAAATGATTGTCAATACCTTCAATTTTGAAAGTTGCACCAGCTAATGGCATATCATTGTTTGGGTCGTATTTATAAATGCTGATACCCGGTTTATGGCTGTTGGTGCCATGATAGGTCACCGTTTTGTTGGCGCTCACCGTGATGGTTTCTTTTTTACTATCCAGTATATAATGCTCTGGTGCTTTGATTTCCTGCACACTATAACTGCCCGGTTTCAATTCGGTGAGGCTCGCCATCCCTGTGCCATCGGTAGTTACATCGGTCGTAAAACGATAAGTGTCATTGGCACCCGGCAAATAGGTCACGCGGAACACCGCACCTTCTAAATGTTTGTTGGTATCTTTGTCGGTTTTTTCGATTAGCAATCCACCATACGGTTCATTCACGAAAGTCACCTCATAGCTATCCTGCTGCAAACCACCTTCTCCATCGGCAATGGTGGTAATGGTCTGATTATGATCCTTACTCAGCAGATATCCATACGGTGCTTCTATTTCGATAATGCTGTAAGTATTAAAGGGTGCCCCATTTTCCAAAGGTTCATATTTTACAATCAGACTTCCGTCATGCGGATCTTTTACTTCTGTTTTAATAAAGGTGTTAGCATCTACCGGAAATGAAAATTTCCCGCTGGAATCGGTACCATAGCTTCCGATTTCCGCACCATCTTTTAATACTTTGAATACCGCACCAGCTAATGGTTTGTCGTTGTTATCTTTCTTGTAAACAATGACTTTGCCATCTTCTACGACAGGTTTCTCCGGCTCTGTCGGTTCTTCTGGCTTGGTTGCACCATAAGTAAAGGTTGCATTGCTGACAGAAGTGTTAATTGGGTCGTAAGTGGCATAATAATCCTGACAGTCGGTCTGGACTGTTTTCGCATAGTACACAGCGTTATCTTCTGCCTGCACATACAGCTGTACATCAAAGTTTGTGTTTGCTGCATCCGCTACTGGAACACGAACCTTAAAATCATCGCCAACGGCAAAGCTGCTCTTTGGCTGGTTATTCTTATCTGTGATTTTTGCAGAAGTCGGAGCATTCTTCAGACTCACGGTTACACTGTGGGTTGCATCATAATTGGCGGTGATAGTGTACGTCTGCTCTACATAACCATCCTACTCCGTTGGGTTGCTGGATGCAGTCAGCTTACATTCCAGTTCTACCGGAATGCTCTGCCAGTTGGCACTGGCCTGATAGATTTTATCCATGGCTGCTTTTACCCGGTTCCCCTGTGCGGTACCGTCACTTTTCCATAAGGAATAATCCCAACTGCCTGCCAGTGTCCAAACCACATTTCGGGTGGCGTAATAGGCTTCTTTGTTCGTTTCTAACCCCAACGATTCCGGTGTATTGTAAGGATACCCATTCATAATAGCTCCATAAATACGAGGACTCTGCACAGTCTGCGTTAAATTGGCTTCCCGATCCCCTAAATTGTTGACCCCCAGTTGGTCAGGAATGACGCAATAGCAGGGATAATTTGTGGTTACCCCATTGCGGTTTTTTCCTTGGAAATAGGCAAAGTAGCCGTTCTTGGCTTTTCCATTGTATAGCATACATTTGATTGGGGTTGCTTTATCGCCGATAATATAAATATTGTTTTCCCGCAGCGCTTCTTCTGGGCTGGATGCAGCAAAGGCTGGTGCAGTGCCAGTTAAGAAAGTAACGCATAAAAAAACGACCAGTAAAATAAGACTGGTCGTGCGTTGTATCGTTTTGTTTGTAAGATACATAATTTACCCTCCTGATTCAATTTTTTAATAAAAAAGAAGCTGCTTATTGGAATAAACAGCTCCCATGTTATTCCATCCTTTCTTATTTGGTTTGTCTGTCTTTCATAATTGCGCTATCGGAACTGATAACATCTGGATGGGTTGGTGTACAATTTTCCTGACAGATATATTTGGTACCCTGAAATACTCCATTGACATAAGTATCTACCGCATACACCAAATAATCAACATTCTTATCGTGAACGGTCTGTTCCACACAAGAATCCCGGTATGGATAAAAGAAATTGCCCTCAAATCCGGATGCCGTTAATCCAACCGCTACGGTGCAATTCAGTTTTCCGTTGGTATAACACTCTGGATGCTCCAAAAAGGTGCTGTAGAGTTCGTCAATGATTCGCTGTGTTTCTCTGGCGTTAAATACATACATGGTATAGGTATCTGATTTATCAACGATTTCCATGCCCAAAAACACACTGGTTTGTCCAGCAAGTGTATGGGTATAACACGGGACTGGATTCGGCATCTTGATGCTATCGTAACTTTCATCCCAGTTTGGATTGATTGGCTGTAAGGGTTCGACCGGAAACGGTGTCCCTTTCAGGTAATCTTTTATTTCCATATAACCATCGTACTCACTGGCAGCATAAGGATTTTCGGATTTCGTAATATTTCCGGTACCATAAATACGCTCTCCAACGGCTACGTTATATGGCAGCGGTCTGCCGTCGCTTCCTTTCTGCACCGTTACATCCGCTACAGTATCATTGGGCGGACTGCTTTCTTTTGCTTCTTCCTGCCAGCCATAGGGCTGATTGGACTGAATTTGAATGCTGTTATCTGTTGTATCAAAATTCACAGCTACATCCAGCATCTTTCCCATATCCCGTAATTTGAAGTAATTGTTATCCGCAATATTGTACCCTTTGACGTCCACCTCCTTTCCATCTACAAACACACGCTGCACACTGGGCGTTGCCAAAATACCTGCCGCATAAGCACCTGTTGCTCCAAATATAATAGCCCCACATAAAAAGCCTGCAACAAACTGTTTTCCATTCTGTTTCATATTGCCTCGCTCCTCTCGTTGTTTTTTCACCATACACTATACCACATACGCAGAGCAAAGCAACTATAATGTTCCGCAACAGAGTAACAATAGCCGGTTTTCTGCCATTTTTATTGTTTGGAAGCTGCGAACTGCGATAGAAACGATCGGTTGCCTGGTAAAACCATTTGCTTTTTCACCCTTTTTCATGCACTTCTACTGCGGTAACACAATATCGATATGCACTTTCATTTCTCACACAGGTCACTAACGTCAATTGATTTTGCTCGGTACCATTTAAAACGCTGGTATCGGTTTCTAATATCTTATCCACCGATACGACCTGATAGGTACGAATACCCAACTTTGTGGTATAAATAATTTTATCTCCATAACGTAATGTGTGAAGTTTGCCGAAATAATTACTGTTCCCGCGATTATGACCACATAATGCCACATTCCCATCCCACACACTGCTATCCCGCATATGGGCGATGCCTTTCTTCATGTTGGCGGCACTTTCTCCCTCATAAATCCGCACCGATAAATCCAGCTTTGGAATTTCTAAACGGCCAATATGGCCAGCTGTATAGTAAAGCGCATCGGTTACAGCAGTGATCCAGCTTTCTGACTTCCAGGCATAATGATCCGTAATGTCCGGGGCTGGCAGCAAGCTTTCTACAATCCCGTTCCCGGTTTGTGTGATTCCTGTCGTATCTTTATAGTCCCGCTCCGTCAACAGATTTGGGGTTAGCCGTTCTCCGGCATCTAAGGTATACGAAGTCCTGCTGCCAAAAGCCGGAGGGATATACGCTGCCGTTTTCCCGCGGTTATGATTCTGCGTGGCTTCCGTTTCTAAAACTTTTTCCTCGGTTGAAGTGGGAATCCCCAACTCTTCTGGAATACCGGAAAAAGTATAGGTCAAATCAGAGGCAAACACTGGCTGTGCGGTACACAACAACCATGCCAGCAACACCCCAACTGCACATTTTTTCTGTTTCATCATGCTCCCCATCGCTCCTCTACTGTTTTTGTTTCTTCTCTGTTTTTACGAATCCGTTGTACGCCATAGACTCCCGCACCCAAAAGGAACAGGATCGCTGCTATGCTGCCAATCTGCTTGGCTGGCAGTGTTGTCCAGAAGGGTTCCCGTTCCCCTATAAAATGAAATCGGTATTTCATCCCTTCCACCTCCGTCTTTTCTACCCATCCGCGATAAACCGCTGTTACGGTGTATCCTTTGGCATATTTTTGGATCACACTGCCTTCATAAGTCACAACCGCAGTGTAACGATTGGGCATTTCATACCCATCCATCAGAGCAACATTGGAAGTTTGCCAATCCACACCTTTCAACCGGTAGGTCACACCATCTTCTGTGATACTTTTGGGAATCCAGGATAAATCTGCACCATCCAGGTTGGGAAACTGTCGTACTTTGGTCTTCATCACCTGCTTGCTGCCATAGCCCTGGGCAGTTGCCTGAATGCTATTGGTATCCAGATACACCATACCCGTATACCCATCTTCGGTGGTCACCTCCTTTTTGTCATCCAACATACCAAGCAAGACCTCCATCCGGTTTGACTTGCTCTCAAAGGTCACAGGATGCTCATATTCTTTTTTGCTGACTTTCTTCTGGGCTTCCTCCTCCTGTTTTAGAAATTTCCAGCGGATCCCGTCTTCCCGAAATGCTTCTCTTGGAATCTGATCTGGATCTTCATTCATATCCAACAAATATTCCTTTGTGTACACCAGCTGCCCATTTTCTTCTTTCCAGGAGGCCTCCATTGGCTGCAGCTCTTTCGTTTCAAAGGCCAGCTCCCGTTGTGGTGCATCCTGACTGCTATACCACTGGCATCCCAAAAAGCCCAGCAAAAATGCCAGCACAAAGAGCGCTGCCAGCATACCACCTTGTTTTTTGGTCATTTTCATTCTCCTTTCAATGCAAAAAGCGGAACGATTTTACTCGTCCCGCTTTTTGCATCTGATTCTTATTTTGTTTTACGCTTCCTGCTTGGATATGGTCTGCGGTATAAACTCAATGGTCTTATGTGCTCCACCAGTCCGCCGAATTAGTTCATCCTGTCCCATAATCAACATTAAATTTTGTATTAATTTCCCCAGCACCTTTTTGTCATCCTCATCTTCACGATAGTAATAGATTTTTGTTTGCACATTATCGTTACAAATAAGCAACTTTAACACATCTCTATCGGTAACATCTAAGGAATGACCAAAGATATACAACATATGCTGCGGACAAACATCTGACCGTTGTTTCTGATAGTCATCATAACCGTCTTTGATTTCATCAACCCAATCCAAATATACATTATCAGTAGCCTTGTAAATTCGCTGATAGAATTTTTTGAATGTTAAAAACGTGACATCTTCATTTTTTCTATCGTCTTTTAAATATTCATCAATACCAAGAACCAGATTGCTGGATCTCTCGTTTTTGTTCATATCTGCTTTTCCATGAATATAGGCATACTTTACTCTTTGACTTTGGTCATATATACGTTCATAAGTATCCGAATAATTAAATGACAAGACACAATCTGGATTCAGTTTTCCTATATCTATACTCCGTTTTTTTACGGAAATTTTACCTACAAAATCCGCAAGATAAATTTCTAAGGCTCGAATTAATCTATTTAATTCTGTATTCAAGTAATCAGTAAATTTATTGATTGAAGCAATATTTTCGAAATGTTCTTTCGGTATACCTTTTGAAGCATTCCCTATAGCAACTAAAACAGTATCATTGTTCCACCTAAAATCATTATTAGATACCTGCTTTCGTGCATTATCAAGTGCCTGAATCACTCTTGATATCTCTGACTCAAAATCAATCCAGTTTTCTCCTAATGAAGAACATTTGAAAAAATATTCTATCCACGCATTATCCTTAATAAGCGTATGCAATTCATTGATTATTTCATCTGGTGTTTCTCGCTCATAATTAGTGGCTACATTCGCTTGCTCAACCTTTTTATTTTTACGTTTATTAAAAGCTTCAAACATTCTATCTTTAATGCTCTCATCCATTTCCCACTTATCAAGATGAGTATCTTTATATCCTGACGCGTTTTTTGCATCATTCCATGTATAAATTATTTCTACTCTTTTGCAAAAATCCAGAAAATTCTTGTAGGTAGTTGGTAGACCATGCTCCAAATCAAAACCGTTCCCAATTAATAATATTTCCATCGAAATGCCTTCTTTCTGTATATGGATTCTAGCTAATATTATTAGATTCTAGCTAATATTATTAGATTCTGGCTTCATTCAGTATTCTCCTTCCTACCGTCCTCCGGCACTGCCGAATAAAGATTCCCGGTACTTTGATGCAATTACCTTCAGGTTATATCGCTCATTCCCGCATTTATACAGACAAACACCACGTTCCGGATAACGGATTAATTGATACTCACTTTCCTCCAGCTGCAGCATCTCCATAAAAAAGCCGGATCAATGCTGCCCGGATAAAATAAAAACTGATGGGTGGGAATGGAGAACAACGGTCTGGTATACTCCCGAATCCCTTCCAGATTGTAATCCTCCAGGTTCTGACTGGCCAGAATCATCATGGAGTTTTTCTTCCGCACCCGCTTCATAAAGTTGCGTACATACTCTACCGTAGTTAAATTACTCAAAAAGAGATAAAATTCATCCAAACTTGCTACCGTATTTCCTTTGGTAAGCAGTGCATTACTCATAAAAGACAGCACATTAAACAGCATGGCATCTTTCAGTTTCCCTGATGTCTGCAGCAGCCCTTTTACCCCAAAGGTCAAAAACACATCATCGGTAATATTGGTATGCCCATTAAAGAATTTTGCTTCTGCGCCCCGCGCCATCGAGTACAGCCCCAATAGCAGATGCTGCAGCTGTTCTGCGGTATACAGCCGTTTTTCCCGTTCATCATACTGCTGATATTGTTCTTCCATATACCGATACAAATCAGAAAGAATCGGGTATTCCCCCGGCTGTAATTTGTCAAACGCTGTTGTATTCTCAATTCCCCAGCTGTCATATAATCCGGTGAGCATGATCTCCAGCACTTCAATTTCCGCATCAGAAAAATCTCTGGCGGTGCGGAAAAAGTCTTTCAAAAATGCAATATGCTGGCTTAACAGCGACTGTTGCCGAAAAGCTTCCGGCGCTTCCAAATCATCCGGGCTTCCGCTTTCATCCCAAATCTTTACCTCCAACGGATTCATAAAATACTTGCCAGCCATCAGATCAATAAAGCAGCCGCCAAGATTTTCGGTTAATTCCTGATACTCGTGTTCGGGATCCAGACAAAGGATGGCTTTGCCGCTTTCCCGCAACACAGATAACAGCAGCTTCATCAAATAGGATTTCCCCTGCCCGGAGTTCCCCAGAATTAATACATTGGAATTGGTTTTATCCTCCTCCCGTTTTTCAAAATCTACAAAAATGCCGCTGCCGTATTTGTCTCTTCCTAAATAAAACCCCTCACCATCCAACTTTCCAGAATAGTGAAAGGGATAAAGATTTGCTACCGAAGAGGCGGGAAGCACCCGTTCAAATTGTGTCCCAAAAGCCTGCCTGCCGCAGGGAAACACACTCAAAAACCCTTCTTTTTGCTGTAATAGTAACTTATCCAGATTCATCCTGCCGCGGATCAGCTCTGTCTGCACATCCAGCTCCAACTCCTCCAGCCGTTCCATGCTATCTCCCATCATCTCCAGATAGACGGCAGTATGAAGCAGCGGCTCTCTGTTCCGATGGGTTTCACTGATTAACTTTGCCACATCGGCCAGATTGCTTTCTGCCAATACGGTTTCCTGCAAATTGTTGGTATTCGCCCGCACCATACGATTCTTATTGGTTGCGTTGGAAATAATCTTCTTCTCTTCCTGCGCACTGACGGCCCTGGTGTAGATATGCACATTCACACCCTGTTTTTCACCGAGATGCTTTAACAGTGCCTGCTCTTCTGTTGTTGCAGGATAATCCCGGATTGCCCAAACCGCCCGATAGGTATTGCCGCAAATAAAATAATCCGGATAAAACCGAATCGCGGAAGGCAGCAGCATATCTAAAAATGTTTTTGTGTCATCGGCTGCCGATGGATCCATCGTTTGCTTGTGTTGTTTTCGTTTCTTCATCAGGTATCACCCACCGTTCTCCATCATAATCTTCTAAAAAGGTACCAGCCATCTGCTGTGCAAAATATACCGACAGGATTCGTTTCATATCTTCTTTGGCAGCTCGTTTTACCAAAATATCCTGCTCACGAAAGGCTTTTTCCACACGGCTTAATACATTGGCCAGTTCTCTGGTATTTTCCTTTTTTAACCGCAGCAGCAGTAAAAACTCCCGTGCGCCTGTATTTCGCTGTTCCATTTGTTCTAAAAACTCTAAATCATGCTGCAGCAGCTTTTGCACCTTCGGATTTTTTTCTTCTGCCATGCGCTTTTTCAGATATCGTTTGTTATCGGTAAAGTTTTCTTTGGAATTTACACAGCATAATTCTAAATCGGTTAATCCTTTCAATACCGTCATCAGTCCATATACCTTTCGATTTAAACTGGCCTTTGAAAGTACTGATAAATTATCCGGTTCCAGTAAAAACACCACCAGCTCTTCTTCTGGATTTTTTCTGTATACACCGCTGCCAGTTACCGCAGTGATACCAATCAGTTCCTTTACACTTTTTCTCTGCTGCTTTTGCACCCATCTCTCCCAATAGGCTTTCATCTGCATCTTATTCCCTCCATCGATAGCACTGCTGCCCTGCAAAAAAACAAACAGCAGAGCCAATAAAGTCTAAAATGCTGTAATCCTGAATCCGAATGGTCAGAATCGCAAATAAAACACTGACAATTAACGGCGCACTCCAGTGAAATGCTGAAAAACAGAGCAAAGAAAAAGCAAGCAGAATCCCTAATACCACCAAATCATTTAAATTCCAAAACCAGAGTGTTGCTCTGGCTTTCAAGTTTTCTGGATAGATATACATCTTCTCTCTCCTTACAATCTGAGTTCTACTTCCTGCTGTTCTAACTGCTGTTCTAACCGCTGTTCAAATTCTTCCTCGGTATAAAGCAGATTTTCCTCGTCCATTTCTGAAGCATAAAAATGAACAAACAACCTTTCCCCTTCTCCCCAGCCATCAGAGAACTGACCCTGCAAATACGCTTTTATCGCTTCCTGCTCAACTATGCTCAGCGGACCAAAACTCTCAACCTTTGTCTTTGACCACAATGCCCCATTCTCTATGGCAACATCCGGTGAAATCTGATACACCTTTTCTTTTAAAAGTTCATTGTGCAAATAATGAGCCAGTCCCCTGCCCCGTTCTTCCGGCAGGACTTCCTTGGCAATCTGTTCTCTGATTTCATCTTCAAACTGCATTAATGCTGGATCCCCCCAGCACAAAAATACCATATCATCGCCATGAAAACGTCCGCTATCATATTCGGCACACACTCTGCCATAAATCCAACTGGTTACCAGCTCTGTTTCCAAAGGATGCAGCGGTGCTTCACCATTTAAATTTAAATATCCGAATTTCGTCTGTACACAACCCGGTACCTGCTCTTGAGACAAGGTATACTGATCCTTGCGTTCCAACACCCGGCAGGCTTCTTTTAAATTTTGAGGCTGCTGCACCAAAAGCGCCGCAGCACAGCACTCCTGTACCTTTACTTGCTTCAATTCCGGCTGCTGCAAAATATCTGCCAGCTGCTTGATTGTCTCTATGCTATGACCAGCATTGGGCAGATAGGCACCCAGGAGAGCCGGTTCTAAGCTCACCAGCTCTGCCCACTCTCCCGCCCAGTCAGATATGCCCAGCAGCTTTTTGATATGGGTTTCTTTTTCTTCTGTCATAGGAAAAAATAACCAACAGGCTTCCTCTTTTTTCCGAAAGAATGCTTTTACAGTATGCTCTGCTGTCCGTCCGATCGGCGGCAAGCTTCCATTGCTTTGGTACCGATAGGAAAACGCTTTTCTTTTCTCCAAACTCCCATCGGCACAAAACTGGAAGCAATCCAGATTGCAGATTCCTTCCACCGCTTCCTCCAGCGTATGGACGGTTGGTAAAAGCCGTTCAAACTTCTTTTGCTCACGTTCTGTCAGATAACGGGCCTGTCCATTCAAAAACCGCAATAAATTGATTGTGTTCCTATCTTCCAGATGAAACGACTTTCCCGCAATCAAACGATTCAGATCATCCCAACCGTCCAATATTGCATCAATCTCTGCTTTGGGATACTTCCGCTGATAGGCGTAAAGTGCCTGATAATCCTCCAACGGACAGCGGACAATCAGAGATTCTACTTGTGTATCATGATGAAATTGTAACCGCATTATTTTCTCCTTTCCCTTATGGGCGAATCATCTGCCCAACTGTTCTTGTAAAGGTAATGGCATGCTGGGCTGCATAAAAACTGCCCATAATATTAGCCCTTGTATTGGTTTCCATCCCAAAATGTCCGGCAATTCTTGGAATCTCACCAGCAGAAAGCATCAATCCTAAACCAAGCAATAGTTCTTCCCGCAAAACCATCAGCCCCGCAATTAAAATGGCAGACTGCAAAAAAGTAGTCAGACAAAGTCCTATCACCTGTTTGCACCAACCGGTAAAGCCATCCAGATATCCTCTTGGAACACCAAAGAGATACAAACTTCCCACTGCAATCAAAATCAGAAGGATACCGCCCCGTTTTAAGTTGGAAAAAAACACTTTAAATACCGCATACCCCAGCATAATCAGGCAGAATACGCCTACCACAGCACTCAAAGCCAGGGACTGCATATTTTCCAACGTACCCTGTGCAGCTTCCGCGATATTTTGATAGGGTTCCCGATACCCCATCCCTGCAATCGCCGCAGTCAAACTGCCTTCCAAACTTACCACTTCCTGATAAAGTTTCACAGGCACAATACTGAACAAACTGACTGCAAAAAACCCCTTCACAGCATTGAAGCAGACATCTCTCAGGTTTCCCCGCCCGGATTGATATTCAATGGCACACTCAAAGCAGGCTACAACCAGACCAACGGCATAGAGCATCCAGCCCAGATTGGAAAAAAACATAACGACCGCTTCCACCCAGGGTAAGTCAAACAGCTCTGCCCCCATCTTGTTCATCATGGCAAAAAACTCACTCAAAAATCCTACCAGCATGCCATAAAGCCAGTCCATAATCTGATCCAGTATGGAACCGGCTGCAAAATCCCAAATAAACAAAAACGTTCACCTTCTTTCCTACACACCGACAATCTGCCAGATATATAACGGCGCAGTCAGGGAAAACACCAGACAGGCAAATAAGATGGCCGGACCGGTCCATTCAAACTGTCCGTGTTTTCGATAGTCAAAGTACACCATAGCCAATTTGGCAAAGAAAAATACAGCAAGAATCAAGTCAATGGCCGGAAAAATAACATTGTTGACTACGGTTTTAATCTGTGTTGCTGCACTCTTCCAGGTGCTTTCAATGGCGCCAGCCACATCGCCTCCGGCTGCGTAAGCGGTACTTGTCAGCAACAAGAAACACACCAACAGACACAATAGGCCTGCCATCGGTTTACGCACATTCCACATTTTTTTGCCTCCTCATGATTCCAGTTCTTCTGCCAGCTGCTTCAATTCTTCTACATAAGCCCGACTTTGTTTCAATTTTAGATCCTGGAACAAATCGCCAACCAGCACTTGTTTCTCCAGCTCTGCTGTATAGGGCAGCGCAAAGGCAGTTTGCCGATACAGCTTTCCAGCCAGCGCTTCATCTTTCACATTAGAAAGCACCCGATAAAAGCGCCGATTTTTTTCTTTCTGTTTTTCTAAATACGGCATCTGGCTGGCATAATAGCTGATAGATTTGAGTTCACAGCTCATAAGCTGCACAATCTCATCGGCAGTTAACAATCCGGTCATCGTCAAAAGATTACCGTACAAATCAGAGCTGCAGTCTAAAATGACAATGGGATAGAGCAGACACAACGCCTGCAGTAATTCTTCTGCCTGCCGTCTGCTCACAGGCGGATAATCGGTCTGATGCTCACCTTTTAAGAAGCTGTACAAATGCAGCTTAGGCACCTGCTTTAACTGACATTGATTGGCTTCCACCAAAGATGGGATAATGTGTTTTGCGGCAAAGATACTGCCCAAAGAGTGTTGTTCGCTTAACGCATCCTCACCAGTCAGGCAGGATAAGGTCGGACTTTGAACGTCACAAAACACAAGCGCAACGTCCTTTCCCCATGCTGCGTACTGCCAGGCCAGCTTGGCTGCCGTTACTGTCTTCCCTGCGCCAGGGCTGCCCCAAACGGCAAACAACTGATTTCCCTGCTTTCGCTGTTTCATATTCATTCCTCCAATCGTCGTTCCAGCTTTTGAAAGCCCATTTCATCCACATAAAAAAAAGAGCTGCCCGTTTTTTCATCGTACAGCTCCAACACATCCGACAGACTTAACGGATGGCCCGGAAAGCCTTCTGGCAATCTGGTATTAAATTTTTGATAGATGGCTTCCAGCACATCGGTTTCCACATAACCATCATAAACCACCTGATAGTCCCGAAAATCAACTGCACCATATTGCTGCAAAAATTTTTCATAGGGCAGGAATTTCTTTTCTGCCCCCACTTCTTCCCGCCATTGCCAGATACGGCAAAACTGCACCCGACAGATTCCGCTTTCATCCATACAGTTACAGTGCAGCAGCCGCTCATACAAATCAGGCAGCTCTTTCAGATACAGTCCATACTCTTTTTTCAGCAGCTCTTTTAAATGTGTCGTGGTAAAGATGGTATCCACATAGGCCAGTTCGTTTTTTTGATAACCAACCCGATTGCCGTAATAATAAATAAATCCATTTTCCAGATACATCTCACGCATCCGTTTCCCTCCTTTATGATTCTTTGATTTGCTCTAATAATTCTACCGCCAAAAGCAGTCTGCTGTCTTTCTCCATTCCTTTTACTGCAGCACGCACATAGCTTTCCACTGCTTCGGAAGAATGATCTCCCATTTCTATCATCGTAACTGCTTCCAGAATCAATTTTCCCGGCGCTGCTGTTATTTTTACAATCATCCCCTCCTCCAGCCCTGCTTTTTCTCTGAGTTCCCGAGGCAGATAAAGCCTGCCTTTTGCTCCAACCACTTTATATTGTTTCTGATCTGCTTCTTTCAATCACGACAGGCCTCCTCTCATAAGCGGCGTCAGTTCTTCCATGGCTGTCTTTTGAATCTCCTGTTTTGGCACACAGCGAACCGGTATCTGCATCTCGCGTGCCAGCTCCCATTCAGCTTTCATTCCTTCTGTAATCCGATCACCGCAAAGCCACAATTCATCACAGACAGTAAGAAGCGACTTTGCCAGAACAATTCCAATTGCCCGCTCTATCGGATCGTCATCATCCAAAACCTGCGGATAAAGCAAATGGGGGGCAATAGGAACAACCTCCTGTTGTATGGCATAGCGCATCGCCATTTTGGCAAAGGCTTCGTTTTGCTGCCGATCTCCTCGATAAGGAGATGCAATATACACACACTTCATCGATACGCACCCCCCTGTTCAGCCAACGCCTGTAGCTTTTCCAGCAGCCATTGGATATCTGAGACAGCGCCTCCATCTGCCAATAGAATCATACCAGGCACAGCCAGCACCAGATATTCTTCCGCCTCTTCCAAGTCTGCCTCTTGTAAAGCTGCTGCTTCTAAATAAAATCCACCGTCATCATTCATAAAATTCCTCCCAACTATTCCTACAGTGTCATTCTTTTATAAGGATTGATCGAACTGCGGCGCATCCTGCTTTCGCAACGATAAAAACTTTTCCAAAAATGCCTCATCCACCACAAAATCCTGTCCATCTAAAATTAAAATCATGCCTGGACCAACTACGGTCAGATAGAGATTGTTCTCGTCTAACCCTGCATCGCGCAGAGTCTCGGCTGCAATCTTGAGACCCTCCGCTTCCGCCATCGTCTCTTTTTGTTCTCTCATCAACTTCCCTGCTTTCTTAACTGTCGAACAAATTCATCTGTTCCCGCCATTGAATACGACCTTCTATTTTCGGATTATAATTGGTAATCACCACCTCCGAATACTGCATGCCGCCTTCATATCTCTGTGCCAGATTATTCAGTCGGCTGACACGCTCAATAAAATAGTCTTCATATAATTGACGGATAAAGGCACAGTCATTGTAGCTTACCATCCATTTGCCCTGCGTTTGGGCCAGGGTATCCCGCAGCCGCTTATGATCCGTTTGGCTAAATTTCACTGTATAATATCCTTCTGTTTCAAAATAGGGCGGATCACAGTAAAAGAAAGCGTCGGGACGGTCATAAAGCCCAATCAAGTCTTCAAAGTCTTTGTTCTCCACAATGGTATTGCTAAGCCGTCTGGAAGCTTCCCAAATGGTTTGAAAGCCCTTGCGGATATCTACACCTTTACAACAATACGACCGACACTCATTGCCATAGCTATAACGGATCAAACGATAAAAAGCGGCGGCTCTGCGAACATCCAGTTCTTCTGCTCGTTCCGTCATCAGCTTCTTCAATTCTTCCGCAGCAGGCGGCGGCAATTCTCTCTCCAATAACGCGATTTCTTCTGCCAGATAGTCTGCCTCAAATTCGTTTCTGTTTAAAAACTGCCGCAGTATTAAAAATTCACTGCGGGAATTTAACGGCAAAAAGCCCAATTCCTTAATGAGGGAAATGGGCTTATCTCTGGTACATAAAAATAAATTGGCCAAATCATTGTTGTAATCATTATACACTTCCATGCTGCAATGATCCTGCGGTTTCCCAAACAATACCCAACCACCGCCGCCAAACACTTCAATATATCGGCCATAGTTTTTGGGAAACAATCGATACAGCTCTTGCCGCAGGGCCTTTTTTCCTCCTACCCAGGAGATAAAGCTGTTTAAAATAAGGACCCCCTCCTCATTCTGTTTGTTCTGGTTCATTTAGCCGTTTTGGGCAGATACAGCCATAAGAGGTTTGTATCCCGCCAAGCTGTACCAATTTGGCTTTCCCATATTTAGCAAAATCCACTGTCATGGTTTCTTCTTCTGTCAATTGTACATGGTGCGTCTGTTCAAACATTTGGACTCCAAATGCATGATATCCCCAAACAGCGCTATAAAACTGGTACTGATCCAACAAATTAGCCTGATGAATGGCTTCGGCCAGGGTAGGACGCACCAATAATTCTAATACGGCTTTATATTTTACAAGCTTTTGGTTTTCTTCCAGACAAAGCAGCCACCAACTCAGCGTTTCAATCTGAGCAATCTCTTCTAATTCTTCATATATGGTTGGAATCAATGCTGGTACCCGGCAATCAATTTCTACGGTTTTCGCTTCCCGCACGTTCCTTTGCCACAGCTCCGGCTGACAACACGCCTCTTCCAAGTCTTTGGGTAAAAAAACCGTTTCCTGTTCTCCCCGCCCATTTTGCAAAACTATCTGAATCATGGTGTTCTTCTCTGTCTTTTGGTACTCCGGCAATAATAACGCCTTATGATGGCAATGCCTATAGCAGCCTTCCTGTTCTTCACGCTGTTCAGTTTGTTTAACCTCCATATGGTTCAAATGCTGCCTGAGTTCCTGTAAAAGCCATTTAGAGTCCTGTAAACAGCAATCACCCGTTTCTGTTTGCTCCACCATAGCAATTCCTTTTTGCTCCAAACAATCTTTCAACACCAGAGCAAACCAGGTTAGCTCCAAAATCGAAGGTACTTCTTCCATCTCGGACAGGATGGTCTGAAGCCCTTGCTGTGCAAACCCGTCCAACTGGGATAAAACCCAGGCAAAACGGTTCCATTCCGAAAGACTTCCTATGGCTTTGCCCGTTTCCGTTTGCTGCCACAGCACTTCTTCTAACTCCGGCAGCAGGCTGCTGAAAAATGCAATAAACAGATGACTCTCTTCCTCTTCGCCCAACCGCTCCAACACATCCTGCATCCCCCAAGGTGAAAGGGGCAGAGAAACCACTTCATCTACCTCCTCTTTTTTGAAGGTAACCTGTGGATACACATCCACAGTCAATACGCTTGGCCGCTGTACCAAAGCAGGACCAATGACCATCGGCTCTATCTCTTTCTCAATCATCCGAACCCCATTCTCGGCAAAGAATAATCGAATCCGTCCATTCTCCCATGCGATGCCTTCCTGTGTAAAGGGCTGACCCCAACCAAAGCTGCACTCCCGAATCAGAATATCCCGCAGCCGTATTCTTTCTTCCTGTATCAGCCGCTCTGTTATACGGCAAACCAGTTTCCCATATAAGGTTCCTTCTTCCAACACCAAATCTGGTTCAATAGAAAATACTTTCTGCTGCAATTCTTTGTCTGTCAGATAAAAAGCCAAACGCCGCAATCCTTCTTCCGGCTGTATGTGCATAGTAAACTGCGCTTGAAAAAATTCCAGGACCAATTCAATCTCTTCTTGATTCAGTCTTCTTACCAGCGGCTGCTTTTTGACAGATGTCTCTCCTTGTTCTATTCGCTGCATCCCGGCAGGAATCCAGATTTCCAACACCTGTAACGAAGCAGGGCGCTCCCATTCATCCAACAAACAAAATAATCTGCGAAAATCCAAACTTTTTTCTTTCTGACAAATACGATTTAAGGTTTCCAGCTGCCCTATCGTAAAGCGGCTTAAACGCATGGCCAACGTATTTAATAAATCCAGACGGGTATCCTTTTCAATCAACGGCGCAATCCATTCCAGATAACACTGCGCTTTACCAATCTGCCAATCTGTTTTCCCGTTTCCACCTTGCTGCAATTTCTTCCGCAACAACTCCTGCGGCTGCGGAAGACAAATTACCATGCTGCATTCTGGTCTTTTTATCTGTTCCATCTGAAGTTCTATCATAAATTCCTCCTGCTCTCTTCACTACATTTTTAATTCTGCTTCCTGTTGTAACTCCTCCAACTGCTGCATATCAATTTTCTGCAAACCATCGTAAAGCATCTGGCTAACCAAAGTCATCTGCCGACTTTCTTTCAGCCAAAGCTGCTCAACATCCAGACTGTTTTCACTGCAATATCCAAAGCGAACGCAATCTAATGCATCCGCATCCTGCAAAATTTGAAACAACTCTCGTACAGTTTCCTGCTTTTCCACCGGAAGCTGCCCTAAATGCCATTCCAAATCTCTGTGATCTGCTTCATGAAATGAAATTAAGAATTCCACATCTTTGACAGTGAGCGTTTTTTGATATTCAGACTGCATAACATTATCTGCAGATGCCCTACTATGAAACGCTCTGTTGGCATTTTTTCGGCTATTGTCATGATAGATGCTGGCTATGGCCAATATCTGGTGATTCATCTGCAGTGTTTCACCAGGATGTCTGGCCTCATAAATCAGCTCACTTAACAGCATAGTGCGCATGGCATGCATCATGTCATGCGCTTCTAACTCAAGGCCAATAAAATCTTCCCGGTATATTTCAAACAGCGGATAATATTTTGTTATCCCATTTTTTAAAAAGTTCTTATCATACAGCCAGTCTATTTCCAATACCTGAACATGTTCAGGTAAGAGCAATATTTCCTGCTCGCTTTCATGGCCCAAGCATAAAATATCTTCTTGATTGGCTTCTGCACTCAGAAAACGATTCCCCGTTTCGCCCAAACGTGTGGCATAAAAGGTTGCAATTTTAGGGTTTAAACTCCAGGAATAGGCTTTCTCATACGGGATACTTTCCTGCCCTTCCCCCCGATAAATACGGATACGCTCCGGTAATTGCTGTTTTACCTCTTCCAGCTTTTCCTTTTCTTCTGGCGGCATTTTTGCTGCAATACGCAGTAAATTTTCTTTTTTTATTGCGGATGCACCAAAGTCTGCCCCAACAAAGGTACTGTGAAATAACGAATACACCTCTTTGATTGGCTTGTTTTGGCTTAGAATATGGTTTAGGTACTCCATTTTCATCCGGCCATTCAGGCTCCAATGAATAAAGCGATAATCCCCCTCCTCCATGCTTTTTTTACAGACCTCCATTTCTTTTTCAACGGCACGTTCAACCTCTTCTCGCCCCTTTCCAAACTCTAATTCTACCGGCACTTTTAGCAGTATATTTTCAGCAGCATCCCAATAATAAATAGGGCTAAAACCACGATTGCAGTATATATGCTCTGGATTCAAATTGGGATAAGCAATCTGAAAACTTTTATAGCTGTATGGAAAGTAATAGTGTAACGATTGATAAGCCTCCTCATATTGTTTGCGCTCCAGTTCCGTTGGAATGTCTTTTAATGGGATAAAATACTCCATACTCTCGTTCTGCACCAGTTCCATTAATTCTGATGTGTTCATAAGACCTCCATATTAGCTGTTATTTCTCTGCTGTTTACCCACACATTCCCCCTTTCCATAAATTCAGGCAACAAAAAAGAGCGCACCTGAATGTTCTTCAAATACGCTCTCTTTTCCAGTATTAAATTCTACAGCTCTATTTTGTCAATTGGTGTAATGGAACACCCAAGTTCCTCTAAAAATAATTTATAGTTTAACTATATTTTTTTGATTGATTAATTCTTTCTTTTTTCCCGTTTTCTTGCTTTTTTCATAAAAAAATAATCTCTTATCCATCTAATCATTAATGAAAAATAGAGCAATATGAGAATTTTTTCCAAATGCATCTACGAAAAAAGCGAGTATCTGAATCGCTCCAAATACCCGCTTTCCCTTGATACAACTGGCTTTGAGCCGATTGCATCTATTTCGTATTTAATGTAAATGCGGGCGAGAGGACTTGAACCTCCACGAGATTGCTCCCACTAGAACCTGAATCTAGCGCGTCTGCCAATTCCGCCACGCCCGCTTGTCGCTGACGACTCTGATATAATAACACTTTTATCACAAATGGTCAACTATTTCTTTCAGATTTGATAGTGTAAATTTACTGTAGGAAAGAAAAAAAGCAAACCAATCCTAAGGTACAATCAGTTTTTTATCAGCATATATCCTGGCTCCATTTACAATAGCATTTCTCATACGTACCAGGAGGGCAATCTCTTTGCAGAAAGTCCACCTCTGGATGGAGATTTCTGCTGACTGTCCAATCGTGGCAGACGTAGTCTGACTAAGATGGACAGGCTAAGAAATGTCCAGAGCAGCGTGTGGACGCTGCAACAGTTATTCCCCGACATACTTTCCATCCTTGGAAATGCCGGCAGCTGTTCTGGCACGCACACCGCCCAAAGCTGACAAATCCTTCTGTTATGTTCTTTACACGCAACGAATTTGTCTTATCGCAATTTTCTGCAAATGAAAGCAGTATCTTTCCCCTCCTGTTTTCTATTCTATCTTTACCCCATATTCTTTCTTTGCCCCAAAAGCAATAACCTTAAACCAAGTATATATTCAATATTACGTATATTTAATCATATTTCGCATTATTTTTTACCGATTGCTGATTCTGTTGATCTCACTTTTCACTTCGGTTACTGAAATAAATAATTATTAAAATTACTGAGAAGCCGTATTTTTATTTTTAAGCTATGGTTTTCTCCCCGATGGAATACCGATACCAGAGAGTGGTATTTCTGCTCTTAAAACAAATTGTGCCGCTTCTCAGATGGATAACACTGCCGGTAGTACAGGTGCAAATCGGCAGATTTCTTTGCAAAACTTACAGAATTTATTTTTCAAAAGCGTCTGTAACGCTGTCTGTTACAGGCTTTATTGCCATTGTATCGACAAGCTTGCTCTGCTTTTTCTTTTGCACTGCGTTATTTTTTTGTACCGCAGCTTTACTTTTTGCCTTTTCAGCTAGTGAACCTGACAGCTTTTTTATTAATTTTTATTTTTTAACGGCACTGCCGTTTTTCTTGTTTTCCATGTTTGTTATGTTTATTTATGTTTATGGGTGTTTTATTTGTTTTTTGTTTTATACGGTTCTGATGTTTTTCAGTGTTTGTATGTTTTAATATTTTAGCATGTTTTATGTTTTTACAGTAGTATATATATTATATAAGCGTTTGTAGAATGAAAATAATAATTGCTCCGGTTCTGACAAAACCAGAACAACCAATACGATCATTCTGCTTTTCCCTGTTTGCGTTTCTGTCTGTGAATCACAGCAAATTCTGTTTAATTCCCTCTCTGGCAATATTCTTTACAACAGCCATCGATCAATCTTTTGCTGCACAAAAAATAGGTGCAGCCTACAGACTACACCCTTTTCCAATATCCTTGCACAAGGCTTTATATGGCGTTTTAACAGCCCAAAGCAGTTTCCTCATACTTCCTGCCATTGATTCCAACTTCACACCTTCTACGGCAAAATATATATAATATGGTTTCCCTGCATATCAGTGTCCCTTATCCAGCTCCTGTTATCATTCTCAATCATACTCTCTTTTACTCTCATTTTGGGCTGTACAACGAACAAAGCAATAGGTGTATTCTCCAAACTACACCTTTTTCCTGATTATGCTGTAATCAGCTCTGCAAAGGGATTCTTAAGATTATAGCATGATGCAGTTGGCATTGGTTGCCTGTTGATATTTCCAACGAGCTAACTCCAAAATTACCTGCCGTCTACAGACGACACCTAATTTTTATTGCTGAAATCAAGTTTTTTTTCAAAGGCAGATATTGAATAATTATTCATTTCATTTTCTAATAAACAACATGCAAAAGCTTTACACTGTATTTCAAATTCCACAAAAAATACAGGCATTTTTTTCAAAACACCTGCATTTCTATTTGGAACCTTATTTCTTTTTTCCTGCTTGATTGCGTTTTGTTTGTTCTTTACGCTGTTCCATTTCTTTTCTCTTCTGCGCCTGTTTTTTACTATTGGCGGCAATGGCATCCGCTTCCCGCTTCCGATAATCGCGAAAATACATATAGCAAGCAAAGAAACAGGAGGCCAGTGTCAGCAGACGATAAAATAAAAAGAACGCTTCGCCAAAAGACTCTCCTTTAAAAATAGTACCCCATCCCTGATTTAAACCCAAAATCAACAGCAGGGGCAACAAAAACCACAAATGACCTGTGGCTTTTGTCTGTACATATTTTAACCCTAAAAATGCTGCAAAAAAAGCAATTACAATATAATCAAACATGAAATCCCCCATTTTCTGCAAACTTATGGCTGTGTAATGGTAATCACTCTGGTTGTGCTATCAAAGCTGACATCCAAACCCAGACCTTCTGCAACGGCCCGCAGCGGTATCATGGTACGATCTGCAATAATCTGAGAAGGTGTATCAATGGTTTTGGTTTCTCCATTGACATGGATCGTGGTGGATTGGATAGGTACTTCTACCATATTGTTCTGATAAACAATATACGCCGTCTGGATATCTTCATGCCATTCTACCGTACCGCCCAAAGCTTCTGCAATAAAGCGAACCGGCACCATGGTGCGGTCATTTACAATGGTAGGCGCTACATCCATCTGCGAGGCTTCGCCATTTTTAAGCAAAGTTTTGCTGTCAATAGTCAGCTGCACGTTTTCATCTTCGGTAAATTTCAGTTTCAATGTGGTTTCCATGCCATCGTAAGAAGCTTTTACATAACCCTCTTTGGTATCACCCAACTGACCGATGGTCAATTTCCCGGCAGCATCAATGGTACCGTCAAAACCTTCTACACTCCACTGCAAGGCGCTGGCATTCACATCTTTTTTCGTACCGTCTTTCAGTGTCGCTTTTGCGCTGAGCTGATGGGTGCTGCCATCTGCATATTCCTTTTGGTCGATACTCAATTCCAGAGCGTTCAGACCATCCTTGCCAATCACAGTAATTGGTTTTGTAGCTTTACTGCTGCCGTTTACAGCTATGATATTACCGGTGCCCGCCTGCAAAGCGGTAAACTTGTGTCCGTCAATTTTGCCCAAACCAGTATCTTCTGTCAATTCAATAACACTGGTATCCGTTACCGGATTATAATATTGGTCATAAGCCTTTAAACTATATTCAACAGTTTCCCCTATCAATAAGGTGTCGCTGCCATTCACAAAAATGCCTTTGATTAGTCCCTGCGGTGCTGTGGAGAATACACCAAGCCCTTCTACCACACTGCGCTCCGAACCGTTTCTTTCCGGGTTAATCACTCTGGTGCGTTCTGTTTCACCTAGCGGACGGCTAACCAGCGTGGTGGAACCGCCGCCATCCAGATTAACTGCTTTCCACGCGCCCAGTTTGGTCATCAGCAAAGATAAATTGCCCAAGGTAATCCCTTTGCTGCTGGAGGTACGTCCTTCCACCGCTACAATGTACACTGTCTTTCCATCCTTGGAAATGCCGGCAGCAGTTCTGGCACGCACGCCGCCCAAAGCTGACAAATCTTTTGTATAAGGAACCATCTGTCCATTGTCTACCAACAGAGCATGTCCGCCGATTACCATCTGCCAATCCTGCTCCGGCTTATATTGGTAGTTAATCTGAATCATGTCGCCCACTTCAAAATTTTCTTTCAGAAAATCGGCAGCGCCGCCATCCCCATGAATAATGTAGCAGCCTTCCGGCACTGCGCTGTCAAAACCACCTTCAAAGGCAACTGCCGTTACCTGATTGTCTTTTACCATAATTTCAGCAGGAACGCCCACATAGGAATCCATACCTCTTTTTGTACCGCCCCACAAATCATTATACAGATGCAGACGGCCGATATGGCTGTGCAGCCCTGTAGTTTCTTCCCAATAAAAAGTCTTATTCAAACCGGAAAGATTTCTTTTTTCCCCATTTTGCGCAGTGACACTGCCGCTGAAGGAAAATTGTTCAATGGCCGCTGTGCGGTCACTGGTAATCCCCAGGCAATACACATCATTTAAGAAGGACTGGGACGAAGCCAGTTCGCCATCTATTACAGTGGTTCCAATCGGTGCGCCCTCTGCCTTCATATTATAGAAATCGCCATTTACCATGGCAATTGCATCAGTACGGTCCGCCATGGCCGATACGGTGGAACGCTGGGTAAATTTTCCCTTCCCCGGAACAACTTCTAATTGCACATAAGGATCGTTCAAATCTACTTCAATCACAGCCGCCTTCACATTGCCATCGGCAATATCCCAGGTATAATTCTTTAAAGTAGCCCCGGAAGTAATGGGTGAAGAACTGGTCATCGTCAAGGTATTGGTTGCCGCTGTCACAGGCATGCAGCTAAAAAACAACATAACCCCTGCCAACAACAAACTTATTACTTTTTTCATTTTTTCTGCTCCTCTCATCTGTCATTCTAAAACTGTCTTTCATTATAACACCAACCGGTGGAAATTTCCAACCCTCAGTTACTGGAAAAATTTCTTTTTGTAAAACGTCACCATATATTACAGACCTGCATAAAATACGGGTAGATAAACACATTCCTTTTAGAAAGAGGTGCCTATTATGTCTCTCACATCCGGACAGGGTGAATACCTGTTGGAACTATTAAGCCATGAATATGTACTCACTGAAGAACAGCAGCCCGTTGTACGCCAGGCCATCTGTCAATATGCTACAACTGTTTATGACCGCTCCGAGTTAGATTATTTAATATCCATGCCGCAAAGTCCTGCTGCCTGTTTGTACCTGCAATGTGGCAAACAGAATTTTGCCCGGCAGTATGGTCTTTGGTTAAACTGCTTAGAGCATAACATTTTCCAGGAAATAGACGGTCTGGAAGCCATTTTGCTGAATCCGGACCCTACCGGAAGTGAAAAAATTCTGGCTATCATACGACAAAACACATCCGAACTGACAATCACCCCCCTTCCGCAATTAAAATTCAGCAATCAAAAACCGATTGCCGGCTGCTCCCGCTGGACATTACAGGAAGCGCGCCAATCTATGTATCAATTTTTGCAACACGCCCGCTGTAGCCACGCTGAAACTCCCCAAATAGAAACATCTACCTGGTCGGATCTATTGCAGCAGGCGCATCTGTTTGCCATTGTAAAAGACAGCTATCAATTTACCGAATACACCGCCGGCCTGCCTAAGCCAAGCAATTATCAGCAGCTGCAGCAAATAGCTGCGCCCAAGCGGCGCCCGCGGCAGCAAAAGCGCAGTTGGATGTATCAACCGCCGGCAAATCCTTTTGCAGCAGAACTAAAACTCATGCAGAATGTGAAAAAATCAATTTCCACTCGTCCTGTTAGTTCTTTTCACATGCCGTCATTTCCTGCACCACCGCAGCGTCCTGCTTTTTTTAACAAGAAACGGCCTGGCAAAAATAACCGATAACTAATTTTGTAGATGAAAAAAGGCAGAAAAAAGTTTCAAAATCTGCATAAAAATATATGATTCATAAAAAAGAGAAGGTACTGCCATCAATCTCATGCAAGATGATACATGCAGCGCCCTCTCTTTTGGTTTTATCATTTCGTTCCCGTTATTGTTGCTGATTTTTATAAACAGACAGCAACATACTTTTTATCCAAATCATTCTGGATACGTTCAACTAACGTCTTCTTTGCAGTCCTTTTCGCTCTAATTTTTCAATAATTGCAGAAATATCCCTTCGATCTTCCTGAATCACTTCCATTTGCTGCGTATAAATTGCTGTCACCAGATTTACCATTTCCTCAGTTTTATGTAATGTATCTGCATACAATTTTAAAGCATCCCTTGTCTTTTCTTCTAAGGTTTCCTGCGCAATCTGCTGTGCTTCTTTCAGCGATTCCTTCAGTTCGGCTTCACGGCTTTTGCGGTACAGTTCAATTTCCGCATCCAACTCTTTGCGCAAATCCTCTGCCTCCTGCCGTACCGATTCTATGATCCTCTGCCCATCTTCTCTGGCTGCCTGCAAAATGGATTCCCTGCTGTTCTCCAGCTCTTTGCGGGCATCTTCCAGTTCCTGCCGCCGCTCGGTTAATGTCATACTGACAATTTCTTCTGCCTCTGCCTTTACTTTGCTGTCATAGGCTTTGGCATCTTTTAGAATTTTTTCTGCTTCCCGTTTTGCATCCTCCACTGCCGTTTCCAAAGCAGACGCCTGCACCACTTCTGCCTCCGCCACAATTTGCCGCGCCTGCCACAATGCGTTTTTCAGCATCTGCTCCTTTGTCATCTGCACAGTGCCGAAATCCAGCTCGCCATTTTCTTCTAACTGTTGATCGACACCATGAAAAGCCTTTAAGTCTGTAATCAACGCCAACAGTTCCTCTTTATCCACCTGCACTTTATCCTTTTGCAATAAAGGGGATCTGCATGTTTCTTTGATATAGGTTTCATATTCGGTCAGCCGCTGATACATCTTTTTGCTGAATTCCGCTTCCATTTTTGTTCCTCCCATTACTTACAAATAACATTGCTCTATCACAAATTGTTCCAGCAACTCCTCTCCATTTACCGAAACAGATTTCAGTTCCACTTCTATCTGCAGCAATTGCTCCAATCCGGCAATGAGCTGCTGCATAGAAAATCGCTCTGCCTGCCGAATACTCTTTTTTATTACAAATGGATGCAATTTTGTTTTTTCTTTAATTTTGGCTTCATCATCCCCGTGCGCATAATAATCCTTGACGAGGATCAGATTTCTAAAATGCCGCTCTAAAAAACCAATTAATTTAAACGGAGACTCTCCTAAATAAAACATATTTTTTAATACCTGCAGCGCTTCAGCGCCGTTTCGGCTGCCGATACTGTCCGATAACGCAAAAATATTCGCTTCTATTGTCCGCGTTACAATCTGCTGCACCTGCGCCAGGGTAATTTTCTTTTGTTCCGCACAATAGGCCAGCAGCTTTTCTAACTCCTGCTCCATGATTTGTAAATCAAAACTGTTCATGGCGCTGAGATACTCTACTGCGTTCCGGTCTATTTGATAACCTGCCGCTGTAACATAGTCTGTTATCCACTTATCCAAATTTCTGCCTTTTAAGGCTGCAAACTCTACCTGTATTGCGCATTCCTGCAGCTTTTTATTGATACTGCCTGTTTTCCCCAAAGCGCTCTCACCACAAAATACCAAACAACACTGCGGATTGGGATGGTCTAAATATTCCAGCAAATACTGCAAACTGGCCTGTCCGCTTTTATCACTTTTGGGAATAGACAAAAATGGCAGCGGCCCTTGAATGATCAGCAGCCGTCTTTCTGCCATAAACGGCAAATTCATCGCAGTTTCTGCAATCTGTTTGGGGGACACACTGTCGCCGGATAATACATCTTTATTAAAATCCTCTAATCCTTCCGGCAGTATTTTTTGCTCCAGCGCTTTTAATGCCCGCTGCTGCAGTAACTTTTCTTCTCCGTAAAAGAAATAAATCTCATGGACCTCTCCATGATGCAATTGTTTAAGAAGAGTATAATAGTCCATGAGATTTCCTTCCCAGCCTGAAACGAAACGATTTCAATTTTATTGAAAACACAATTATTTGCGATTTCGTTCCCGGCTACTTGTTAATGTTTTTTTGGCAGGCTGTTTTGGATGTTCTACAGAATTCACCAAATTGTCATACTGATTTCTTTCCGAAACGGCCGATTTTGCCTTTACAGGACGGGCAGCTGCTTTTTTGCGCTGCTGCCTGCGAATATTGCTCACGATTCGACTGATAATGGAAGCAATATACACAACAGACAATAAGATGGTTATCATAAAAATCCAATTGATCGGTTTTCGTACTTCATCCAATGCAACCAGCGGAACTTCATGCATGACAGTCCCATCTACCAATACTTCCAATACGCCAACCTGACTGTCCTTCTTAATGGGCAATTCTATATTGGTAAGCTTTCTCTGATAACTGACAATGGACGCATTATCGGTAGACTGAATCACACTGTAATCTTCACCGGCTACCACACGCACCTGTTTATTCTCGCCATACTGCAATGTGGTTTCCAAGCTGTCCTTCTGGATAACAGGCACTACTTTTGTATGCTCAAAACCATAATCCAGAATTTTTTTCATACTCTGAAAAATGGATTCATCCGGCATGCCTAAAATAACGCCGATCAACTCACGATTTTCTTTTTGTGCAGAACCAACCAATGTGCGTTTTGCTTCATTGCTGTTCCCTGTTTTGATTCCGGTGGCTTCCGGCATAATGCTGAACAGCTTATTGGTAGTAGGCAGCGGTTTTTCATAGCTGACGCCCTGCCAGTTTACCTGCTGCACCATGACCATCTGCCGAAATGTTTCATTCTGCATGGCATAACGGGCCAATTTGGCCATATCCTCTGCCGTTACCAAATGACCGTCTTCATCTAAACCATGGGGATTTTTAAATGTGGTATTGCTCATACCCAATTCTTTTGCTTTTTCGTTCATTTGGTTTACAAATTTTTCAGCAGAACCGCCTACTGCATCGGCAATTACATAGGCTGCATCGTTGGCAGAAGCCACCATCATCACTTCTACTAACGAACGCAGTGTGTATTTTTCCCCTTTTCCCAAATGAATGGTAACTGCGCCTGTTGTGCCAAAGTCCGGTATTTCCGGCACTGTTATTTCGTTATCCAGCTTACCGCTTTCAATGGCCAACATGGCTGTCATAATTTTAGTGATACTGGCAGGCGCACATTGCTGCTGATAATTCTTCCCGAACAGAATCTCTCCTGTAGCACCGTCAATTACAATATAACTGGTCGCATTAATTTCCGGTACAGAACTTGTAATCACATCAGCTGTCGCTGCGCCCGGCAAAGCCGTAAATAACACTGCAAGTAATACAACTATGGCAATCCATTTTCTATGCATAATATTCCACCTTTTCTAAAAACTCTTATTGAAACTATATACTGCATCTTTCTGCATTTTTTCTGCATTTTTTCTGCTTTTTCTCTGTGAATACAGATATCAAGCTATATTATAGCATAGATATTACAAAATGGTAAAATTTTTTTCTGGAAATTTATACAAAGTTCTTTCTTCTTCTCCAGTCTATTTTCCTAGCCGCAAACAAAGGGCACCTTGCTGATCGGTACGATACACCACAATTTGCTGCTGCTGCAAAAAATTCAGCACTTCCTGATGGGGATGACCATAACGGTTATCGGTGCCAGCGCTGATAATTGCCTGCTTCACACCTTTTTGGCGCAGTTGGTGATATAATCGCTCATCCGCTGAATTTCGGCTGCCATGATGGGGCACTGTCCAAATTGTGATTTTTTTCTGATCTTCTACAAATTCCCGAACTTCAGCAATTGCCAAATCACCGGGAAATGCTGCAATCGCAGAAGCATTTTTTACAACTGCAGTCAGCTCCCGCCCGTTTGTTCCCGCAGCGTTATCTCCATAAACCTGTAATACAATCTGATTCTCTGCTAACTGCAACATGCCTGTTTCTGATATGGGTGCTAAAACGGTATTTCTATTCTTACACATCGTCAAAATATCCTCCACTGTTTCCCGTTCCGCCTGTCCTTTTTCCATAAATAAATATCGTACAGGTATGGTTTCTAATACTTGTAAAATGCCCGAAATGTGATCAGTATCCCCATGGGAAATAATCATTGCATCTACATCATTTACCCCATACCAGGCCAAACAACTGACCAGTTCCCGCTGCTGCGTCCCTCCGTCAAAAATAACAGTTTCTCCGGCAGCAGTCCGCAAAACTGCACAACTGCCCTGCCCGGCGTCCAAATACAGCAGTTCATCGGTATCCGGCGGCGCAGGCAAACTAAAATGAATCATTGCAGCAAGCAGCACGATGGTTGCTGCATAAAATCCATTTGGATATCTATTCGGTTTATGCAGTAAATACCAAATGATTATTAAAAAACATACATATAAAATTATTACTAAAATCGACGGACGTCCAATATACCAGTGACCGCTTCCCAGCAGATTGGACAACCCTGCGGTTCCCACCATCAGTAATTGTAAGAAGATATGGGCCGGCAGAACAAAGACCACTGCCCCTACAGGAAAAACAAACGTAGCAATAAAAAACAGAAACAGACATGGTACCAGCACGGAAACAATGGGAACCAGCAGCAAATTAAACAGCGGCGAAAAGAAAGATACGGTATAAAAATGCCAGGCAGATAATGGCAAGCTGCCCAAAAATGCAGCGATAGCCACCGCAATGCCGCTGCGCAGCCAGTTCCAGGGAATCCAGCGCAGTTTGGCCTGCAAGGGGCCTGCAAAGAATAACAGGGATAAGGTTACCCCAAAGGACAGCTGAAACCCTGCCGACCACAACAAGAACGGATTGGCGCATAGCAGCAAAAGAGCCGCAGCAGCCAAAAAATCGACGCTAGAAACAGGACGATACAGACAAAGTCCCAGCGAAGCAAGCAAAATCATTACTGTAGCCCGAATTGCAGAAGGAAGCAGACCGGTTAACAGGCAATAACCGCTTAAACCAACCAACAAGCACAAAAATGCTAGCCAGGAACGCTCCCAATTACAAAGCCGCAAGAAAAACAAAAGCATACCGCCTACAAATCCCACATGCAGACCGGACACTGCAAATATATGGGCAGTGCCCATCCGCTGTGTCAACCTGTAAAAAGCAGGAGCCAGCTGCTGCTTTTCTCCCAGCAAAAGCGCCATTGCTGTTCCTGCTTCCTGCGCCGGTAAGTATCCATACGCTGTTTGTTCTATATCATTTCGCAGCTGCATGACTTTTTTCCAAATGCCCGTTGGCTGTTGCTGTACTGTAATTTCTTCTGCCATCAATTTATAGGCAGCGCCTTTACTCTGCAACCACTGCGCTTCATCAAATCCGCCCGGATTGCGCTGGCCCCGCGGCAATACCACTTGCCCTTTTATCAGCAGCTGACTGCCCGGCGGATACCATAACGCCGTATCGTCTTTCTCATGTTCTGCATCAAAAAATCGGGGCTGCATCACATAGATACAATCTGTTTTGATAAGCGCTTTGACATCACTCGCTGTTGCTTTGAGCCAAAAATACGGCTGTCCTTTTTGCCCTTCTGCTACAGTCCCTTGCACAGTTACCAGGTCCCCTTCTGCTGCAGATAACCCTTCTGTCTGCATGGCAGTTTCAGCCTGCATATAACCGCACCCCATCCCACACAATAAAAAAAATAACAGCAAACTTTTCAAATTTTTCTGTCTCCACAAAAAGATTGTGACAGCAAGCAGTAGCAAGAGGCCAAGTTTTGCCCAGATAAACCCTCTATACTGGATCAAAACCAAACCATTGGTAAATCCGGCAGCAGCCCAAAACATTCTGTGCTCCTGGAAATAAAATCTATCAACAATCATTATCTACCACTCCTTTGACAAAAAAACAAAAACCATTTATACTGAAATCAATCTATTTGATTGGCTTGGGGGCGTAAGCAAACATGCTGATGAAACAGAGTTCAAATTATATTATGAGACCACACCTATACCAAGGGGATTCCTGAGGGACGGGGAACGGAAAATAAAAAATCGTTTGCACTAAGAATGCAGCAACTAATAAGCAGATATACTGATGCCTTTAAAAGGTGATGCATCTGTTTTTATCGTATGTTATTCTCTGGTGATAACCTTTATTTGTTTGCTATCTCCCCAGATTTCCAAAAGAATCTGGGGAGTTTTTTTCGTTCCTGTTATTTTTTTGTAAAGGAGATGGAACTTATGGAAAAACGAATTGGATTTATTGGCATCATCGTCAATGAAAAAAGCCATGTAAAAGAATTGAATGATTTGCTCAGCCAATATGGGCATCTGATTGTAGGACGGATGGGAATCCCGCGTCATGGTGCAATCAATGTAATTGCATTGATCATTGAAGGAAATAATGATGAAATAGGCGCTTTAACCGGAAAATTGGGCAGTATCAAAGGCATTATGGTGCGTTCAGCATTAAGCAATTATACAATCACGGACGAATGCCTATGAAACAGAACTTTTTTTCCGTTTTAGAAAAGGCAAAAGTTTCTTCTGCATTAACACCGGAAGATCTGGTGACGCTGCTTTCGGCAACAGAAGAACAGATTCCTCAGCTTATGGCCGCAGCAGACGCAGTACGGTTGCAAACGGTAGGAAATCAGGTACATCTGCGGGGCATCATTGAATTCTCCAGCTATTGCAGCCAGCGCTGCTGTTATTGCGGTTTGCGGGCTGATAACAAACAAATTCAGCGTTACCGCTTAACACCAGAACAAATTCTGGATACTGCCCGGGCTGCTGTAGAAACAGGATACCGCACTTTAGTGCTGCAAAGCGGTGAGGATGCGCTTTTTTCAGAACAACACATTGCAGAACTTACTGCAGAAATAAAAAAAATGGGCGTTGCTGTAACCCTGTCTTGCGGAGAGCGCAGCTATGAAACCTATCAGCTCTGGCGAGAGGCCGGCGCCGACCGATATTTAATCAAACAGGAAACGGCAGACCCGGCTTTATACCGCTGTCTGCGTCCCGGTCACACATTGCAGCAGCGCCTGCAATGCCAGCACTGGCTAAAAGAACTGGGATATCAGGTCGGCTCCGGCTGTATGATCGGCTTGCCCGGGCAAACCGTGGAAACATTGGCTCGGGATTTGCAGCTGATGAAAGAAATGCATATCGACATGAGTGGTATGGGGCCGTTTATCCCCCATCCCCAAACGCCATTGGGGCAAAATCATACCGGCAGTGTTTCTATGACAATCAAAATGCTGGCAACCGCGCGGCTGTTTATGCCCTGGCTATTACTACCGGCTACGACAGCCCTCGCCTCCCTGCATCCACAGGGACGGGAGCTTGCTCTGCGGGCCGGTGCTAATGTCATCATGCCCAATGTCAGTCCGGAAGCATTTCGAACGTTATATCAAATTTATCCGGGAAAATTAAATACCCGTAATTCCATGGCCGATTACCGCGCCGAAATTACAACTTTAATAGAAAAAGAAGGACGCTCTGTCGCACTTGATTTGGGCCACAGTATGCTTCCGGCTTTTCAATCATAGGAGGAGTTCATTATGTACAATCCAAAATCTACCGTTGCTACTGAATTTATTGATGACCAGGAAATTTTAGATTCCCTGGCTTATGCACAGGAAAATAAACATAATTATGAATTGATTGATTCTTTAATTCAGCGTGCTGCTGACTGCAAAGGCTTAAGCCACCGCGAAGCTGCCGTTTTGCTGGAATGTGATATTCCGGAATTGAATGAAAAAATGTTCACACTGGCTAAAAAAATCAAACGTGAAATTTACGGCGACCGCATTGTACTGTTTGCGCCGCTTTATTTATCCAACTATTGTATCAACGGCTGTGTATACTGTCCTTACCACGGACCGAACAAACACATCACCCGTAAAAAACTGACTCAGGAAGAAATTGTAGCAGAAGTTACTGCATTACAGGATATGGGTCACAAACGTCTGGCTCTGGAAGCCGGCGAAGACCCGGTCAACAACCCAATCGAATACATTCTGGAATGTATTGATACCATCTACAGCATCAAACATAAAAACGGCGAAATCCGTCGTGTAAATGTCAACATTGCTGCCACCACTGTGGAAAACTATCGCAAATTAAAGGAAGCAGGCATCGGCACCTATATTCTGTTCCAGGAGACTTACAACAAAAAAAGCTATGAAGAGCTGCATCCTTTCGGACCAAAATCTGACTATGCTTACCATACAGAAGCAATGGACCGCGCTATGCAGGGTGGGATTGATGATGTGGGCTGCGGCGTATTGTTCGGACTGAATATGTATCGTTACGATTTTGTCGGCATTCTGATGCATGCAGAACATTTGGAAGCTGTTTACGGCGTAGGACCGCACACCATCAGCGTACCGAGAATCTGTCCTGCTGATGATATTGACCCCGGCACATTCAGCAATGCCATTGACGATGATACCTTCGCCAAAATTGTTGCTGTATTAAGAATTGCCGTACCATATACCGGTATGATCGTATCCACCCGCGAATCTCAAAAATCCAGAGAACGGGTGCTGGATCTGGGCATCTCTCAAATTTCCGGCGGTTCCCGCACCAGTGTCGGCGGCTACACCGAAGAAATTCGTCCGGAAGATACAACACAATTTGATGTCAGCGATACCCGCTCTTTAGATGAAGTCATTCACTGGCTGTTAGACACCGGTTATGTTCCAAGCTTCTGCACTGCATGCTACCGGGCAGGCCGCACCGGCGACCGTTTTATGGAATTTGCCAAAACAGGAGAGATTCATAACTTCTGTCATCCAAATGCGTTAATGACATTAAAAGAATATCTGGAAGACTACGCTTCTCCAGAAACCAAAGCAGTGGGCGAAAAAGTAATTGCAAATCAATTACCAAAAATTACAGACCCAACCAAACACAGAATTTGCGAAGAAAACCTGCACAAAATTGAAGAAGGACAACGGGACTTCCGGTTCTGATATTCTGTAAAAACCTGCTATTCACCATAATTCACCAATGAAACCATTGCAGTACGCATAAATCAGCATAATCAAAAGAAAGGCTGCATCTTTCCCACAAAGGATGCGGCTTTTCTTTATTTCTGTTTTACTATATCACAATTTCCATAAATTTCAAGAAACTTCTTCTTTTATAAAATCCTTTTACGCATACAATGCGCTAAAGACAGAAATTTTGTTCATCTTGTATAAAAAACTTGTCTATTGTCAGTTTTTCAGCTTATTTTATTCAAAATTTTTTATAAAATCTGTCAAAAAATCCTACAAATTCGCTTTTATTTACACTTGTATTTTTTTTACAATCTGTTACCATTAATGATAGATGAAATTAGCAGTGAAAGGCATATTCCGTATTATTTTGCATAAATCGCGCAATATCACGTACTGCAAAAAACCGCCGGAACTATTATAATCGTTTTTTCATTGGCAGAACATGAATCCTAACAGGGAGGTGAGCGCCGTTGTTTCAAGAAATGTTCCAACTTTACCAGACACGGCAGGATTTTTTTCATAAACTGCTGATTGAACACCTGCAGCTCTCTGCAATCTCCATCACATTTGCACTGATTATCGGGCTGGCGCTGGGAATTCTGATTGCGCAGCAAAACAAACTTTCCATTCCAGTTCTGGGAACTGTGAATTTTATCTATACCATCCCATCTATTGCCTTGTTTGGTTTTTTAATGCCGTTTACCGGCATCGGCGACCAGACAGCCATTATCGCCCTTACCGTATATGCGCTGCTGCCGGTTGTACGCAATACTTATGCAGGACTAACCAATATCGATCCTGTCATTTTGGAAGCAGGTACAGGCATGGGCAGCACCGCCTGGCAGCTTTTGTGGAAAATCAAATTGCCTTTGGCGCTGCCTGTGATTATGGCGGGCATCCGCAATATGGTCGTAATGGTAATTGCCACCTGCGGTATCGCTTCTTTCATTGGTGCCGGCGGCTTAGGCGTGGCTATTTACCGCGGTATTACCACCGTACAATGGCCTATGACCTATCTGGGCAGTTTCATGATTGCCGCTATTGCGTTGTTGTGCGATATTTTACTGGGACAGGTAGAAAAACGTGTTACACTGCGCGTAAATGGAAAGTTACCTGTAAAAAATAAAAAAAGGAGTTAATATCATGGTGTACAAACCTAACAAATTACAAAAAATCATTGCACTTTTGCTGCTTTGCTGTTTTGCCCTGACTGCATTTGCCGGTTGCGGCAACAACAATCAGCAAGCCGACTCCCAGCCTATCCGTATCGGCTGCAAACCTGTTCCGGAACAGCTAATCCTGCAAGAAATCCTTGCCCAGCTCATTGAAGCTAAGACTGATTTGACCGTGGAACGGGTAGAAGCCACTGCCGGCGGCACCAGCAACATTCAGGTTGCTATGGAAAGCGGCGAAATGGATTTATATCCGGAGTATACCGGTACCGGTTGGCTGATGGTTTTAAAAAATGAAGAAAATGACGATGCCGACTATGTATTTGAGGAACTAAATAAACAATACAATGAAAAATACGACATGAGCTGGATTGGGCTCTATGGTTTTGAAAATACTTATACACTGGCATTGCGCGCTGAAACAGTAGAACAATATCAGTTAAAAACCATCTCTGATTTGGCAGCTGTCAGCGATCAGCTGGTATTTGGCGCTAACTTTGATTACTTTGAACGGGCGGATGGTTACAATGCTTTGTGCGCAGCCTATAATTTAAACTTTAAAGATACCGCTGAGGTAGACCAGGGATTAAAGTATCAAACCTTAACGGAAAAAAAATGCGATGTGCTCAATGCTTATACCACCGATTCCCAGATTGCTGAATTTGGATTGCAGACACTGGAAGACGACCAGCACTTTTTTGCTGACTATCGCTGCTCTACTGTCATCCGCAATGAAGTATTGCAGGCCCATCCTGAATTACAGGAAGTATTAGAGCTGATGAATGGCTTGATCAGCAACGAAGAAATGATGCAGATGAACTATCAATTAAATACAGAACATGCATTGGAAAGCGATATTGCTTCTCAATTTTTGCAATCCAAAGGACTGATTGAATAATGTCTGCACCTGTCATTCAATTTATCCAAACCAGCAAACAGTACGGAGATGCTTATGCATTGCAACCGCTGGATTTGAGCATTGCTGCCGGAGAATTTCTCAGCGTTGTCGGTTCTTCCGGCGGCGGAAAAACAACTTTGCTAAAGCTGATAAACGGTCTGCTGCTGCCCACCACAGGGCAAGTGCTGGTGTTGGGTCAAGATACCGCCAAAACAGATTTAATCGCATTACGGCGAAAAATAGGATATGTCATCCAGGGCGCTGCTTTATTCCCGCATTTATCAGTAGCAGCCAATATCGGTTATGTACCCGGGCTGTCTGGTCAGAAATTATCACAACAAAAACTGGAAGAGCTGATGAACCTGGTGGATTTGCCCTTAGAACTATCAGAACGGTATCCCATCAGTCTCAGCGGCGGACAGCAGCAGCGGGTAGGCATCGCCAGAGCGCTGGCAACCCAACCACAGATTATGCTGATGGATGAACCTTTTGGCGCAGTTGATGAAATCACCCGCACAATTTTGCAGGATAGTATTGAACAGCTGCATCATCAGTTAAATACCACCATCGTATTTGTGACTCATAATATTCGGGAAGCATTGCGGTTGTCGGACAGGGTATTGATCATCAATCAGGGACAAGTACAGCAGTTGGATACCCCAACCGCTATTCAAAACAATCCTGCCAATGAATATGTACAGCGTTTATTGCGATAGTTGTTATCCTTATTCGCCGGTTTAAATCGCATCTATACAGTATCCATATCAAGGAATCAATCATAAAAATCACAAAAGAGGCAGTAAAAAATGCATACACATTTTTTACTGCCTCTTATTTCTGTTATCTTAAAGTTCTGTTTTTGTTACGCCTTCCGCACAGCCTTCGCCGCCTGTTGTTTTAAATATCCCTGAATGAAATCATCAATATCGCCATCCATAACCGCTTGGATATTTCCTTTTTCAATATTGGTGCGGTGATCTTTTGCCATACTGTAAGGATGGAACACATAAGAACGAATCTGACTGCCCCAGCCAATTTCCTGCTGTTCTCCCTGCAAAGCAGCCATTTCTTTTTCATGCTCTTTCATTTTTACCTCTACCAGACGGCTGGTCAACATTTTCATACAGGTTGCTCTGTTTTGAATCTGAGACCGCTCGCTCTGACATTGCACCACAATCCCCGTTGGCAAATGGGTAATCCGCACTGCAGAGTCAGTGGTATTGATATGCTGCCCACCGGCACCGGTAGAACGATAGGTATCCACTTTCAAGTCTTTTTCATCAATTTGGATATCATTATCATGCTCTACTTCCGGCATCACTTCTACCGCAGTGAAGGATGTATGACGACGGCCTGCCGAGTCAAATGGAGAAATACGCACCAGACGATGTACCCCTTTTTCCGCTTTTAAATAACCAAACGCATTTTCACCTTTGATTAATAACGTAACACTCTTAATGCCAGCTTCTTCCCCGGCCAGATAGTCCAGCAATGTAATGGCAAAACCATGGCGTTCCGCCCAGCGCACATACATCCGATACAGCATATCCGCCCAATCCTGCGACTCGGTGCCGCCTGCACCGGGATGAATGGATATAATGGCATTGTTGCGGTCATATTTACCGTTTAACAGCGTTTCCAGCTCCATCTGCTCCAACGCCTGCATAGCTTTATCAGTAGCCTCGCCAGCCTCTGCCAGCAGTTCTTCATCGTCACCCATTTCCTTACACATTTCGTATAAGGTTTCTGCGTCTTCCACTAAAGTTTTTACACCATTAAACTGTTCTATTTTACTGCGCAAACCGGTAATCTTCTGCATCACCTGCTGCGCTTCATCAGGATTATCCCAAAAATTTGGTTCCGCTACCTGCTGTTCCAATTCTGCAATCTGCGCTTCACGGCCAGCAAAGTCAAAGAGACTCCCTCAAATCTTCGAGAATTTTTCTGGCTGCTTCCAGCTGTTTTTTAATTTCAAAATCCACAAAAATCACATCCTTTAAGAATAATCTATCAAATAATCTATCAAAAACACAGGCACGCAATGCGCGCCTGTGCAATCATAGTAAAAATAACTTATATCCGTTTGCTGTAAAATGGTACGCAGCGCTGTCAGCTAAACAACAACGTCAGGCACAAAAAGACCAGCCATTTTATTTGCCGCAGCAATGCTTATACTTCTTCCCACTCCCACAAGGACACAAATCATTCCGTCCCACTTTCTCTTTGTTCACTTTCGGCTGCTTAACCGCAGCTTCTTCACCATGGGATGCGTTTAAAATATCTGTCCGCTCTGTTGGTTCTTTTGGTTTTTCCACAATGGTCACACGATACATCAGACGGATGGTTTCATATTGAATTTCAGAAATCATCTGCTGAAACATATCAAAGGCTTCATTTTTATATTCGTCTACAGGATTGCGCTGTGCATAGGCCCGCAGATTGATACCTTGACGCAGCTGATCCATCGCATCCAGATGCTCCATCCATTTTAAGTCAACATTTTTCAGCAGAATAAGCCGCTCAATTTCATGGAATTGCTCAGAGCCCAGTTCGGCCTCCCGCTGCTGATACCGATTAAGAGCCAATTCCCGCAGATATGTTGCCACTTCATCCTTTTCCATTTTAAGAATGGCATCTCTATCCAAAGGTTCCGGCAGAGCGAACGCTTCATTCATACGCTGCTGCAGCAAGTCCAAATCCCATTCTTCCGGATATTTACCGGCAGCAGCAATTTCTTCTAAAATATCAGAAGCGATGGATTCCACCATACCCTGAATGCTGGCGCTCATATTGTCACCCATCAGTACCTGCCGACGCTGACCATAGATAACTTCTCTCTGTTTATTCATTACATTGTCATATTCCAGCACATTTTTCCGGATTTCAAAGTTACGCGCTTCCACCCGTTTTTGCGCCGTTTCAATGCTCTTAGAAATCATTTTATTTTCGATGGGCATATCATCATCCATGCCGATTTTATCCATCAAACCTGTGATATTATCAGCACCAAAGCGACGCATCAAATCATCTTCCAGGGAGATATAAAACTGTGTAAAACCAGGGTCGCCCTGACGACCGCTACGGCCACGCAGCTGGTTATCAATCCGGCGTGCTTCATGCCGTTCTGTACCGATAATGTATAAACCGCCCAGTTCTTTCACGCCTTCACCCAACACAATGTCAGTACCACGGCCAGCCATATTGGTAGCAATGGTCACAGTTTTTAACTGACCGGCCTGCGCTACAATTTCAGCTTCTTTTTCATGATATTTGGCATTCAACACCTGATGAGGTACCCCGCGGCGTTTCAACAGTTCGCTGATCAATTCGGAAATCTGAATAGAAACTGTACCCACCAACACAGGCTGTCCGGCTTCGTAGCGTTCCACCACTTTTTCCACAATGGCCTTATATTTACCCATCTGGGTACGGTAAACCACATCGGGACGGTCTTCACGAACAACCGGTTTGTTGGTTGGAATAATAACCACATCCATACCATAGATACTGCGGAATTCATCTTCTTCTGTTTTTGCAGTACCCGTCATCCCGGCCAACTTGTTATACATACGAAAATAGTTCTGGAATGTGATGGTTGCCAAAGTCTGTGATTCTTTTTCGATTTTTACGCCTTCTTTGGCTTCAATTGCCTGATGCAGACCTTCGCTGTAACGGCGGCCAAACATCAACCGGCCGGTAAATTCATCAACGATGATAACCTGATCATCTTTTACTACATAATCTCTGTCCCGTTTCATGATGACATGAGCACGCAAGCCCTGATTCACATGATGGGCCAATTCCATATTGGATTCATCCGCCAGATTTTCAATACCCAGCATCTGTTCCACATGGGTAACCCCTTCTTCGGTCAATACCACGTTTTTGGCTTTTTCATCCACAGTATAATCCTGTTCTGCACGCAGACGAGGAATAATTTTCGCCACCATTGTATAATAATCTTTTGGCTTATCCGCAGCACCGGAAATAATCAACGGTGTTCTGGCTTCGTCAATCAAGATACTGTCCACTTCGTCCACCAGCGCATAGTTCAATTCCCGTTGCACCATGTTTTCCGGACGCATAACCATGTTGTCACGCAGATAGTCAAAACCATATTCATTATTAGTACCATAGGTAATATCGGCATTATAAGCATCTTTTCTCTGATTAAAATCCAGACCATGGACAATCAGACCCACACTCAAGCCCAAAAAGTTGTACAGCTTGCCCATCTGCTCACTGTCACGGGTAGCCAGGTAATCATTGACAGTGATAACATGTACCCCTTTGCCGGTCAGCGCATTCAGATAAACAGGCAAGGTTGCCACCAGGGTTTTCCCTTCCCCTGTTTTCATTTCTGCAATACGGCCCTGATGCAGAATAATGCCGCCCATCAGCTGTACATCAAAATGGCGCATACCCAGCACACGGGCAGATGCTTCCCGCACAACAGCATATGCTTCCGGCAGCAAATCATCCAAGGTTTCGCCTTTGGCCAGACGTCCTTTAAATTCATCAGTTTTTGCCTGCAGCTGTTCGTCAGACAATTTACCGATCGCTTCGGTAAAACCATTAATTTTGCTTACAACTTTTTCAAGCTTTTTTATATCCTTTTTTGTATCATTATTCTCAATATAACTTCTTAAAAATTCAAACGCCACGAAATAAAACCTCCTCAGTTTTTTGTGGATTCTACGGACCAGTTCCGCAGAAAATATTTATTCTCACAGCATTCTATATTATATCATAATCCTCTCTTTCTTGAAACATTATTTTATACAAAATTTACCTATACTTCATACATGCGTATATTTTCTTAGTAAATTTAAAAAAACCATTTACAAAACGCAACTTATGGTTCATAATATAGTTATCAGATAAATATTTTTTATTTATTTTGATTTATCTTTTTAACCCGAGAGGAGCTGGCACCCATGAAAATTTCTGTAAAAGCCAAAAATACGCAAGTAACCGAACCATTAACTGATTATATCGAAAAACGTTTTTCTAAATTAGAAAAATATTTTGTGAACTCTGATTTAACCGGAACTGTTACTCTGGTTGTGGAAAAAGACTTACACCGCGTAGAAGCTACCATTCCACTGAATCGTTATATTTTACGTGCAGAAGACAGCAGCAATGATATGTACGCTTCCGTTGACGGCGTAGTAGACAAGCTGGAAAGACAGATTCGCAAATATAAAACAAAAATTAACCGGAAAGGTAAAGTTCAGACCTTTGCCGACCTGCCACCAGCACAGGAAGCTGCAGCTGAAGAAGACGGCAAAGTAATCAAAACAAAAACCTTTGTGGTAAAACCAATGGACGAAGAAGAAGCCATCATGCAGATGGAACTGCTGGAACATGATTTCTTCGTTTTCCTGAATGCTGATACCAACGCCATCAATGTTGTTTACAAAAGAAAAGACAATCAGTATGGTTTGATTCAGCCAACATTGGACTAAAATAAACCGTCTGAAATATTTTTCTGCTAATTGTTGAAAAGTCCTTGCCATTTATTAGAAAAGCTGTTATACTAAACAAAGTGGTTGTAAAGGTGCAGCTGCTTATCTATCTTGAAAGGATGATTCACATGCAGGGTAAAGTAAAATGGTTCAACGCAGAAAAAGGTTATGGTTTTATTGAAGGTCAGGACGGTAAAGATGTATTCGTACACTTTTCTGCAATCGAACAAGACGGTTTCAAAACCCTGGACGAAGGCCAGGAAGTTGAATTTGAAGTAGTTGAAGGCGCAAGAGGTCCTCAGGCTGCTAATGTTATCAAACTTTAATTGTAAATTAATATCCTAGATTTTAATATATATATTAAAGAACAAAGAAAGGACTGCAAAAATTTGCAGTCCTTTTTCTTATGCATTTTTTCTTAAATTTTAATCTATATTCCATTATATTCAACTTAACAACTACATCAAATCCATCACCACTGCCTCTGTATGCATACTAAAAGTTAAACAATCCCCACTATTTTTTATTTCAAAGACCAACAGATTTCCCCAAACATATTGCCAAACAAATTTATACCCGATAAACTAAATATATATGAAAACCCTATTTCATCACATAACAGCTGCCATATCGTGGCAATCATCGATTTATAGAGGTCACCCCCTCTAATTTGATACACAGCTTCAGAGGAGGCATTTTTATGCGACTATCCCAATTAGAATATTTCATCAAAGTTGCCCAATGCGGTTCTATCACCAAAGCAGCGCAAGAACTGTTTCTCAGCCAACCCAGTTTGACCAAAGCCATCGCCAGCCTGGAAACCGAATACCAGATTAAACTGTTTGACCGCACCCCTAAAGGAATTCAACTGACACCCCAGGGAAGGACCTTTTTGGAGTATGCCCAAGCAGCCGTTAATGCTTGCCAGACATTGGAAGATACCTTTGGCAATACAAAAAAGCAAACCATTCAACGCCTGTCTGTCGCCAGCCAGCAATTTGACTTTCTTTACGACTTGCTGCTGCAGGTGCAGCAAGGCTGTGGTGCAGAGCCATTTCAAATCGACTTGGAAGAAACCGACCGCGGCAGTATCATCCATCGCTTGGAGCAACGGCAAGCTGACTTAGGGCTTTTGGTGTTGTCTCAGCGGGATAGAAAAAAACTGGAACGCGAACTGCAATACAAAGCATTAGAAGTTCACACACTGGACTATTCTCCCGTTTACGTCAGCATGGGCCGTCTTTCTCCCTTATATGACCAGCCCATTATCACTGCCGCACAAGCCGCAGAACAGCTTCATATTGTGTTGGACACAGAAAAAACACTGCGCCGCGATTTATTATTGCCTGCCAACGATGTCCATGTAGACCCTACCCGCCTGATTTTCTGCAATACCATCAGCGCCTGCCTGCATTTTCTGGAAAAAACAGATGCTCTGCTTTATACACCCAAATGGGTATTGGGCATGTTAGCCGATCACCAGATTCATTCTGTTATCCTACGGGAAAACGATGGCAGCTATTTCGCAGACATAAATCGTCTGGTTTGGGTAAAACGGCAGGACGAACGCCTTACTCCTTTAGAACAAATCCTGATTCAACAATTGCAGCAAAAATTTGCCACCGCAGAGTAGTCCTCTATTCCTTTTTGCTATGACTATGACATAGCTTTTTGTTATTTGAAATTCCCTACCCTGCATCTTACAATAGGAATACAGAATTGGTATCAATGATACAAACGACAACAAATTGATACAAAATAACATTTATGATGAAAGGATGGCGACTATGGCAAAAGTTAATTTGAAAGACGTTCCTGCATTAATCGAAAAAGCAGGAGACATTCGTAAAGGTATTTGCCGCAGTGCAAGATACGCCGGTAATGTACACATCGGCGGTCCTCTTTCCGCTACTGACATCACAGTAGCTCTGTACTACAAATATATGGGGTTTGACCCAGAAGACACCGAAAACCCGGAACGGGATATGTTTATCCTCAGCAAAGGACACAACGGCATTTTGCTGTACAGTATTTTTTGCGATATGGGCATGCATGACTGGCATGAGTTATGGGATAATTATAACAAAATCGGCCATACCTTTGGCCCGCATCCTAACCGCAAACTGGTGCGCGGCATTGAAGTATCCACCGGTTCTCTGGGTCACGGCTTAAACTGGTGCGTTGGTTTCGCTCACGCCAACCGCAACGAAGGCATCACCTCCCGCATTTACTGCTTATTGGGCGACGGTGAAATGGAAGAAGGCTCCAACTGGGAAGCCATTATGTACGCCGCTTCTCACAAACTGAATAACATTGTAGCCATTGTAGATAATAACCACTGCTCTGCTTCCTTCCTGAGCGGTGAGAACATTCAATGGAACTCCATGGCTGATTGCTGGCGCGCTTTTGGCTGGGACGTAAGAGAAATCGACGGCACTAATATGTATGAAATCGACAAAACATTGGCTGCTCTGCCTGCCGTTGACTTTGACAACCCGGGCAAACCAGTCTGCATCATTTCCAATACCACCAAAGGGCAAGGGGTTTCCTATATGATGGAACGCTCTTACGCATGGCACATTGGCGGGCTGGACGATGAAAAGCTGGCAGAAACAGAAGCGTTAATTGAAGCTTACACAGCCCAACAGCAGGAAAGGAAGGGTTAATATGGCAGGATTTACATTCAATATTACCGACATGGCGGCTATGATGAACGCCAAAGACGTGGTAACCAAAAAAATTGTAGAATTGGTAAAAGAAAACCCAAAAGTATGTTATATCAACTCTGACGGCACCGGACACAGCGGTCCTATTCGTGATATCTACGAAGCCTATCCGGACAGAGTGCTGGATGTTGGTATCGCAGAAATGAACCTGGTTACAGTAGCTGCTGCTATGGCCAAAAAAGGCTACATTCCATTTGGACAAACCTTTGGCCCATTCCTGTGCGTGCGGGCATTGGACCAGATTCACAACGACCTGGCCTATAACGACCTGCCAGTACGTCTGATTGGTACTCATGGCGGCCTGACCTCCGGTTATGGCCCTACCCACAACACCATTGTTGAATTCGGTATCATGAATTCTATTCCTAATATGACTATGATTGCGCCCTGTGATGCCAACCAGTGTGTAAAAATGCTGGATGCGTCTTTAACCTATCCGGGTCCAATTTATATCCGCATTCCTCGCGGCGAAGAACCAGCGGTTTACAATACAGACTATGACTATCAGATCGGTAAAGCTATCGAAGTAAAAGCCGGTAAAGATGCCACCATCATTGCCACCGGCAGCGGCGTTTACAACAGCCTGCAGGCCGCACTGCTGCTGCAGGAACAAGGATTGGATGTGGCTGTTATCGACATGCACACCATCAAACCAATTGATAAAGATGCCATTGTCAAAGCAGCGCAAGCCACAGGCAACCTCATTACCGTAGAAGACCACAACATCTTGGGCGGCCTGGGAAGCATTGTGGCCGACGTATTAATGGAAGCCGGCGTACCGGCCCGCTTAAAGAAAATCGGTATTCCGGATACATTTATCTCCTTGGGCTATCCAGAAGAAATTTATCCATACTTAGGATTTGATGGCCCAGGCATTGCCAAAACAGTTTTGGAATTTTGCAAATAATACAGCAGTTGTAACTCTAAAAAATAATATTTTTTCTAAAATAAAACCGCCTCTGGATTATAAGTAATTCCAAAGACGGTTTTATTTACTTTACCTAATATTTTACAATGATAATTATCTATTTGCTTTCATCTAATTTATATACTCTAAAATCATTTAAACAATTTTCATTATATACATTCAAAAAATATTTTAAGTAGTCGCTAATTGACAAAGAGAATAAATTTCCTGATTGATTTCATCTCGATAATATCTGTCTTGAAAATCCTTTACAAAAAGATAGATATTATCCACATAATCATCTAATGTTTTACTAGGTTCTATTAATTTCTCATAAAGAACTTCTAATCCACCTAATACGTAGTGCATAAATATCTTTTCACATTCTTTTTGCTTTTCTAAATCCCTATCATAACGAAATGCCCGATTAATTCTTTCTTCAATATCCAATGTTTCTCGATCCTCTAATAACATGATCATTCTATAATTTAATTCAAGTTCTGGACGAACGCTATTAATTTGATCTAAAAACATTGTAACTTTATTTTCATTGCCTTCGCTATCTTTCAAAGGTTCCAATTCCGCTTTTCTAGAAAAAATCTTTCCTACAACAGATGCCATTACTAATACATCTACTTGTCGATTAAAAATTCCCTGCTTCAAGTTTAAATCTGGTTTCGCGACTAACGCTTTCATATATTCAGAATGTTTTCCTGTTATTATTATATTTTTTTGAAATAGACCTTTTACTTCACTCATTTCATTCATCTCTTTTCAATTATAGATTCTGTTTTTGTTTTAGCTTTTAAGAGCCATCTCTCCCCTATTTTATCTCCCATATGTTCTTTGGCAATATTTCCGTCCGTATCTTTAATAAAAATAATAATCTGGTCTGCAATTTGAGGGAGCGTGTCACAGATATTTTTTATTCTTTTCGTATCAAATGCAGAAAGAGGTGCATCCATCACTAACGGATAGTGATTTGCCACATTTGACATATCCTCATCCATAAACTCTTCATAACTTTTGCTTTTTTCTTTTGCCAATTTTATGATGCCCGAAATAAATGCGAAAACAATCGCATAATTTTGTGCAGTATTTCGTTCTAGTTCATCACCAGATACTGCTGAAGTGTCTGTAACAATTACTTTTAGATTATATTTTTCATCTACAGACAATTTTATTCCACCATCATAAATATCTACAAAAATTTGATTGATTGTATCTTCTAATTTATGCCGTGTCTGTTTTTCTCTCCTTTTAAAGTCATTATCAATAAGTTCAAAAACATATTTCGCATATTCTCGTAAAATAATGTTATCTTTATTCTTTTTATCGACCAAAATTAGTTTTTCTCTTTTACTTTCTAGTAGAGCAATATCACGATCCGCTCGTTCTATTTTTACCTTTAAATCTACCACTTCGTCATTTATTCTTTTGTTCTCGTCTTTATAGAGTTGCAAGTCTTTCTTTAATTTATCGGAACGGCTCGTATCAGATAAAGATTCAAATAAATTATCCACAGCCTTACTTATTTTTTCAGTATCATTAATATTTTCGCGCACTAACCGGTAATGCGTTTCAATGGTGTCATAAAAATCTTCTCCCGCTTTAGTACGATTCCGGCAATTATCTGAGTACGCTCCAACCATTTGTCCTACTGTTTTTGGTGGTACTTTATCCAACAATTCTGTCACTTTTTTCAATTCTTCAATATGGTCTTTATCTAAAGGGGTACCACAAATACAATATTTTCTATCTAATAAATATTGTATTGTATCCGCATGTAAAGCAGGAATTCCAGCATCTAAATCGCCTACATCCTTTAAAATCGATAAGCTATCTTTCACCAATGGTTGCGTATAAAAATCTGCTACTTTTTTTGAAAAGATACTAAATAATTTGTTGGTCGCATCCAACTTGGCGCTTTTCAAATTTTCTAATTTTTTCTGCATCTCATTATACTTTTCACGTTGTTCTATTAATGGAGCCATTGCTAAAATCTCTTGCGTTGTTTTTGCTATTTTATCAACATAATGATTTGGCAAATTTTCTATCTCGTCCAGTCTTTTTTTAGTTGGTTCAAGATCCATTTCAATTTTCTGAATTTTAGTTGTATATTTTGCTAATTCTTGCTCCCCATGCGCATCAATTTCTTTATTAATCTTACCTATAACGGTATTTGTGCCATTCGATGGCTTTAGATGATTGATCGCGGACATCATAGCCGTAAGCCCCACCAAATTCTTTACTGCATCAGCAAATTCTTTGCTTTTCCCTTTTTCTATTTCATCACTTAAATTTTGTATGCGTTCTCCATCAAAAAAGAAAAATCTAGATAGTTCCACAGGCAACATTCTTTTTATAAATCCTGCTTCTTCACCTTCATTTAAATAATCCCATTCTCCAGTTTGCACATTTTTTGAAGCAATCGAAAAAGAATCATCAACCCGCTTAAAACTTGTTCGTTCTCTTAATATTCTCTGTCGTCTGCGAATCTGATATTCTTTTCCTTCTTGTTTAATATACAATTCTACTTTTACATCTGCCGTCTCATTTGGTTCTAATCCATCTCGCACATCACGATTAATCAATTCTTTTATTTTAAACTCTGTTTTTCCATACAATGCCCATTGGAACGCTTGCGCTAATGTAGTTTTGCCAGAACCATTGTCACCCATAATAATTGTAATATTCTTACTTTCATCGGTAGAAAATGTTATACTATGTTTTCCAGAGAACTGACGAAAGTTATACAGTTTAATCTCATTTATAAGCATGGACAGCCTCCTTGATCGTTTTTAAATGTAGATTTACCATGTCCGCCCCATCTTTATCTTTCGTGCGTAAATTTACATTTTCATCAAAAAGTATTTTTGAAATAATTTGATTCGCTACTACCGTATCAATTTCAACACCATTTCTTACAATAATATTTTTTTCACTCATTTAAATTCACTCTCCATACAATTCCAACTCGGGTTCTTTATATAACTGATATATTTCAACTAGTTCATCTATTAGTTCATTTGAATCATAAGGATTTAAAGCTAATCTTTTAAATTCTAACACTCTATTTAGCTCATTAATAATCAATCGTTTTTCTTGTTCTATTTCATCTGCTGTGGCCTCTGGCATTTCTTCTAGTGTTCTAGGTAAACAAACAAAATCATATATTTTCGCATATAATTTATTTGGAGCCAATCGCAATACACGACCACGCCTTTGGATGTATTCTTTTTTATTGGTACTACTAGCTAAAATAAACGCTGTTTTTACGCTAGGTATATTTACACCTTCATCTAAGCATTTAATCGCTATTAAAGCCTGTATATCCTTTTCCAAAAACATACGCTTTCGCCGTTCTCTTTCTAGGATATTTTCATTGGATGTATATTTCGCCACTTTCATGCCTAATTCATTGCCTAATCTTCTAGTCACTAGGTCTATTTGGCGAATTCCGATATCATCCGCTTCCCGTTCATCCGTTAACTGCGCAGCACCACAATAAATTAACATATTATCATCATCTTTGTACTCTTGCATTATTTCTATCAACCGTTCTACTTTCTCACTAGCACCCGCTATAATACGAGAACGCTTTATTGCTAACATTTCCCCTTTTTTACTTAGCTTTGTTTTTCCATTTTTACTCTTTGTAATGCATCTTCCTATCTCACGGGTTAATTCTGTATAACTACCGCGTTCCTCTTCCGTTAACGCAATCACAATGGGATAATAATAGTATTCGGTTAACATTTTATCCCGAATAGCCTCTTCTAAAGTGTACTCAATTGCTTTCTTTCCAAAGAATTGATATAACCGTTCTGTACCTTCTTCATCATGATGTCGATCAAAAGTAGCCGATAAAGCAAGCCGATATTGATAGTTTCCACTTAGACATTTACTAATACTATCTGCTCCTGCATTATGCGCTTCGTCGATTACTAAAAGCATATCTTTTTCAACTTTACTTAGCTCACTTTGAATCGCTTTCGATGCAAATGTAGCATTCGTACAAATAAAGCAAAAATTTTTTATAACCTCTAGATTGTAATCTAAAATTTTATTTTTCAGTCTTTTTTTGTACTCCCTATCCTTACTCCCACTATAACCAATGATTGGATCTAATCCAAACGCCTCTATATCCTCTACCCATTGCTCTACTAGATGCTGATATGGTACCACAATAATGATTGCCAACTTATCATGCAAATGTTCAGCTAAACGAACAATTGCAGCCAAACCTGTAATTGTTTTCCCGGTTCCTGTAGCCATATCAAAAATACCACGAAACCCTGCTGTTTGCCAATTATCAATCGCTTTTATTTGATAATCTCTTAACTCTATACTGCTAGGTAAATGAATAGTCCCAACTTGATATTCTACTTCTCGTTCTGCCAAATAAGCGTCGAACCCCATAGTTAAATCATATCTTACTGATTTAGTGTTTTCTTTTCTATACTTCTTTACAATTGCATCTTTTAGTTTAGGAAATTCATATACAAAAATATGTTCTTCACTATTATTCCACAACTTATCAAATGCCTTGATCTTATCCTCTACACGCTCTTTCGATTCACTCCAAGATGTATATACATCTATCGTTTCATAATTGGTTTTCATACCTGTTGCCGTTTCATTCATCGAGCCACTAAAAGCCACCGTATTCCCGTCTTTATCAGAAATAAGTCCTAACTTTTCATGATACATCCCAATACCAGTTGAATCAGACAACACTACAATTTTGATTTCTAAAATATTCAATGCAATTAAAGCCGCTAAATATGCCATACTTTTTTCTTCATATGGTTTTAATTCTTTTGCTTTGTCTAGTTCACGAAGTAAACACTTTTCGATTATCTGTTCACGCTTTTCATATCCTTTATCAATCGCCTGTAAATCTTCTTCTGACAACTTAGGAGAAGCGATCAACTGAATTACGCCTTCATTTTTTACAAGTTGCTCTAATCCAATTGATATTTCCACTAAAGAAGATGATGAAAAAAAACCAACAGAACGCTTATAAGCTACAGCTTCTTTTAAGGCTGGAATATAGAAATGTCTACAAATATCTGTTGATAAAGAACGGTACTCACGCTCAAACGTAATGTCTTGTAAACTCATCTCTGCATCATTCCCATCTAATTTCTTCAACAATTAAACTCTTATTACTGTATCATCTTTTGCTTTCAATAAAATAGCTAAAAAATACTTTTGCAGACGTTTTTTCCTTTCAGTAAAAAACTTTTCATTAGGAACCCGAATCCCATCTACAAGTGTACTGTAGTTGTCGTCCTCTAACATTGTTGCAATTTCTTCAACCAACCAATGTTTACCGAGGCTCCCTGATGCCCTATAATTCGTTAAAGCTTCATATAGCGGTCTATTATCTTTGTCATTGTTATTTTTCCCGTCTAACAACATAAAATTTCCTAAAGAATTCACAAAACTATCACGACTGGCATTTTCATCCTCAGGCTTAAAATAATACCTCTTCGATAGATCAACATTAGAAATACTATTCGGTTCTAAATGATCTAATTGTATTGTCTTGGTATTACTAAAGACAGAAACTGTCGCTGTATATTTTAATGCATCATCTGTTTTATCGGTTTTTAACAAATCCAGGAACAATAATTTTATTTTTAAATCATTACTCCCTTTATACTGCCACTTTTCTGTCCAGTTTGAGTATTGGTCTTTTAACGCTGATAGTTCTGTTGTGGTTATTTCTAACAAACTCAAGTGATTTTCTCTTACGTTCACTTTTTCTATTATTTTTTTTGCCATTTCGCGTGGAGTATGATAATCATTGGAAAGTAACACAACAACCCAAAGGTTATATGCCGTTTTATGAATATTTTTAAATTCCTCCACATTTTCATTGTCTTTGTCTTTTAATTTTTCAACAAAAGATTTGAACTCTTCAATATCTATATCGCTCTTTCCTTTTTTCATCTGCTTATCTATAAAAGTTTTAACGATAAAATTCGTGATGATTGGCATAACGCCAATCAGTTCTAATGCATTAAGTAAATGCATCGTTTTACACGTAATCGATTTAACCTCTTGGCATTCAACACTAATAGCTTTTTCAGCTTTTTTTTGATACGCTAACTCAAAACTGTCTGTGATAATTTTTATCATTTGAAAAATTCTAAAGTCATTTATTACATTTTGTCTGGTATATTTTTTTTCTTGATAAAATTTATTAAAATATTGTTTTTCAATAACTTCCCTATATTTTTCTGTTTTTTTGGTAACTACGCTTTCATCGGCAGTTAAATATATTGTGCCCAAATAAGCAATCAACTTTGTTTGCGTAGTTCCTATATCCGCAAATGTTTCATTAACCCAAATATTGTCCAAAATTTCAATGGTTTTATCAATTTCTTTTTCCGTTTCTTTTGATAACAAACAATATTTCTTAAAGAATAAATTTTTAATTAAATCCAAATCATCAACTTGTAATGATCTATCATTTAACACTTCAAATAGCGTATACGCATCCCGCTCATTGCCTGTTACGATAACACAAAATTGAATATTCTCTAACATGACGTCTATCAAATCTATCATTTTTGCGCACGTTTTCATTGAGTTTTTTTCATTAATTGCACTCTCCAGCAAAATATCAAACTCACATTTCAACGCATTGATATACTGTTCAACCGTGCTATCCTCTAAACACTCGTCATCAACTACTCTCAGCTCAGGTCCTTCCGCATTCGTCATTCTTATCCAAACATTCGCCATCGCAGTTTTTAATTTATCATTATAGGTCTTTCTGCTATACCGTAATGCCAGTTCTTCATCTTCAAAAAAATCCTTTAATTCAGCACCATAGGCTTTTTTATAAGCTTTTTCATCATTGAAATTTTTCACTGGCAGATATAATTTTTCATGATAAACTTCCAATATGTTTTCCCATAGTTCATCTTTTTCTTCATCATCAGCTTCTTCAATCTCTTCTAGGGATTTTTCAATTGCCACAGACAACTCTTTCTTTATCCCTAGCAGTTTAGATGCTTTTTCCAAGTTTTTAAACGTGCTTTCTATTTTAGAACCTTTTTTCGATAATAATAATTCTTCTACATAGGCTCTCAGTAACAAAAATTTTAAATAATTTAACAGAAAAATCGTCGTAACTCTTTGTTGACCATCAATAATATCATGGCAATTTTCTTTTACTACAGTTACTACCGAACCTACAAAATACTCTGCTGAAGCATCCTCTGTTTCTTTATTCTTTTTAAAATCTTTGAATAAATTTGTAATTTGGTCATTACCCCATTTATATGGGCGTTGATAGTGTGGAATATTTACACTTAATCTCGTCTCTTTGGTGCCATTAATTTCCTGACATAAACTGTAAATATTTCGTATTTGTGCACCTTTTAAATCCATCTCTACATCAACTCCTACTACGTCTAAACTACATCTATTACAATTTCTTCAACAATTCAGTTAATACTGTTCTTTTTTCCCGATTTGATACAGCCTCTCCGTAATCATCCTCTAGTAAACTTTGCAAATCCTTCAATAACATCTGCCCACTATGGGATAACTCCACTATGGAACCGTCTGCTAAGCTATCTTGCCCAGCGTTTGAAGATACCTCTTCTGTTTGTTCAACTACTTGTTTTAAATCTTTTAACGCATCTTTAAACATCAACACATGTTCATTTTTCCAATCCGCTACACGCAAACCAACAATCTGTTTGCCTAGCTGCTGAATCATCTCATACTCCGTAGCATCTTGCTGTAATATGTTTATCATGCGTTCTTGCTGATTGGTTAGTGTTGCTGCTGCAATTTTATCTTGGTTCAAGTTCCACCAATCTTCCAATACCGACTGGAATGACATCTCCCAATTATACTCTTTAACAAAAAATTCTTCTTGGAAACTACATAACATTCCCTCTATTAAATTGCGATACACCCTATCAAATTGATATTTCGTGTCCGCAATCTGTTGAATAATCGTTGTTTCCAGATCATCCGTTGAAAATATAGTTGGTAACGATTCAAACAAAAATTTCTTTACACCTAATTCTGGATTGCGTAACAATTCAACAAAACGCAACATTTCCGTTGTGTATGGCACAAATTTATGATTTTCTACATCAAAATAGAATGTCATGTTTTTTGTTACTTTCGGTAAACTCAAGAACCAGCGTTGTACCGCTTTTGCAACATATGAAAATCCATTAAATTCTTTTTCTTTTGTCTCAATAAATTCAGCAAATATATCTTCTAATTGTTCTATATATTGTTGCTTTTCTTCACTCCAGCTCTCTAGTGATACCGTATAGGCTTTCGGATTTTCATTGACATTTACTAAGAGTTCAGCTGAAAGTTCCACTTCCTTACCATCTTTTTCGATTATAATCTGCGTTTTCTGGCTATGTAACACAGCTGCTAACAAAACAGGTATTACACCTTTTTTCAAACCAATATGATATTCTGGTAATATCAGTTGATTATATAATAATTCGAAGTTTTGTCCTTTTTGTTGGCCTGCTCGCCGTAAAAAATTTTGAATCGTATTAAACACATATTGCAAATTTTCATTTGCTAAACCGTATGTGCGAACCATTAGGCCATTTTCAGTTTCTTCTAAAACACCTGTATTTACTAATAAGACACGGGTCAATGATACTTCTGGACCATTACCTGTCAAACCTAACATGGGATCTAAAAATGATTCTAACAAACCCGTTACAATTTTATTTCTAGCAGATATGATTGATTTTTCAATCATATCTTTATTAATCATTTCGTTATTAATGATCGGCGTTTTATAATAACTGTCCTCACAAATCTTACTCAGTAAATTTGTAAACTGTGTTTTTCGATAAACCTCTTGTCGTTTTCCATGATAGTAATAGTCTGCTTTTAATTGCTCGGGCATCGTGTACTGGAAGAAATAATTCCTCAGTACAGTTTCTAAGTCTTCTTGCTGAAATAGCAATTCTTCTAAATCAGCTATATCATTCTTACACTGTTCTTTTAATGTTAGAATTGCTTGATAACGATAGCTAACAGCAACAATATCTTGATAATCTTTTAAAAGAATGAAGATTTTTCTATCTTTCTGTACCGTTTTTTCTAAAAGATGCTGTTTAATATCCTTTATGGTATCTTCCCGTTCCGGAATAATACCATAAATCATTCCATCCAAATTGTCATCTAACAGAGTATCTTCATATAGAGCATACTCTGTTATAAATACAAATTTAAAATAACGTGTCACCGCATAATCTTCATTATAGCGAGTTGGATAAAAATAGTTTTCTAACATTGCATGATTTAAAATATCTGTTAACGCATATTTGACTTTTATTTTTTCAACTGTATCAGAAATCATCCGGTCGACATCATGTTGGGAACCACTTTTCAATTCTAAAAAACCGTTGTTCTCTCTTTGATACAACAAATGTATTTCTTTCACTAGTTCTCGCAAAGTTTCTGCGATTTCAACATTAGAATAACCCGCATGACTATACACTAAAGACAAGGTTTCATCGTTTGATGGAATTACGTCAGGCTCATTACAAATCAAAAGCAATGCTATTGTTTTTATTGCTTTTTCATGCAACGAACCTTTTTTTACTTTTTTTAACGCTGCTGCCGTCGTTATATATATCTTATGAATTTCTGTCTGATAGGCTTCTTTTTTAAATTGCTGTTCAAAATAATCATAGATATAATCTGGTGTTAACAACTGAAATCCGTTAAACTGAGTTTCTAAAAATTCTTTTAATGTATTTTTTTGATTTGAAGCTAAAAATGTAAATAATGTCCTTTCATTTTGTGCTACTTTTTCAGAAATGCGCGGTAATAAAAATACCGTAACGGGATGTAACGGATAGCAAACATCAATTAAGTGCTCCACTTGAACATAAGAATAATATGGAAACAAATTTTTTGCGTGAACCATATTAGTCAAATTTAAAAATTCATTTGCATATTGTTGCTTCAGATTTTCATAATAGTTTTTCTCTTTCTGAATGACAGTTCCTATCAGCTCATAAGTTTGTTCTACATTACCATTCATTTCCAAATATTCAAAACGTTCTGCTATTCCCCGCCAACCATCTGTTTTTTCTTTTGGTAACAAATCAATATAATTATGGATATCTTTATGGGTTATCAATAATAAATGCATTTGTTTATGTCCACTACGTGTACATTTTTCAGCAAAATCTTGCAGTAACTTAATATCTACAATAGAGGCTTCTTTTATGTTAGCCTCCAAATATTTACTAAACTCATCATAAATCACATAGATTCCCATATAGCCAAAATCAGTTAACTTTTCAATTACACTACTATATAATTCAACAATATCAAAGCCCAAAAAAGGATTAAATTCGCTACCAGCTGTAAGTAATGGATACATTGCAACAAATTTTTTATAAGCATCTTCTTCAAAATTATCTAGCTTTGCACAGTATTCATTCATGGGCTCCGCAACTAATTGATTGAATTGTTTATAGGTTTCTGGATATTCTTTCTTCCACTTTTCAATCATATTAAGAGCAGCTGTAAAATGAGTTTCAGGCATAATACTTGCTAAATTTTCTCTCTGCAATGCTTCTTGTAATGCTGCCAAAAATGACTGACTAATACTTACGCTATTTCCTGAAATAATAACAGGTAATAATCGTTGCTGATTTGTAATATAATCTATAAGATATTCATACAATACCATATCATGTTGCTTTATCTGACTAAGCAAACTGCTGCAGCTTTTGCTACTTCCACTGCATAATAAAGTAAGCAATACTAATATTAAATGAGATTTCCCTCGACCATATGCCCCAATTAAAATATTAGCTCGATTTGTAACACCATTTGCGGTACTCCAAACTAATTTTCCTAATAAATCCAAGGAATCAGATGATGCAATATAATCTTGAACTTTTGCTTCATCACCATAATCATAACGAATATTAACTGATTTTTGAAAAGCCTCTTTTAGTAGAATATTCCCCATATATTTTTCACTCATTCCATTCTCCACCTACATTATTTATGGCTCTATAATATTGTTCTACACTTTCTAAGAACGTCCATTTTGTTTTCACTTTCACTACATCCAGCCCCGCTGTTCTAACTACAGAAATATGTCCTAACCGTTCAATTTTATTCAATAACTCTAGCAATGAAATCATATCAAGGTTGAATATTTTGCCTAAACTATTTTTTTCTTTTAACAATGTCTGTATTTTTATTTCTGCATTATCTGCTTGCGCCACAATAATAGCTAAAGCAATTAACGGATGTATGCTCGCCTTCGGTGGTATTACCTTCGTATATATTCTATCTTTTTTATTCTTTATATCTAATAAATTCAATTCACCTAACGGGCAGTCGATATTATTTTCTGGATCTACTTTTTTAGGATTGGACTTAGCTCTAGCAATATAAGTATTAACCAAACAATCAAAGTCACCTTCTAAAGAACTATCAGCTACTTCTTGTTTTGAATTAATACTTATAAATTTCTTCAACGCTAAACAAAAATCATCTTTTGTAAATTCCTGCATCTGAAATTCGTTAAAAAAGAAATACCAACTTGTTGCATCTGTAATATTTTTTGCTAAATTATAATGAAGCAACCATAATGTCCCTAATTCTTCAAAATACGGGTCATTTTCATAAATTACTTTACCTAATTCAGTTATAATCTGCTCGCGTTTTCCATTTTTTTCCCCTCTTATCTCAGTTGTCAAACCTACAACCTGCAACCAATATCGCAAAGATTTTACCATATTAGTGCCAATACCCAATACATCTGTAGGTAATTTATCTTTATTCACAAAAAGTGTTGCATCATTCAATACATTTTTTATACCTTTACGTAACCAACCCTTGCGTATAAAAAAAGTTTCATGTCCACGAAACTTCATTTTTTCAATCATCTTTCATCCTCTTTTTCTACTTAATTTTATCTATCATTCTTAATTTACCCTTTGATGTATAAGTACTTATGCATCAAACAACCACCGGTTAAATATTTATCTGTAACACACATCTGACAGTGTGTACATTTGTTCGGATCAATACGATACACGCCACCTTTTAAAGAGATAGCACCAAATTTACATAATGATTCACACTTCAAACAACCACGACAAGCATTATATTTTCTAATTTGGTAACCAAACATACGAAAATAGGCTTCACGTTCTGTTTTCTTACTACAATGCAATAAATCTATTTGAACCGCATACGGATAACTTTCTAACTCAACTGGCCGCACTGCTATAATTGGTTCTCTTGTTTTTACATCTAATAATATCGTTTCACTACCATCAGCTTGACTGTAATCATCAGAAATAATTCCTAACGGACACAACAGCCCAATAAACTCTAAACTAAACGGTTTCTTCAAACGATAAATTCTACTATTTTTATTTTTTGGATCTATTTGATATACAATTCTAATATCATCTGATGCAGGAACACCATTTCCACCTTGCCTAGCTTTCCACTTACCCTCATCTACATAAACTTCCGGATCAGGTTTCCCTATCATTTTTGCAAACTCTAATAAAAAATTTCTCCATATTTGATACTGTTCTGGCATATAGACACTTGACAAAAATTGTGACCGTGCAGAATTATTAGGACAACACCAACAGCCAACACGATCATACCCCAAACGGTACGCATCATTAAAATCCACATCTTCACCTAATAAATATAACCAAACATCAGCATCTATCCAATCAATAATAGGTGCAGCAACTGTTTGTTTTTGTATTTTCACTGATTCTGCACGGTTCTCTACCCGATTATATTTGCTACGTGCCGTTGACTCTGAATGCCGTATACCATAGAATGTTAAAATCTGTTGATTTGCAAATAAAGTATCCAACACTCTTGCTAGTGGACCGGTTTTAAACATAAAACAACAAAACCGCAACATTCTTGCTGGCGGTCCAATTTCCTTGCAAACTTCATAGAAATCTTTTTCTTTATTTTTGGCTATTTTAAAAATTGATTTAGGATTATTTTTCCGATATCGCTTTGCATATTCCATCGTCAAGGGAAATTCTAATGTTGTATCACTAAAAATATGCAGTATGCTAGGATTAGCCAATGCCTTTATCGTCAAATCTGCAACTACGGTAGAATCCTTCCCACCAGAAAACGAAATAACAATGTTTTCATTTGGAAATTTTTTTGCTTCTTGCCGGATAAAATCAGATGCCTCATTCACAATAAAATCTAATCTATTTTTATTCGCTTGAATAAACCGTTTTACATAAAAAATAAATGAATTATTTTCATTTTGTTCTCGATAAAATTCTAATTGTTCTCTCACATCTTCTGGCATCAGTTTCTTATAATGCTCTTTGGTCAATAAAATGGATTTTCCATCTATATAATATCGATTTGTAGAACACCATACAGATTGATGTTGGTATGCTAATGGTCTTCCTAACAAAATTTCAAGTAACAATCTTTCTTCTGGAAAAACAGGACGAATATCTGTTGTCATTAATGAAACTTTTCCACCACACAATGGGCAACTATCTAAATCTATTTCATCAGCATATCTAACAACTGGAACTTTACACTCTGAACACCAATATACATCAGATGGGGCAATTAGATCTGTTTTTTCACCACAAATATCACAATATTCTCCATAAGCTTTTTTTCCACAATTTGAACACCACATACCATATACACCACCTTAGTTATATAACAATATTAAATTATAATTTTATCATACTTCTCGCTTTTCCATCCATTAATAACTCACTTTTCATTAACTTTTCTAACAACTATGTATATTGTGACAAACGTATGAAAAGATTTCTTAAATATTTATCCTTATTGATAACTATTTAAACATTCTTACATCATACGTTTGTCCTTTATTTCTTACTATTCTTCATTTCTATTCTATTTATCCACGCCAGATTTGCACCAGCTGCGCCAGACACATACCCAGCGCCATCATTACAAATACGATACCCGTCGTATGCATGCGCTGTTTCTTTTTCTCCAGCTCTTCCCAACGGGAGCCTACCATCATAATGGCTCCGCAAGAACCCATCAGCACATAACACAATACCTGCAGCCAAGCGTAAATGGGCTGCCCGTAAAAAGAACCGGACCAAAAGCTGAGTACAACAGCCAGAAATGCTACCACCACTGATGCAGCATAACACCGTTTTCGTTTTGTCAAGTTTTCCTTCTTAATTCGCTCCGCCTCTGCCTTCTTTTCCTTTTTCAACTGCGCCGCTGTTTTGGCGGCTGTCACTGTTTGCCCTGCATCGGCAGCAACTGGTTTCTTCTTCCGTTTTTTATTTTGACTCATACAATCCTCCTATAACCGTTCCGGCAATTTATGCTGCAATACATCCATACAATCGGTGTTTTCCTCCAACACCCTGGTAGTTGCCACAGGCGGCTCGGCATAAATGACAGGATAGTCAATTTCGTCAGCCTCCGGACGAATGGTAAACACCAACTGCTCCCGATCGGGCGCATTCACATCAAACTGCGCTTCTTTTCCCGGCAAATTGCCGCGGGCATCTACTCGCACCCATTTCTCCAGGTCAGAAAGATATACGGCATTCAGCGCATGAATGATATGGTCATTGGCTCTGGCCAACCGCTGATAGCACAACCCTGCGGCAATCCCCTGACTGCGCAGCAGCGCTGCCAGCAGCATAGATTTTACATAGCATACCCCTTCCCCTTCCTGCAAAGCCTCGGAAGCAGTATGGGTAATTTTGTGACTGCCAATATCACCGGAATGGGGAATCTGATCCCGCACAAAATCAAAAGCAGCCTTTATTTTTTCCCACTCATTCGTACAATCGGCAAACAACTCTGCCGCTTTCTGCACAATCAGCGGATGCTGCCAGTCAATGTAATGGGTAGAAGCCAAGTAAGCCTGTTTATTGTCCTGTTCTAACTGATACTTCAACACAACCCTCTCCTTTTTATCAATTGTTCTCAGTATACCACATTTTTGCCAAACAAAAAGCATGGAAATTAATTTTTAAACATTCCTAAACAATGCTTATAACAACAGTTGATAAAATCATAAGAAATCCGTTTTTATCAAGCTCCCGGCCATACATACAGCAAATAAAAAGAATTTCCGCAGAAAAAATCTTCTGTTTCAGCTCTTGACAGATGGTGTATAATAGTAATAAGATTTTTTATTATCGAGGAGGTTTTTCCATGAAATACGCAATTTTATATGACAGTCACAGCGGCAACACCGCTCACGTAGCACAAACAATCCGTGATACCCTGCCTCAGGAAGAATGTTTGTGTGTGTATTCTACCTTAGAAGCGCTGAAGCACCCGGAAACATTTGCTGACGCCGATCTCATTTTTTACGGCTTTTGGACCGATCGTTTAAGCTGTCCGGAACAATCGCAAAAATTGATGCCCCAGCTGCCTGCAACCAAAATCGCTTTATTTGCCACTGCAGGTTTTGGTGAAGGCCAGGAATATTTTCAGAAAATTATGGACAATGCAGCCCAGTATCTGCCGCAAGGCGCTACCTTACTGGATACCTTTACCTGCACCGGCAAAATGCCTATGTCTGTACAGGAACAATATATCAAATTGCTGCAAGATCCGGTTATTGGCGAGCAAGCAAAAACCATGCTGCAAAATTACGATCTGGTAAAAGGTCATCCTGACAAAGCCGATTTGGAAGCAGCCGCCGCTTTTGCAAAAAAACAATACGACGCAGTAAAATAAACAGCAAAAAACCTCCTGGCACCATATCACAACATGGTGTCAGGAGGTTTTTGTTTTAAATACTTCCCCATAAAAAATTCACTATCAATTCATTTTTCAAGCACCCTATCTATAATAACTATCCAAATAAAACAATCAGAATAAAACTTCACTTTTCTTTAAAAATTGAAACTGCTCCACAATTTTTCTGGTTAACTCCTCAGCGTTTTCTTTTCTTCCACGATCAATCCACGTTTTAATTACACCAATAAAAATTCCTACACGAACAGCCAAAAAATATGCATCATCCACTTCTTCAGACGCAGAATTTCTACTTTTAAAATAATCCACCACAATCGGAGAACGTTCTAAAAAACACCTAAAAATGATATCCAAACGATTAATCGAAATTAACTGACTTATAATTTCTGAATGGGTTTCCCAATATCGAAAAACATGAAGCAAAAAATCAATATCAGACTCCGGTTCCTTTTTTTGAGCCACGTAAGCAGATAACATTTCCACAAATTGTGTATCACACTTCCAAAACAAAATATCTAAAATTTCATCAAAACCACGATAAAAAGTTGCTCGACTGACAGTAGATACTTTCGATATATCTGAAACTGATATTTTACTAAACTCCATATTATTCATACATACACTAAGCCCTTGATACAATAATTGAGCTGATTTCCGTGCCCGAATATCATCTTTAATGTGATACAAAATAACGCCTCCTGTCCTACAACTTATGAGAATATTGTATCATAAGTTTATTCATGTTACAATCAATTTGCTAAAAATATTATTGACACATGGAATCCTTACTCTAATGCATATTTCAAAATCATCAAAATTTAATACATTTACAGGAGGTACATTTCTATGAATGACAAAGAAAAAATACTAAGAAAACAACGACTTCAAGCCAGAAAAACATTGGAGAATGTAAATCATCTGCCGTTCAAATCTGAAACCACGGCAAAATGGTGTAATATCAAACGAAAGTGGAACGGCTCTATTTTAGTGCAAATTGAACACGATACCATTAAAGGAGTTAATCCAGAAATGATGCAATGGTGGTTTGAAAATCTCTCCCAAACCACCAGGTGGAACGGCATTGATTTCAGCGGACCTGAGATTTTTAATTATCATTTATGGCATCACCGAGATCATATCGCTGTAACCCCTTTAAACAATGCTATTGATGGACGAATTAACCGTGGTTTTTTAGAGGGATGTGATAGCAAAATAGAAGAAATTTTTAACGAAGTACATTTTCATGTCAACACCCGAATGCACACTACAAAATTAGATGACAAAGAATTTACTTTTTTAATTAAAGCTGCAGGACTTACAATTGGTCATATCACCCATTTATATACCCAAGAAAATAATGGTCTTGCTTTTTATGCTGAAACCGAAATCGGTTGCCAAATTCCCATCATTGGGTGGTTTCTGAATTGGCTTATACTTCCGTTTATTTATAACAAAAAAACTGGAATGCATTGGATTAAACATAATATAGAAGAAACCGGAAGAACGGAAGATATTCTACCAATCCTTTATGCCAATAGAAAAAATACTACACTTTAATCTTTTGTAAATATTATTCGTTTTTCTGACATGCAATTTTAATACCCCTTGTTTCATTTTCTAATAGAAATAGAAAAGACTGGAAGTATATTTCCCCCCAGTCTTTTTCTTATCTATATTATATTGTACGTGCTATTTTTCTTCCTACAACCCATCCCTACTTCAACTTCTTTGTCATATACACAATATCCTGACTGGTGGTCATGCCCTGGCGCTGATAAAATCCTTCAGCGGCTTTATGCTGCAAGGTGTACAGCACAATTTCGCAAATTCCCCGTTGGCGCAGCCGCTGCTCCAGTTCCTGATAAATGGCTGTACCCAAACCCTGGCCTCTGCGGCTGTTATCCACACAAAATTCACGAATCTGAAACTGCGGGCCATAATAAAACTGTTCCTCATCGCCAATAATCAAACCGCACACGCCCTGCGCATCATAAGCCAGCAAACCATAAGCGCTGTCTCTCCGCAGCATTTGAGTCAACCGTTTGGCAGCGCTCTCCTCTGTCCATTTATCATGCCATGGCGCTGCATTAAACGATGCCACATATAATGCAGTCACCATTGGAATGTCTGCCACCGTCATCTCTCTGTATTCCATATCATCGTTCCTTTCTTTACACGCAAAAGTCTATTGCCAAAACCGACTTTCTAACTGTAACATCAACAGCTTTGTTCCATCAGTTGATATTTTCGGTTTTCACCATCTTAATCTTATAGCAGAATCAAAAAAATGCACCCACTGCGTACAAACAGCGCGGGCGCATCTCCATTTTTATTTTAACAAAGCATCTACCGCAGCACCGATCACTTTACCGTCGGCTTTTCCTTTTAATTCGCCCATCACAGTTTTCATGATCATGCCTTTATTTTTTACAGTGGTTTCCAGACCGGCCTGTGCAACCAGCTGGGCAACAGCGGCAGCCACTTCTTCAGCGCTCATCTGTTTTGGCAGATAGCTTTCTAAAATGGCGATTTCAGCCTCCAGTTCCGCTACTTTATCTGCTCTGTCTTTGGATAATTCCAACGCTTCCCGTTCCTGTTTCAGTTCTTTGGCAATCACATCCAGGCATTCCTGCTCGGTGCAGTCGCGGCCCAATTCTTTATGCTTATAGGTCAAACCGGAAAGCAATAAGGTAATTACTTTATTTTTCACTGTATCTTTTTCTTTCAGCGCAGCCATTTTATCTGCGCGCAAACGTGCTGTATACATGATTCATTCCCTCTTTCTGTTATTTATAATCTACCGCAATACGCCAGCCCATTACCGGCGTTTTAAATCCGGGCGCAGACGCACAGCCTCACCCAGATAAACATGCTGCACCTGTGCAGAACGTTCCTGCTCGGTCAGCATCATCACGCGGATACAAGAAGGCAGCGAGCCTTCCACATACATCTCCTGCACACAAAACAGCGGCACCTGATCCCAGCCTGCCAGCTCCCGGGCAAATTTAGCCGGATAGGCAGCAGTCAAGTCTCTGGTGGCAGTAAAGGTTACATTCACAATATCCTCCGCCTGCAGATGATTTTCCTGCATGATGGTCTCCAGCAGTTCCAGCGTACAGCTGCGGATCGCTTCTGCTGTATTGGCCTGCGCCGTATGGGCACCACGAATGGCTTTCATACTTTCACCTTCTATACTTCAAATTCTTTCTGCAAAAGAGCCGCAATCTCCTCCTGCGAAACATCTTTTATTATTTTAACACGCCCTAACGCTTCCGGCAAGATAAAAACCAGCTTGCCGTCCTGCACCTTCTTATCCAGCATCATGCTGTCCATCACTTCTGTCAGAGCCAAGGCTGCATCCGCTTTTGTGGGCAGCATAAACTGCCGCAGCAACGCCGCCACTTCTGTTTCCACCTCGGCATCGCACATACCCTTTTGTGCTGCATACCGGGCTGCCAGCACCATGCCCACTGCCACAGCTTCGCCGTGCAAATAGCCCTGATAATGTCCGGCCAACTCCAAACCGTGACCAATGGTATGCCCATAATTAAGCTTGGCCCGCACGCCGCCTTCCCGTTCATCCAGTGCAACCACTTCCGCTTTCAGACGACAGCAGTTGGCAATAATTTCCGCCGCTGCTTGCAGATCCCGCTGCAAAATAGCCGCAGTATGCTGCTGTAAATAACGGAAAAATTCTGCATCATAGATAACACCGTATTTCACCACTTCCGCCAAGCCATTCTGCCAATGCCGCTGCTCCAAAGTCTGCAACGTATCCAAATCAATCAGCACCAGCCGCGGCTGATAAAAAGCGCCAATCATATTTTTTCCCAAAGCATGATTGACTGCCACTTTACCGCCCACACTGCTGTCTACCTGAGCCAGCAAAGAAGTCGGTATCTGCACAAAAGCAATCCCCCGCTGGTACACACTGGCCACAAATCCAGCCAAATCACCAACCACGCCGCCGCCCAGTGCAATCACACAACTATCGCGATGAAAGCGATGCTCCAGCAGCACGGTTAAAATCTGCTCCGCCTGCTGCCAGCTTTTGCTGCTCTCACCGGCAGGAATGGTAACTACAGTTACAACAAATCCCTGCTGCTCCAGACTTTTTTGCACCATAGCGCTGTATAATGGCCCCACATTGCTGTCTGTCACCACAGCCGCCTGCCGGCCTTTTACCAGCGGCGCAATTTTTTCTCCGCACTGTTCCAAAAGCCCAGTGCCAATCTCTATCTGATAGCTGCGCGCTTCCAGCGCAACCTCCAGTTCTTTTAAAACAGTCATTGTCATTCCTCCGCCTGTTTCCCTATCCATGCCACAACCTGCTCTACCAGTGCTTCCACACTTTTGTCCGATGTATCCAGCACCAAATCGGCCTCTTGATAAAATGGCAACCTCTGCGCCAGCACCTGCTCAATACGCTGCAGTTTGCTCTGCCCCGGCTCCCGCTGTTCCAAAACAGGCCGCACTGTGCTGTCGCCATTGACCCGTTGCAAAATCACTTCCGGCCGCGCCATCAGACTGATTACCAAGCAGTGCTTTTGCAGCACAGCCCGATTTTCCTCCCGCAGCACAGCGCCGCCGCCCGGCGACAAAATCAAATCCGGCTGCGCCGCATAACGGCACAACACCTCATGCTCAATTTGCCGAAACCGTTCCTCACCGTCGCGGGCAAAGATGGCGCCAATCTCCATCTGCTGCTCCTGCACAATCACGCCATCCAAATCTACCAACGGCAAATTCAACCGCTGAGCCAACCCTTTGCCCAAGGTGGATTTTCCCGTACCCATAAAGCCGATTAACGCAATACTCTTCATTGCATCGCCGCCTTTACCGCATCCAGATAACTGTCATAATTGCGTTTTACTTCCTGCCAGTTGTCGCCGCCGAATTTTTCCAGCATACTTTCCAGCACTGTCCATGCCACTGCATTCTGCATCACAATGGCCGCTGCCGGCACAGCGCAGGCATCCGACCGCTCTACCGAAGCAAGCCCTTCCGCATGGGTAACAAAATCCGCACTGCGCAGCGGCTGATATAAGGTAGGAATCGGCTTCATTGCACCGCGGATTACCACCGGCTCTCCGTTGGTCATGCTGCCCTCCAAACCGCCGCACCGATTGGTTTTATGATAAAAGCCTCTGCCTGCTTCATAAAAAATTTCATCGTGCGCCTGCGAACCCGGCACCTGAGCAGCCTGAAATCCCATACCAATCTCCACACCTTTAAAAGCCTGAATACTCATAACAGCCTGCGCCAAACGGCCGTCCAGCTTGCGGTCATAGTGTACATAGGTGCCAATTCCCAACGGCAATCCCAGCACCACCACTTCTGCCACGCCGCCCAAGGTGTCGCCCTGCTCCTTGGCTTCATCGATAATCTTTATCATATCCCGTTCCGCTTCCTCATCGGTACAGTATACCGGCGTATCATACAAAGCATCATTCAATTTGGTGTAATCAGGCAGCGCTTCCACAGAGCCAATGCTCACCACATGACTCCACAGCTCCACGCCAAACTGCCGCAGCACACTCTGCGCCAGTGCGCCCACCGCCACACGAATGGCAGTTTCTCTGGCGCTGGCCCGCTCCAGAATATTGCGCAGATCCTGATGACCATATTTAATGCCTCCTGTTAAATCAGCATGACCGGGACGAGGCAACGTTACCCTTTTCTGGTCAATGGCTGCGCCTTCCTCTGCCGCCATAATCTGCTCCCAGTTGGCCCAGTCCTTATTGTGAATCATCAGCGTAACCGGAGAGCCCAGCGTTTTTCCATTGCGCACCCCTGTCAGCACTTCCACCTTGTCCTTTTCAATTTTCATTCTGCCGCCGCGGCCATGACCACCCTGCCGCCGCGCCAGCTGCTGATTGATAAATGCTATATCAATAGAGATTCCTGCTGGCAGCCCTTCAATAATGGCTACCAACCCTTTTCCATGGGATTCTCCTGCTTCTAAATAACGAATCAACGTAAATCAACTCCTCCGTTTTTCATAAACGTTCATCATATACTATGTTTTCCTCTTGCCAAATGAGTCACCCAGAAAGTTTCCTGCCATCAGAATAATAACATAAATCGGAATATACATTCCTCCATATTCCCAATAATAAGAAAACATCTTCGGCAGAAACAACCAAATTAGAAGTATCGTATAGAGCCAGTGAAAGGCATGTTTTTTTCCATACACAAAGGATATTGCAAAACATATCATCGGTATGCCAAACATCAAAATCACCATATCGCTTCCGGTGTCTTTTGTCAACAACGGCAATAAATAAAAAACCGCTATATTACAAATCAGATATGGCAGCATATTTTTGAAGTTTTCCATCTACATCACATCCTTCACAGTTTCTGCTTCATAAACAAGTCACAAGAGGGAGCATTATCTTTGCTGGAAGTCCACCTCTAGATGGAGATTTCTGCAAGCTGTCTAAATCGTGGCAGACAAAGTCTGACAAAGATAGACAGCTTAAGAAATGTCCAGAGTAGCGTGTGGACGCAGCAAAGGGTAATGTTCCCGACAATCCAGAACAATAATACATATATCTTTTACGTACATTTTTTCACCCAACTGTATCCCCAAAACACATTTGCCGATTCACTGCCAAAATTCTACTCTACTTCATTGACATACAAATCTATATCAATACTGGTGTCTGTTTCACAGCAAAATTTTATCACTTCTTTGCTGGGTGCTAAACATGGTGTAGGTTCTCCTGGAAATATAGATGGCACAATCTCTAACCAATAGTCTACATCATATTTTTCTTTTATTTTTTGCAATTCTGAAATCTTATCTAAAAATGGCGCTATCGTCTGCATCATTTGCTTTTCTACTAAAATATCATACATATTACATCGACTAAAGGTACAGCAAGAATGCTCATATACTGTGCCATTCTTTCTTTTATCGCCAGCTCGTTGCATTTCTACAGGTTCTAAACCAAGTTCTTTAGAAACTTCATCAGGATCAAAAACACCAATAATTTTAAAATACGTATAGCAGCTATTCTGATTCCCCATACATTTACGCTACTTCCCGCTCAACCGTTCCATAAGCAGCTGCTCCATCTGGCCGGTATCCGGGCGCACACCGGTCCATGCTTCAAAAGCCAACACACCCTGATACAAAAACATTCCCAAGCCGGATGCTGTCTGCGCACCCTGCTCACGGGCAAGGCGCAGCAGCTTAGTTTCCAGCGGATTATAAATCAAATCCACCACCAAATGACGGGATGTCAACCCCTCAATGCAAATAGGAATCATATCGTCCACATGGGGCGACATCCCCAACGAGGTGGTATTGACAATGGTGCCATACTGCTCATACAACGCCCTATCCTGCAACCCATCTAAAGAGACAACTTCTGTCTGTGTATCACTTATTTGAGCAATCTGCGCCGCCAATTGCTCCGCTTTCTCCACACTGCGGTTGGCAATGCAGATTTTGGCAGCGCCCTGCAGCGCCATAGCCACTGATACGCCCTTGGCTGCGCCGCCTGCGCCCACCAACAAAATATTTTGTCCCGCCGCTTTCCAGCCATGCTTGACTTCCAGCGCAGCCAACAAACCGGCACCATCGGTATTATCCCCATAGTATCCTTCCGGCGTATAAATTAACGTATTCACCGCACCGCAAGCCTCTGCTGCTTTGCTCATGCCGCACAAATAAGGAATCACCGCCTCCTTATGAGGAATGGTCACATTACAACCTTGCACACCCAACGCATACATACCCTGCATGGCTGCGCCCACCTGACCGGATTCCATCGCAAAAGCCAGATAAACACCATTTACACCACATTGCTGCAAAAAGATATTGTGCATAAAGGGCGACATAGAATGCCCTACCGGATTTCCCAGCAACCCAAACAACTTTGTCTTTGCATCTATCATCTATCTCACCTCTAACGCCTGCATATCTGTCCAGAAGGACGGCCAGGAAACCGACACCGCTTCAAAATTCTCAATCTCAGCTGCGCCCTGAGCTGCCAACCCGGCCACTGTCATACTCATAGCAATACGATGATCGCCAAAACTATGGCACACAGCGCCCGCCTGTAATGGCACACCGCCATAAATGCGCAGCCCGTCTTCCAGCACATCCACCTGACAACCAAAAGCGCGCAAACCCTGCGCCACTGTTTCTAAACGATTGCTTTCCTTCACTTTCAATTCCTGCGCATCGTGAATTTCTGTCACACCATCAGCACAGGCAGCAGCCACCGCAATCACAGGCACCTCGTCCACCAGACGAGGAATCAATTCTCCGGCAATGGTAGTACCATGCAGCTTGGCACTGCGCACAGTGATATCTCCCATCAGCTCACCGCCGCTGCTGCGTGTATTGGCAATGGTCAAATCGGCGCCCATATCCAGCAGTACATCAATAATACCGGTGCGTGTCGGATTCAGCCCCACATTTTTCAAACAAATCTCACTGTTGGGAATGATACTGCCGGCCACCAGCAAATACGCCGCCGATGAAATATCGCCAGGCACTTCAATCCGCTGCCCCTTTAACCGGGGATGTCCTTTCACCCGCGCCCGATTGCCCTCGCTCTCTATCTCTGCCCCAAAAGATTGCAGCATCAGCTCCGTATGATTGCGGGACAAACTTGGCTCTATCACCTCTGTCCAACCATCAGCATACAGGCCGGCCAGCAATACAGCCGATTTCACCTGCGCGCTGGCCACCGGCGATTGGTATTGCATAGCATGCAGCTTGGTCCCTTCCACACACAACGGCGCTAGGGTATTGCCCTGCCGTCCGGTAATCTTAGCCCCCATAGCGGTCAGCGGCTTAATCACCCTGCCCATGGGCCGTTTACGGATAGAAGCATCACCGGTCAGCACTGTGTTAAACTCCTGCCCCGCCAGAATGCCGGAAATCAGCCGGATGGTAGTGCCAGAATTACCCACATCGATAACATTGTCCGGCTCCTGCAAACCATGCAGCCCTTTGCCATGCACCACAATTTTTTCTTCTGCTACATCAATTGTAATCCCCATACTGCGGAACGCACCTACTGTGCTCAGACAATCATCACCATATAAAAATCCGGTAATCTCCGTATCACCTTCCGCCAAAGATCCAAACATGATAGAACGATGCGAAATGGATTTATCGCCCGGAATCGTTACCGTACCCCGCAGCCCCTTGCTGGGCGTAATCTGCTGTTTCATAAAATCCCGCCTTCCCTATTCTGCCGCCGCAGTCTTTCTATAATTTTTGTCGTTATATTTCTATCATAAAATGTATCCTAATAGAAATCTTACCTTTAAAAATATCACACTCTACCCCATTTGAAAAGATATCTTCTCAGAAGTATACTATATAAATTTGATAAAAACCTTTGTCTTTGATTAGTTTCTGTTCATTCCATACATAGTGGTAAGCAATTTCTTTTTATACAGCATTTCCGTTTGAATTACTTCTTCACTGGTTGCTGTTTTTGAAAAAACTTGAAGAATGGAGAATTGAAAATCCTGATATCTTTCTGGTGAACTAACCAGTACTTCTTTCATACCCTTATTTCCCCCGTGTTTTGACTGGACATAACTGGCCCAACGGGATAACAAACCGCCTTCTCCATAAGCTGAACCCACATAAAGAGCCCCATTCCGTTTATCTGCAATTAAATAAACCGCCGAAACAGCAGACAACGCAGTATGCCAGTTTTCATACACAATCGGGTCTGATATGATTTCCTGTAATTCCTGATAAGATAACAAAACATTTTCATATCCAACAAATTGAACTTTCTGTTTCGCCTGTATTGCCAGCACTGCTTTCTCATTGGTAGCTTTCTGATGCCATGATACTGTTGCTTTTCCCCAGTCAATAATCAGCCTTCCTTCCAGTTCTTTCAGTAGATCTATTTCTTCTAAATCATAAAAACCGCTTTCTCCTGTAAACCATTCTGGATATAAAAAATTAGGGGGACATACATCGGGCATATCCGACACACAACCATTTACTTTATAACAAGCGTATAATTTACAACTCGTTCCTTTATCACTGACAAATACTACCCAATAATCAAAATCCTTAGAAAAATTTAAGTTTTGCCGCTGTGTATATTCTTTTACATTATCAGCGTCAAAACAATCACGAAAACCTTTGTCATTTAATGAATGTCGAATTAATTTTGTCCTGTTCAAATCCAAACCTGCACGTTTCAAAATATCTGATAAATATAACAAACTCATAAAGTTTCCTCCATAGCTAACAAATAAGACCCTGCATTTTTCTTACAAAAAAGGCCATTGCACAAAAATGCAATAGCCTTGTACGCTTATATTGTTTTTCCCATAGCCTGCGCCATTTTTTGCAGTTCCTGCATCACTGCGTTAAATTTATGAGGCTTTAACGACTGAGGTCCGTCAGACAAAGCATGCAGCGGATCCGGATGCACTTCTATCATCAAACCGTCAGCACCGGCAGCAATGGCCGCTCTGCTCATCGGCTCTACCAGATTCCATTTACCGGTAGCATGACTTGGGTCTACTATAATAGGCAGATGGGTCAGATTTTTGATAATCGGTACAGCAGACAAATCCAGTGTGTTGCGGGTGAATGTTTCAAAAGTACGAACGCCCCGTTCGCACAATATGACCTGCTCATTACCGCCGGACAGCACGTATTCGGCAGCCATAATCCATTCCTCAATGGTAGCGGACAAGCCCCGTTTCAGCAAAACCGGCTTATTGATTTTGCCAACCTCCCGCAACAGATTAAAGTTCTGCATATTGCGGGCGCCAATCTGCACAATATCACAGTATTCGGCCACCAACGCCACACTGCGAGGGTCCATCACTTCGCTGACAATTTTTAATCCGGTTTTCTCCCTTGCCTCGGCCATGTACTGCAAACCGACTTCTTCCAGACCGGCAAAGGAATACGGCGATGTTCTAGGTTTAAACGCGCCGCCCCGCAAAATCCGCGCGCCGGATGCTTTGACAATTTCAGCAACTTCCAGCATTTGTTCCCGGCTTTCCACAGCACAAGGACCGGCCATCACCTGCAGTTCATTGCCGCCTATGGTCAAATCACCAATTCTGATGATGGTATCCTCAGGATGAAATTCGCGGCTGGCCAGTTTGTACGGTGTTACCACCGGCATAACCTTTTCCACCCCATCCAAAGATTCCACATTCAGATTTTGCTTTTGCTCCTGGGTTGCGCCAACCAGACCGATAATGGTTCGTTCTTCCCCCCGGGAAATATGCAGCGTTAACTGCTGTGCCTCCAAGTATTGAATCACACTCTGCAGTTTTTGTTCATCGGCTCCATTTTTTACTACAATAATCATAAATACATACCTCCTACTATGGATCTGTATAGCAGGAAAAGGCTAAAAAAACACACCGGAGAAGGGTGTGTATATTTACCAATTCACACTACCATACAACCGTCCTGCAAATAATTTCTGGTGATAAAAACCACTTCATACTTTTGTCTATCACCCTACCATGCTACATCTTTATTTATACTCTTTTTTGCTGCAAAAAGCAAGCCTTTTTTCAGACAGACGATTTTTACCGCGCCCTTATTCATACTTTTTAGCCACTGCATACAAAGGCACAAAGATACTGCCCAAAGTCAATGCCAACGCCAACCAGTTCCAGATACGCGCAACGGGCGCCATCTGTTCTGCCAACAGATATAACAGTGGATAACTAATCAGCGCAGCCGCTGTCCAAATGCGGCAGTAGCCCACAATATAGGGCCAGTTTCCGTTATGAAACCGCACACCGGGCAAATTTAACCGAAATACGCCGTCCACATAAGCATTGACAGAATAGGCATCATAATAGGCTGGCAACTGTTCCTGAACCAGAAAATAGAAATAATAGCTGAACACGGCAAACAGTGCTTCCGGCAGTAAAACATCTGTTATCTTCATTTCGTAGCCCAAAAATAAAAGCATGCCCAATTCCAGCGCAGCCACACATACACAACCAAGCCACATCGCCATTCGTTTTGTTTTTTGCTGCTCTCGATGCCGCTTTTCCTGCTCCGATAATTGAATGGTGGTTTTCACCAGCGCTTCCACCTGCTGTTCATCCAGCAAAGCTTCCTGTTCTTGCCGTTTGCACTGCAGCAGCTCTGTCACCGTCACATCCAACAAATCAGCCAACGGAACCAGCAACGCAATATCCGGTACGCTCAAACCCCGTTCCCATTTACTGACTGCCTTATCAGATATAAACAGCTGCTGCGCCACCTCTTTCTGGGTCAGTCCCTTTTCCTTGCGCAGCTGTGATACCAATGCGCCAAACTGCTCCTTATCAATCGCAAACATTTGCACCCATCTCCTTTCCTGCCCCCATCATAGCCAGTCAAGACAGGATTGTCAATCGCCCCGCAGTAGAACCCACTACACGCAGGCAAAATCCACAGGGAAACCAACAGTAGAGAAGGTTTAAAACAGCTCTGTTGACAGGGTTTTGCAATGCAGTCATGCCGTTATTTTTCCCCCAATGATACTTGCAATTTTTTCTGTGACAATGTAGGTTCCTCTTGAATTACTTTCAGAATCCCTGTGACCACTAAATACTCGTCAGCTTGGTTAGCTTGGTTAGTAACTTGGTCAGTATCACTAACCAAGCTCTTGAACATCACCATAATAGCTTCCTTTTGGATGACGATCCCAATGACCCGGACAATATAAAAAAGAAAAAACGGACAAATAATTATCATTTCAACATTATCAGTAAGGAATTTGTATTGTAACTTTAGCACCGCCTGCTTCCGTGGCATTCTCCAAAGTAAGCTGACCTCCATGTTGCTCTGCAATAGAATTAGCAATAGAAAGCCCCATGCCAAAGTGCATTTCTCCATTGCGGCTCTGGTCAGCCATATAAAATTGTTCTTTTGCATGATGCAAATCCGCTTGTGAAAAACCGTTCCCTTCATCAATTACGGATAGCTGCACACAACTGTTGGCTTTGCCAACAGACACATAAATGGTTCCGCCTTGCGGGGAATGCTCCAATGCATTATTTAATACATTCATGACCGCACGTTCCAAAAGCATTTTATCCATGGTAAGATAGGCCGGAACATCTGACACATTCATTTGCAGAGCCATTCCTTTTGTCCTGCAAAGTGCATCCATTTGCAGGACAAGCTGCTTTAGATAAGCCGGAAAATCAACCCTTTCTTTATGAAAAAAATATCCCGCTGCTGCTCTGGATGTGTCAATTAAAAGTTTCATATAACGCTGCATCTGTTCAGAGCTGGTAAGCAGATAGTCGACATATTGCTGCTGCTCTGCATCCAGGTTGGTTTCGCTGAGCAAATCGGCGTTTCCCTGCATAATGGTCAGAGGGGTTTTCAAATCATGGGCTAAGGCTGCAATCTGTTCCTTTTGCGCCCGCTCTGCCTTCCACTGCTGTTCCAGGGAGCGTTTCAAACTATCCTTCATGCTGGAAAAGGATTGCAACCCATCTTCAAACTCCCTGATTCGCGAATGGCCCACTTCAAAATCAAGATTTTGCTGCGCCACCTGAGCAGTGGCTGCAAAAAGCGGGACAAGCTGTGTGCGCAAATGATCAGCAAATCTTGTGGTCAAAAACACACATACTGCAATACAGTTGCCGCCAATCAGGAGATACAACAAAATCTCCGGCGATGGCAGATGTTGGTTCAGCCATGGGTTCGTAAACTGAGAACCAATATAATATTGAAGAATGACAAATTCATCATCGCGGGTGACAAGCAGATATTGTTTGTTCAGGCTTCTGCCCGTTGAACCGGTGGCTGCATACACCATAGCCTGTTCCAGTTCTTCGCCTTCCAGATTGGTATCCAAAATTTGATACTGCTTATCCAACACCAGATAGCTGCACCCCACAGGCAGCGTTACCTCTGCCCAATCCGGTGCAGCCGCAATCACAGGCGCAATTTCCCGCACACTCCGTTCCGAATAATCGGCATAAGCAGTAATGCCCAGCGTATTACTCAATAATAATAGGCCAAACGGAATGGCCACTGCTGCAGCCAGTCCGGCAAGCAACATAAACAGAAATCTCCAGAAAGCTGTTTTTAATGTGATTGTTTTTAGTCCCATCTGTACCCAATCCCCCAAACCGTTGTGATTGGCTGTATATTCAGTTTCGCTAATTTTGCCCGAATATTTTTGATGTGGGTTGCAATGGTGGAACTATCACTCTCTCCATCCAAATAGAATACCGCTTCATAAATCTGTTCTTTTGAAAACACCTGCCCTTTATTTCGGGCAAGATATTCACAAATCAGATACTCACTTTTCGTTAACGGAACCGGTGTACGATCCACCTGCAGTTCTTTCGCCGACAAATCAATCCGAACGCTGCCCAGCACAAGAGATGCGTGCCGTTCTCTGCTTTCTCTGCGCAGATGGGCATTGATTCTGGCTCGCAGCTCTGCCATGCGGAACGGCTTAGTCAGATAATCATCTGCTCCAAGGCCAAGACCAAAGGTGATATCATTCTCCATTGTCTTGGCTGTTAAAAACAGAATGGGACAATCGACCAACGGCCGTATTTTTTCACAAAATGCAAAACCATCCATTCCCGGCATCATAATATCCAGAATCATTAAATCATAGTGCCTCAGTTTATCCAACGGAACCTGCTCCGCTGTTTCGTAAACAGAAACGATATGCCCATCCTTCTGTAAACCATTTTTGATAAGTTCCAAAATAGCCCTTTCATCATCCACAACAAGTATCATGGCCATCATATCGCCCTCTCTCCGCAAAATATTTTTTAGTATAGCACACCCATATCCAATAGAAAAGTCACTACTGCACTCCGGCCATATAGTATTGATTATTTACCATTACCGCTACTGCTTCTGCCGGATCGGTGCCGGATATACTATACACATCTGTATAAAACCATGTTTCACGCCGGGCAGTTTCAGAACCGGACCAATCCACCTGATAAAGTGCTTCTTTGCTCAATGGCTTCTTGCTGTCGGCATCAAAAATCATATTCACTGCCAATAGATCAAGATATTGTTCCAGGTTGTGGCCGTCTATCACTTGAGAAGTCACTTGATAAACCCTTCCGTTGCAGAGCAGCTGCGTAGCATTATCGGGATTTATTTCAAACCTTCCGTCAGTCATTGGCCTTTGGGCAGTAAAATCAATGACTGACGTACCTTCCACAACTGTATCGCTGGGAATTGCTTTGTGATAACCGCCGTTTACATCCACAATGAAACAGGTATCCTCATTGGGAGCGGCATATACATTGAGAAACGGAATCAGATATGCCCCATCCGGAGCAGCCTCTGCCAAATCGGCCAAAGTTTGAACATCATCGGTTTTCATATCCGCTTGCGCCACAACACTGCCCTTTGCATCCACAACAACAAATTGACGGATATAACCAACCCATTCCCCTAATTCGCCATTAGAAACCTGATCTTCTAAAATAGTGTAGCCTTTTGATTGGTAAAAAAATTCTGCTGCATGTTCCTGATTTAAAGAACATAACTCTTTACTGCTAGAATACTGATCAATTTTCTCCTGCAAAGGAGCGCAGCCGGCAAACAAACTGCATAACGCCACCATAATCAATAATCCTGCCAATCTAATTCTTTTGTTCATACTGTTTTCATCCTTTCCTGTACTTTGTTAAGAAAAGAATAACAAGTAATTTTAAAGATTTCATAAAGATATAAAAAGAATCATAATTAGAATTATGACTGTTTTTTTTTATCCTCAGCCACTTTATACAAAGAGCCCCTTACTGATACACAACTGCCTACAGCCGTACTCCCATCGTTTTCCGCGCTGTGGTTTGCCTGTAGATTGCCACTGCATCACCACACAATCCTACCGTCTCTTTTTGGCCTGGTCATGGCGTACCAGCTTTTCATAATACAAATCCATGGTCAACGGCGCATTGTACAAGATTGTCAATAAATAGCCGTACACATTCTGCACTTTACTGGTGTTGTACTGCAAATATTCCAATACATATTCAATATGGCCGCTGTCCAACTGTAACAACTGCTCCTTCACATCATCCATACGGCGTTCTCTGCCGCCTACTCTTACCACTGCATCATCAGCGCTGTTCATAGCATCAGCAATGATAGTCACCATTGTCTTGATGGCAGACTGGTTGTGTGGATAACTTTCTAACAGCCAGTCATATTCCAATTGCTCTTGCACAATATTTTTCCAGCTGCGGGGCGCAGCCTCCCCCTCCTCTTTTTTATTTCGCTCAGTATAACTTCTCTCAGTCTTATTACATTGTACTTTTTTCACTTCCGGAAGTGTACTTTCTTCACTTCTGTAGTTGTATGTTTTACATGTCACCATACATAATGATGCCATGTTTTGTTCCTGACGATTTACAGCAGCATTATCATTCCAACTTGCTGTGTAACTTTCCGCTTGATATTTTTTCGCTTTCTGCATCTGCTCATTACCATATTCTTTTACATCATCAGCAGTTTTCTCAGCAGAACTATTTGCATATTCATATGCCCGATACATGGTTCTGCTCTGCCGTTGCTGCTGTTTTCTAAGCCGACGCGGGGATACCGCCGGTTCACTCTGCTGAATCTGCTTCACATAAATCAGACTGGGCTTGCCCAATCCCTGCCGCTGGCGCACGATTAAATCGCTCTGTTCCAGTTCCCGCAATAATTTGATGGCTGTTTTATTGGAGTAGCCAAAGTCCTCCATTAATTCTTCCACCGTATAGATGATGAAAACTTTGCCGCCTGCATCACACCAGTCGTTTTTGCCGGATAAACTCATGCGGTCTAATAAGATACCGTACAGTAATTTGGCTTCCATGGTAACATGCTGATAGCGCACCCCTTTGATTAACGCTTTGGGAATGCGGTAAAAGGTATATTGATCCTGCTGGTTTTGGTAGAAATATTGGCTGGATGTGTTTGTTGTGGTTGTCATAGTAATCTCCTCCTGATTGTAAATGAAAAAAGTTGCTTTCACTACTCAGGAGAAAAACAGGCAAAAACCGGCTACCTAAAATGAAAAAATTTTTGCAAAAGTCAATAAATACAATTTATAGTTCCGGTAATATGCCATTTAGAGGGAAAAAAGAAAGACAAAAAAAGATGACAACTTTTTAAAAATCATCATCTTTTTCTGTCACAAATCAAATTTTATTTATTTTCTAACTAGGCAGACTATCATTGCGCGCATTCCGACTTAGGATGGATTGGACGCAGGCTGCTCTTATAAAGGCGGATAGACTGCGGAGGGACGGCAATGGTGATTTTGCCTGAATATTATACAATATAAAAATGTAAAAAAGACCGCAAATTCCTCAGAACCTGCAGTCTTTTTCTTATATGGTTACAATTAATTTTCTTCTTTGCTTAACAACACTTTGCGGGACAGATTTACGCGGCCCTGTTTGTCGATTTCTATACATTTTACCATGATTTCATCGCCAACTTTTACCACATCTTCTACCTTTTTCACCCGTTCTAATGCCAACTGAGAAATGTGTACCAAGCCATCTTTCCCTGGCAGCACTTCTACAAAAGCGCCAAAATCGGTAATGCGTACAACCTTACCCATATATACGCCGCCAACTTCTATTTCCTTGGTAATATCTTCAATGATTTTTACCGCTTTATCAGAAGCTGCTGCATCGTTGGACATAATCATAACCCGTCCGTCATCTTCGATATCGATTTTCACGCCGGTATCTTCTACAATTTTCTTAATCACTTTACCGCCAGGCCCGATAACATCACGAATCTTATCTGGATTGATCATCATAGTAATCACTCTTGGCGCATATTTGGACAATTCTTCCCGAACAGTTGGAATGGCTTCCAACATTTTGCCCAGAATAAACATCCGGCCATCATGGGCTTGTTTCAAAGCCTGTTCCAGAATGGCCCGGTTGATCCCGGCAATTTTAATATCCATCTGAATAGCAGTAACCCCTTCTGTGGTACCTGCCACTTTAAAGTCCATATCACCCAGTGCGTCTTCCAGCCCCTGCAGGTCGGTCAATACGCTGAATTCGTTTTCTTCCCGAATCAGACCCATAGCAACACCGGATACAGGCCGTTTGATTGGTACGCCGGCAGCCATCAGAGACATGGTGCTGCCGCAAACACTACCCATGGAAGTAGAACCATTGGATTCTAATGCTTCTGATACCACGCGGATTGTATATGGGAATTCTTCATCACTTGGAATCACTGGTTCCAGCGCCCGTTCTGCCAACGCACCATGACCAATTTCCCGACGGCCGGGGCCACGCATTGGGCGCGCTTCCCCAACACTGTATGGTGGGAAGTTATAGTGATGAATGTAACGTTTACTGCTTTCATTGTCCAGACCATCCAGAATCTGTTCTTCTCTGGCTGCACCCAGGGTAACGGTAGATAAAATCTGTGTCTGACCACGGGTGAACAAAGCACTACCATGCGGGCGAGGCAGAATATCTACTTCACAGGTGATTGGACGCACTTCGGTCATTTCACGACCGTCCGGACGAATTTTATCAACTGTGATCAAGCGACGTACAATATATTTCATCAGGCCATCCAGCGCAGCCCGCAGATCATCTTCCTGTTCCGGGAACTGTTCCAGCAAATGTTCCACTGCTTCTTCTTTAACAGCTTCGGCAGCAGCATCCCGCGCATGTTTTTCTTTAATGCGGATGGCTTCCAGCAGATTTTCATAGGCATATTCTTTTACAGCAGCTTCGATTTCTTCCGGAATTACTTTCAGCTCCGGCATTACTTTTTCTTTGGCCAGTTCCAGTTCCAATGCTTCTGCACGGAATTCTTCAATGGCTGCTACGATCTTTTTGATTTCTTCATGACCAAACATGATTGCATCCAGAATGGTCATTTCCGGTACTTCCTGGGCGCCGGCTTCTACCATCATAACCGCATCGGCAGTCCCTGCTACTGTCAGGTGCATGATGCTTTTTTCTTCCTGTTCCTGATTTGGATTGATGATAAATTCGCCATCCACCAAACCTACTACTACGCCAGCAATTGGCCCCATAAATGGGATCTGGGACAGATGCAGCGCTGCAGAAGCGCCCACCATAGCCAGTACATCCGGTGTGTTGTCCATATCCACAGACAATACGGTAGCTACCACCTGTACATCATTGCGATATCCTTTCGGAAACAACGGACGGATTGGACGGTCAATCAAACGGCTGCATAAGATTGCTTTTTCGCTGGCCTTCCCTTCCCGTTTTAAAAAGCCGCCAGGAATTTTTCCGGCTGCATATAATTTTTCTTCATAATCAACAGTCAGAGGGAAAAAGTCTACCCCATCTTTTGGTTCTTTGGCACCTACAGCAGTAACCAAAACCGCTGTTTCACCATAGGTACAAAATACTGCACCGCTGGCCTGTTTTGCCATACGACCGGTTTCCAGCGTCATAGCGCGGCCGCCTACCTGAATTGATTTTCTTAAAATATTTCCCATAGTGCTCCTCCTTAAAATTAAACTTGTTTCAATCTTGATTTCGGCGGAGCAATTAACAAACAAGAAAAAACCACCTGATTTCCTCTTGTTTATTAATTACACCCCCGAAGGAAAGAAACAGAAAAGTGATAAACCACAAAAAGAGCAGCACAGGGCTGCTCTTTCTAAGTTACTACCGACGGATACCCATAACACTGATAATTTTACGATATCTTTCGACGTCTTTGGATTTTACGTAGTTCAACAGGGAACGACGCTGACCAACCATTTTTAACAGACCACGACGAGAATGATGATCTTTTGGATGCTGTTTTAAATGTTCGGTTAAATATCCGATTTTGTTTGTCAGAATTGCGATCTGCACTTCTGGAGACCCAGTGTCTGTTTCATGCAGCTGGAATTCTCTGATTAACGCCTGTTTTGTTTCTGTGTCTAATGCCATGATGGCACCTCCTGAAAAATAATAATCGCCGCATGCTAAGTTTTCGTTGGAGAACGAAAAACTGAGTACGCGGTTCACAATTACTGATTATACATGAATTTCACCGGTTTGGCAAGTAGTTTTCCAAGAAGATTGCAACATATACCAATTTTTATTTGTACAACCGTTCCTGTTTTACAACGCTCCGGCATCCGGTTTTTCGTTTTTACGGCAACAATACGTTATTTCCATTCTATTGTTAACTGCTTATTGGTTACAGACAAAAAGAATCCTCTGTCAGATATACTATCATCAACAGAGGAATCATCTTTTTGCAACAAAATTGGTTTTCTAAGCGCAATTATTTTCTATATCATCTTATATGCCTTATAATTGAAACAATTGCCTGGTCTGCACCTTATCTTTTTCCAACTGCGCTTTCAATGCTTCTAAACCGGAAAATTTTACTTCGCTGCGCAAAAAATATCGAATACCGATTTCAATTTCTTTGCCGTAGATATCCGCATCAAAATCAAACAGATTCACTTCAATATTAATCCCTACACTATTTTTAATGGTAGGCCGCAGTCCAATATTTAAAATTCCAGGATAGGTTACACCATCCACTTTGGTCAAAGCAGCATAAACACCATTGGCCGGCAGCAGCAACTTTGGCGGCGCCATAATATTGGCGGTAGGAAAGCCGATGGTTCTGCCAATCTGGTTACCCTGACAAACCACACCACTGACCGTATACACATAACCAAGCATCTCATTTACTTTTTCAATGCGACCCTCTTTCAAATAAGAGCGAATGGTGGAACTGCTGACAATTTCATCATCTACGCAGCATGGTTCCATCACCGTAACCGATATCCCATACTGACTGCACAATTCCTGCAGTTTTTCTGGATTACCAGCGCCCTGATAGCCAAAGGTATAGTTGAATCCCACCACTACATGCTGCGCATGCATAGTTTCTACCAAAATGGTTTTTACAAAGGCTTCCGGTGTTAATCGGGCAATTTGTGCGTCAAAAGGCACTGTCTGCAAAACATCCACACCGAGCTTACGCAGCCGCTCTGCTTTTTTCTCTTCAGGCAGCAAATAACAAAAGGCCGGGTCAAAAAGCTCCTGAATCTGCGGATAAAAGGTGAATACAGCCAATTCTTCCCCATTTTGATCAGCAATTTCTCTCCCCAGCCGGATCAACTGCTGGTGCCCTTTATGTAAACCATCAAAATTTCCTAACACAACAGTACGATACTTTTGCGTCATTCTCCTGTTTCACCACACTTGAACACTTTATTGGGCTGAAAGGATTCTCCTTCCGCTGTGCCAATGGCTAATAGCTGTCCCTGCGCCGATACAGCGCGGCAAACTGTGCCGGGCTCCAACTGCTCTACTCCCGGCAATCGCTGAGAAAGACCATTTAAAAGCCTGGTCTGCACCGCCGGTTTGTCCACGGTCAACATGGGCATTCCATGCAGACTGGTATTCATATCCTGCAAAAAGCATTCCGGTTCCTGCGCCTGCTGCAATTTTTCCAGCGTCACTGCTGTTTCAATGTCAAAAGAACCGCTGGCAGTCCGCATCAGATAAGCCATGTGAGCGCTGCTGCCGCAAGCACGGCCTAAATCCTGACATAACGTACGGATATAAGTCCCTTTGCCGCAGCGCACTTCCAGCATGGCATGCTCCTGATTATACATCAACACACGGATCTCATGGATAACCACCGGTCTTGGCGCCACTTCCACATCAATACCCTGGCGGGCCAGCTTATACAACGGCTGTCCATCCTTTTTGATTGCTGAATACATAGGCGGCACCTGCTGAATCTCACCCAAAAACTGCTCTGTCACCGCACAAAACGCTTCTTTATCTAATGTAGGCAACGCAGTGCGCACAGTAACTTCTCCCGAAGCATCCTGGGTGTTGGTTTCATGACCAAAGGCCAACACCACTTTATAGGTCTTGTCCTTTTCGGTCAGGTATTCCACCAACCGCGTTGCCTGTCCTACGCACACCGGCAGCACACCTACCGCATCCGGGTCCAGTGTGCCGGTGTGTCCCACTTTTTTGGTATGATAAATTTTACGCAGCTTGGCTACCACATCATGGGAAGTCATTCCTGCCGGTTTTAATACATTTACAATTCCGTCTATCATAACTGCTGTTCCGTTTCTAAATATTTTTTTACAGCCGGTACCAGCTGCTCTGCTGCTTCTTCCACATTGCCGGCAATGGTGCATCCCGCTGCGCGCACATGACCGCCGCCGCCAAACTGCCCTGCAATCTGATTGACATCCGACCACATTTTGCTGCGCAGACTGACCTTGGTTTTGTCCTCTGCCACCCCGCGGAACAGCATTGCCACTTCTACACCCTCAATATTTTTAATGGTGTTAATCAAACCGTCAATATCGGTGCTGTCCGGGCACAGTTGCTGCATCATTTGATAGTTAAGCTTGCTCCAGGCATATTTCCCGTTATAAGAAATATGCAAATCGTTGAGAATATATTTCATCAGCTCAATCCGTTTGTGGGAGCAGCTTTCATACATATACCAGCGCAAGCTGTTGGCATCTGCGCCGCAATCTATCAAATCAGCAGCAATCCGCAATGTTTCCGATGTCACATTATCAAATAAAAAATTGCCGGTATCGGTGCTCAATCCCATATAAAGCGCTGTTGCAATTTCCGGCGTTACTTCCACTTCCAGCGCTCGAACCACATCATAAATATTCTGACAGTTGGCAGCTGCTTCCCCTCTTACATAATTGACCGTACCATACCGCTTATTGCTGGTATGGTGGTCAATATTGATTATCGTTTTATTCTGCAAAAAGGGCGTGTCTTGATCGTATCCTGCCAGTTCCAAACTGGCGCAGTCAACAAAAACAACCACCTCCGGCAGCTGCATGGTTTCCTGATATGGCTGAATACGCTCACAGCCTGCCACAAAATTATATTTTTCCGATATCGCATCATTATTGATTAAAACCGTTTCAATCTTTCTGGCACTCAAGGCACCGGCCAAAGCCAGCTGAGAACCCAGTGTATCGCCATCTGGATTATTATGAGAAACGATAGCGACACACTTCTGACTGAGCAGGATTTCTTTGATTTGCGCCATTGCCTGCTGCATCTTATTTCCTCCTGTAAACCCTTCTCCTGCCTGAGAGCAGCTATTGCTGCTCATCCTCATGAATCTGGTGCAGGATTGTTTCAATTTTTGCGCCGTATTCCAGCGAGTCATCCAGTTTGAAAATCAGTTCCGGAACAGTCCGCAATTTCAATCGTCTGCTTAACTCACTGCGAATAAAACCGGCTGCCGCTTTCATGCCGTCCAGCGCGTCCTGACGCTGCTGTTCCGAGCCATAGCGGCTGATATAGATGGTTGCGTAGCTCAAATCTCTGGTGACTTCAACATCTGTAATACTGAGCAGACTGTCAACCCGCGGGTCTTTGATTCCGTTGCGAATCAGCAACACCACTTCTTTTTTGATTTCCTCTCCAATTCGATTCGGACGTACTTTCATTATGCTCACCTCTCAGGCTTATAATGCCCGTTTTACTTCTTCAAATGTATATGCTTCCAGAACATCGCCTTCTTTGATATCATTGAACCGTTCAATGCTCAGACCGCATTCATATCCGCTGGCCACATCCTTCACATCATCTTTGAATCGTTTCAGAGAAGCCAGATTGCCGTCATGAATTACCACTCCGTCACGCACCACACGCACCCGAGCATTTCTGTTCAGTTTACCCTCTGTAACATAGCAGCCGGCAACAGCGCCAACTTTCGGCACTTTAAAGATGCTGCGGATTTCCGCCTGGCCCAGTTCCACTTCTTTGATATCCGGATCCAACATACCACTTAACGCAGATTTCACATCTTCGATGGCTTCATAAATAACGCGGTAGGTATTAATCTGGATTTCTTCTTTTTCAGCAAGACGTTTGGCGCCGCTGTCCGGACGCACATTAAAGCCGATAATCAAAGCGTTGGAGGCCGCAGCCAGCATAACGTCAGCTTCACGGATACCGCCCACTGCTGTGCGGATAATATTAACACGCACTTCTTCATTGCCCAGTTTTTCCAAAGACTGACGAATGGCTTCAATAGAACCCTGTACGTCCGCTTTCAGAACAATGTTCAATTCTTTAATTTCGCCTTCTTTGATCTGCGCAAACAAATCTTCCAGTGTTACCTTGGTATTTCTGGTAATCTCCTGCTGATGTTTTTCTTTCTGTCGTTTATCTGCTACCTGTTTTGCCAGTTTTTCATTGTCAACTGCAATGAAATCATCACCGGCTTCCGGCACTTCATTTAAGCCCAAAATTTCAACAGGATCAGATGGTCCTGCCGTTTTCAGCGAATGCCCTTTGTAATCAAACATAGCACGGATTCTTCCCTGTGTAGTTCCCACAATCAGGAAGTCGCCCACATGCAATGTACCGGCCTGCACCAGCAATGTAGCAACCGGACCGCGGCCTTTATCCAGCTTGGATTCAATTACTTTCCCTTTGGCATTGCGGTTCGGATTTGCTTTCAATTCACTAACCTCTGCCACCAGTAAAACCATATCCAGCAGTTCGCTGATACCAATGCCTTTTTTAGCAGACACCGGCACCATAATGGTTTCACCGCCCCATTCTTCCGGCACCAGACCATAGTTAGTCAGTTCCTGTTTGATGCGGTCTGCATCTGCTTCCGGTTTGTCGATCTTATTAATGGCAATGATAATCGGTACATTAGCAGCCTTTGCATGGTCAATGGCCTCAATGGTCTGCGGCATAACACCGTCATCGGCAGCTACTACCAAGATGGCAATATCAGTTACCTGCGCTCCACGAGCACGCATTGCTGTAAAGGCCTCATGGCCCGGTGTATCCAGGAAAGTAATCTTCTGTCCCTGTGTTTCTACCTGATACGCACCAATGTGCTGGGTAATGCCGCCGGCTTCGGTAGACGTTACATGGGTAGAACGGATTTTATCCAACAGCGATGTTTTACCATGGTCAACGTGACCCATAATGGTAACAACCGGCGGACGGTGCTGCAAATCTTCCGGTTTATCCTCTACATCGGTAAACAGTTCTTCCTCTTTGGAAACTTTAATTTCCACTGTTGCGCCAAATTCTTCCGCAATAATGGTTGCAGTATCCACGTCCAAATCCTGGTTGATGGTAGCCATGACACCCATTGCCATCAGTTTCATGATTACATCTGTAGCCTTTTTCCCCATCTGATGGGCCAAATCCTGTACAGAAATGGTATCCTCCAGCACAACATGATGTTTTACTTCTGCAAATTCTCTTGGCGGTTCTTTCTTCATATTTTTGGTATTTTTACCTTTGCCGCGGTTATTCTTCGGCCGTTTATTCTGGAAATTGCTGTTTTCATTCCGTTTTGCTCTGGAAATCTGTTCCGGCTTTGTTTTTGACGCTTCGTCACTGTTGCTCCAATCCTGATAGCGTTCTTCCACCGCATCTTTGGAAAAATGCTCGTTGTTGCTGTTGGCAACCTGAGCAACCCTGTTATTTTGTGGTCTGACCGGCGCCGATGGGGTAGCCCGGTTGGCATTTACACCCACTCTGCGGTTGCTGGCAGATTCCTGATTATTTTTACGGAAACCGCCGTCTTTACCATTATCATCCCGATTTTTTCTAGGACCATTCTCTCCATGATTTCGGTTATTCTGACCGCCGTCCTGATTGTATTTTTTATTTTGTCCTTTATAATCGCCTCTATGCTCTTTATCTTTATTAAAGCGATTATCTCTGTTATTATCCCTATTTCTGTTATCGCGGTTTTCGCGATTATCTCTGTTATCCCTGTTGTCTCTCTGATCCCGGTTCTGACGATTTTCTCTGTTATCATTACCTGCAGGTCTAGATTGATTACTTGGCTGTTTCTGACCGGTTTTCTGTGACATATCCTTTTTCCCATTCTCCCTATAACTGTTATTTCGATTTTGATTTGCAGCATCCTGTTTTTGACGTTCTTCCTGCGGCCGCGCTGCAGGTTTCTTGCCGGCAGTTTCTCTTACCGGCTCCTGCTGTTTTGCTGCAGGCTTTTGAAAAGCCTGTCTGACTTTCATACTTTCTTCTTCTGTAATAGAACTCATATGATTTTTTACATCTACATTCATTTCTTTTAATTTTTCTACAATTAATTTACTGTCTATGTTCAATTCTTTGGCAATTTCATAAATACGAGATTTACCCATTAAACCACCCCCAAAAAATTTTTCAGTCCTGTATCTTCTTCATAATAGCCTCCGCCATACTTTGATCCATAACTCCAACTATACCGCGGGGGGACAATCCTACTGCCGCCCCCAATTCAACTTTTGTAATATTTACACAAACCCATGCCGTTTCATATGCTTCGGCCTGTTTCTGCCATTCAGCCTGTCTGTTTTGCGACAATTCCTCAGATAACAGCAGCAGCTTCAGCCGTCCTTTTTTTAAAAAATTTTCCACAGCAGCTTCCCCTGCTGCCAGCTTCCCTGCTTTTTGCGCAAATCCCAACAGCGTTAAAATTCCTTGTTTATTCATGACAGCTGTTCCTTTAATGTTTCATAGACTTCTTCCGAAATTACAGTTTCCAGACTGCGTTCCAGCCGCTTACTTTTTACGACCTTATTCAGACATTCCAAATCAGGACAGATATAAGCCCCTCTGCCAGGTTTTTTTCCGGTTAGATCGACAGAGATTTCACCCTCCGGAGAACGCACAATCCGCACCAGCTCCCGCTTATCCTTTTTAGCCTGACAGCCCATACAGGTTCGCTGTGGTATTTTTTTCGGCATACTTATTCCTCCAGATAATCGTCTAACTCTTCATATTCCTGGTCTTCATACTGAATACCGGCTTCCTGCGCCTGAGATTCACTCTTAATATCAATTTTCCAGCCGGTCAGCTTAGCAGCCAGACGGGCGTTCTGACCTTCCCTGCCAATCGCCAGCGACAGCTGATAATCAGGCACGATCACCCGCGCCTTTTTTTCTTCCTCATTGACCTGTACATCAATCACTTTAGCCGGACTCAAAGCACTGGCAATATAAATGCCCGGATCCTCATTCCATTTTACAATATCAATCTTTTCGCCCCGCAGCTCATCTACAATGGCCTGAACCCGGGCGCCTTTTGCACCGATACAAGCGCCGATGCAATCTACGTTTTCATCATGAGAATATACCGACAGCTTAGAACGAGCGCCGGCTTCCCTTGCAACCGATTTGATTTCTACCACACCATCCTGAATCTCCGGCACTTCCAGTTCAAATAAACGTTTCAGCAGCCCCGGATGGGTACGGGACACCATGATCTGCGGCCCCTTCGAGGATTTGCGCACTTCCACAATATAAGTTTTAATACGCTCAAACATCTCGTAGCTTTCCCCCGGAATCTGCTCTGTAGGTCCCAGTACAGCCTCAATCTTGCCCAGATCAATATAATAATTACGATTTTCGATACGCTGAATGGTTCCGGTTACAATATCGCTTTCCCGTTCGGAAAACTCACTGTAAATCATGCCCCGTTCTGCTTCCCGAATGCGCTGCACCACTACCTGTTTGGCAGTCTGCGCAGCAATCCGACCAAAATTGCGCGGTGTTACTTCTTCTGTCACCAGATCGCCCACCTGATAACCGGGATTTTTTCTCTGTGCATCGGCCAAAGCAATTTCGGTTTTGTCATTGATCACTTCTTCCACTACATTGTAACAGGTATATACATGAAACTCCCCCGTCACCCTATCAACAACCACCTGTACATTCTGAGCAGAGCCAAAATTTTTCTTATATGCAGAAATTAAGGCAGCTTCTACAGCCTCCATAATCACTTCCGGCTCAATACCTTTCTCTTTACCCAGATCACTCAACGCCTGTAATAATTCTGTACTCACTTTTCCGTGTCCTCCTCGTCAAAACTCCCATACCAGATTGGCTTTACTAATCTGCTTTCTCGGGATAGAAATTACCGTTCCATCTATATCTATCGCTGCACATTCCTCTGTGGTTTCACCCAGAATTCCAATAAACTGTTTTCTGCCTTTTATTTCAGAAAATGTTTTTATCTGCACCTTTTCTCCTGCAAACCGCTGGAAATCCTTTGTGCGCTTTAAAGGCCGTTCTATCCCTGGCGAAGATACCTCCAAACGATACGCCTGCGCAATTGGATCTTCTGTTTCCAATATATCACTGAGTTTACGGCTAATCAGCTCGCAGTCATCCAAATCGACACCGGCTTCATCATCCTTATCTAAGAACAGCCGCAAATACCATTCCGTTCCTTCTTTTACATATTCCACATCAATTAATTCCAGTCCATGCTCCGCCGTCAGCGGCTCTGCCATTTTCCAGATTACATCCTCAATTTTTCCCATTTGCTCCACCTCCTAATCATTCATATCACAGGCCGTTTCAAATCCTCTGATATAAACAAGAAAGAGCGGGAAATTCCCACTCTTTTGGTAAAAATCTTTTCGGTTATATTTAATAATAGCACAACCCCAGATAGATAGCAAGTAAAAATTAACGGTTTTTCTAGTCACTAAGCCACTTACAGCCAATTTTGTTTCCTGATACTTTGACAAATTCTACTTATAAAATACAACTCTGAAAGGCAAACAGAAACAATGCCATAAAAAATTGCTTCCTATTTTATTTTTATATTCTCTTTCGTGTGAAAGATCGCGTGATCGGCTGTCCTACCTTTGCATATCTCTTGTTGAAGCAAGTGTGCGGTCGGCTTGTCCTACCTTTGCCGCTCCCTCAATTTACCCGACCAGAAAAGCGTCGGGCATCTGGACAATCGCTGAAATGTCTGCCTCAGTTTGGACTTCGTCCACTTCGGTTCAGACATTTGGTGCGATAATCCATCCCAATTCGGAATTTTGGCAAAGGATAGGCCAGCCTTATGCGCACAAGTCAGGGAGATGTTTTGTTGCCGTTGTCGACATTGAAGCGAACAGATGCGCAGTCTGTCTTGCTGAACTGGACGTAGTCCAAAGTGAAGCAGACATACAAGCAGATGTCTGCTGAAGGAGGACCGGCAACAAACAATCTCCCGACATTCTTTCATTCCTATTTATGCTAGCCGCAAATTGGCTAACAGAAAGGTTTCACGTTCAAACAAAAATCAGGGACAAAACCGCTGTTTCCGGCTTTGCCCCTGATTCCTCTCATTATTCTGCACATACCGCATTTTTTAAACAGCAGATTTGCATCAGGCCAGTCCCAACCCCAATACAGATACAACAGTAAAAAATCCAACATATGCTGCGCCTTTCCATTTTTGCGACTCCGCTTGCATCCGAACACCCATATTCATGGATACCGTAATCATAAAGAGCAGCCAAGTTGCCTGGGTGTATAAATTTCTCTCTTGGAAAATCAAAGAAACCGCCAGAAACAAAACTGCAGCAGCAAGCACAAAGTAGTTCATCATTTTTTTCATGTCCCTCATCCTCCCATTTATTGCGATATATTTTCATTTTTATTATAGCAAACAATAGGGACTTTGACAATGGAATTTGGTAAAAATAGAATAGGGAACAATGAAAAAATACCGGTCAGAATTACTCCCACCGGTATCCATACCCTTTTGCCCAATAACGCCATACGCCAGCAGCGACTCTTCCGTTTCTCTCTGTCATTCACTCCAACTGTCATTCATTGCATGCGCCTTTGACACTGCTGTTTATTCCCGCAGTTTGGCAGCCTCCGTCAGTTTTTCCAACGCTTTTTTCTCAATACGGCTGACATAAGAACGGGAAACATGCAACCGCATACCCACTTCTTTTTGGGTGATGGGCTCATCGCCATTCAAGCCGTAACGCAGCTCCAGCACCGTTCGCTCCCTATCGGTCAGGCAATGAAGTTTTTTCAGCAGATGTTGATATTCGCAGGTCAGCTCCACTGTTTCTGCCACCATGTCTCCCTCTGTCCCCAATATATCCCGCAGGCTGATCTGATTGCCGTCGTGGTCGGTGCCGATAGGCTCGTTGAGCGATACCTCACACTTGCGTTTTTTCTGCGACCGCAGATACATCAAAATTTCATTTTCCACACACCGGGCTGCATAAGTGGCCAGCTTTACCTTTTTATCCGGCTTAAAGGTGTTAATCCCTTTAATCAGCCCAATGGTGCCGATGGAAATCAAATCATCCTGTTCTTCCGTCGAACTGTCAAACTTTTTGGCAATATGGGCCACCAACCGCAGATTATGCCGGATCAGCAGATCTCTGGCCTCTGCATCTCCCTGCTGCAGCCGCTCTAAACACTGTGCCTCCTCCGCTTCATTTAGCGGCTGAGGGAAAGCGTTCTGGGTGATATAGCCGGTCAGCAGTACCAATTCTTTTACAAACTCTAATAGCAATACGCTCCCTCCTATCCCTTTCTTCTATCACCTTATGTCGGACTGCTGTCCCATTATGAAAGATTTTTGGAGTGCGCAATAACTTTTTTAGAATCCCTTGCTGTACCGGCCTAGTCAACCCCTTTCCTGAATCTATCTAGTTTCAACATACAATGCCACCTCGATATTTAATAACGAACCTCAATTAGTGCCATTCCACGCTCATATTCCTGTTGCTGTCTTCAGAATTTACGTAGCGCATAATCAAAGCCTCCACATTAGGATAATGGATATCATATACTTTCATATTCATACATTCACATCTTTCAGACCATCAAAGTTCATATCAATGTAAATCTTCAATGACTCATAGGTTTCTATATTTACCCAGTAACGATGGTGTAACTTTACTGTAGGAAAAAAGATAGCACTATCCTAAATACAATAACTTGTAATAACGTTTCTTAACCCATTAAGAGGGCAATCTCTTTGCAGAAAGTCCACCTCTGGATGGACTGTAGCAAGCGTATTTTATGGAGCTGGACGGAGTCCAAAGCGACAAAAATACGTGCAGCTACTGTCCAGAGCAGCGTGTGGACGCTGCAACAGATATTGCCCGATAATCCGTAATTTTCTTTACACTTAATCGGATCTATTTATCACCATTTTCTTCAAAACCACACTGTCAGCAATCGCTGAATTTTATCCTGCCAGTATTTTATCATGGCCTGTATTTACTCAATCCCAAAACCTTCTATCCAAAATTTTTTATTTAACTCATACCCATCAATATAAAAACTATCCATACATAACAAATACCTGATATTGCTGCAAGCAAATTCTTCACGGAATCAAGATGCCAAGGCGTTCAATAAATGATTGCATTTGCGTTGTCGGTATGTTATATTTTTTTGTATAATAAATCGTAGATAAGCATAAATTTGTAATGCATCTATGCGTATGAATCATATACGGTTTATGCGGCGCTCTTACCGAATCATCAAAATTATTCGTAGACGCTCAATCGAAAGAGCAGAGCTTGTTTGAACCAAGTCTCTGCTCTTTTCATTCTATTTACAGCCATAAACACCGACTTTTGCAACGAATCCGAGAGGAGGAACTCAGTGGACGCTCAAAATAAAAATCCAAACAAACTGCGGTTAATTCGCTCTGCCTTTGTGCTGTGCATCACTCTGATCGCCTTTGTTATGGTATTTATAACACAAACTGTAGTAGACCAGGGTATGCGGAACCACCAGCTTCAAATGGTAGAAATGGTGGCCAGCCGCATCACCGAAAATATGAACCATTATTTTCAGGGGCAATGGGATAATATACAGTATGTCCGCAACACTTTGACACAGCGTTCTTTTACAGAAGAAGACGAAATTTTAAACTGTCTTGCCGAAGAAGAAACTGCGCTCAAAACAAGCTATAACGAACTGTTACTGCTGCTGATCGATGACCAGGGTTTTTACTATTCTGCCAATGGCGGTAAAATTGCCCTATGGCGCGGAACAAATACCGCCTTTGCGTCAAGCGAACTGGACAGAGAAAAGTCAGTAACCATCAACAGTCTGGCCGAGCTTTCCTCGGAATCCAAGGAATATCTTTGCTTCACCCAAAAACTAGAGGCGCCCATAACAGCAGCAGACGGCAGCTGCTTTACCCACATGGTCCTGGCCACAGATAAGAGCATCTTTGATATCGATCTCTCTCTGGCCAGCTTTGGCACTATAACCGACGTCTTTATTATGAACAGTCTGGGCAAAACCATCAATGCCCAGGAGCTGAATACCGATCTGGCCAAAACATATAACCTGTTAAAAACACTGGAAAAAGCCGAATTTTTCATTGGCAATACCTACGAAGAAGTAAAAACATCTATGACGCTTCACACCAGCGCAACCAGTATGATCGAATTTGATAATCGAGAATACTATATCTCTTTTCAATCTATGGGGATCGAAGACTGGTACGCAGTCTTTTTGATCGACCAGTATGATATGCACAGCAGTGTGACGCAAATCATGTATGACATGAGCCTGGGGCTTGCAGTAGGCTTTATCCTGATGGGGATCGTACTTGCCGGTTTCTTGCTCTACAACACGCGGATCTATCTGGCGGAAGAACGCAAAAACAAAGAACAGCTGCGTCTTGCCATGGAAGCAGCCAAACAGGCCAGCCAGGCCAAAAGTGAATTTTTGTCCCGCATGTCCCATGATATTCGCACACCGCTCAACGGCATCATTGGGATGACCGATATGGCAGAAGCAAAAGCCGATGATAAACCGGCGCTTATGGACTGCCTCAAAAAAATTCACGGCGCTTCAAGACATTTACTGACCCTTGTCAATGAGTTGCTGGATATTGCCCGCATTGAAAGCGGAAAAATCTCCGTCAACGAAACACAAATTGATCTATATGAATCCATGGCTGTGGTGCATGACATTATCGAAAGCCGGGCATTGAGCCGAAATCAAACCTATCAGACCGATTTCAGCGGAATCAGCCATCCACTGGTAATCACCGATGACAATCTACTGACCCAGATTTTGCTCAACCTGTTGGGCAACTCGGTAAAATACACCCAAGAAGGCGGCAATATCAAATTTACAGTGTTTGAAGAAGCGGCAGATGCCCAATCGGCAATGTATCACTTTATCATAGAAGACAACGGTATCGGCATGAAACCGGAATTTTTGGAGCATATTTACGAACGCTTCTCTCAGGAAACCATCAGCGCCCGGTCAAGCTACGAAGGCACCGGTTTGGGCATGGCCATTGTGAAGGAATTTGTAGACCTTCTGGACGGAGTCATTACCATTGAAAGTGAAGTAAATGTCGGCACTAAATTTGAGGTTATCTTTACCTTCCCATTTCTGTTAGAAACACAAGTCGCAGTATCTGACGAAGCGCATTTTTCAGGCGCAAAACAGTCCTACCATATCCTTCTGGCAGAAGATAATGACATTAACAGAGAAATTGCCCAATTTATGCTGACAGAAAACGGCATGACCTGTGTAACGGTAAACGATGGGCAGCAATTGGTGGAAGTATTCAGCCAGTCTGCTCCCAACCAGTTTGATGCCATTGTGACGGACATTCGTATGCCTGTTTTGGATGGTCTGGACGCAGCAAAAATTATTCGCGCCCTCAATCGGGATGATGCAGAAACCATTCCTATCATCGCCATAACAGCAAATGCCTATGAAGACGATAAAGACCTTTCATTAAATGCAGGAATCAATGCCCATCTGACCAAACCACTGCATGAAGAACAACTTTTAAAAATATTACATCAATTGTGTGGAATCGGAAAGGAAACAACATGATAAAACGAAGCAAAAAATTTTTAATATCTGCGCTGATGTTATTGCTGACAGCAGGATTACTTGCCGGCTGCAGCAATGCCCAAGAGGCAGAATCTACAAGCCTGTTTACCGGTGATCCGGATGCAATACAGATTTTTATCTGGGGAAACTCTGACCATAAAGATATTCTGACCGAAAAATTTCCAGATATCAAATTTGATTTTTATGAGTACAACGGAATAAATATCACCGCTACCATAGCCAAACTTCTGGAAAAAGACGAACTGGGAGATATCCATATCAACAGTCTGCGCGTAACAGATGAAAACGCAAAAGAACATTTAATGGATCTTTCCGGAATGACGCTCTGTAATAAATATGAACCATCCATGCTGAATCAATATGATATAGACGGCGCAATCTACCAGCTGCCCGGCAGTGTTTCAGTCAGATGCATTTTATACAATAAGGGAATGTTTGAAGAATACGGCTGGAAAGAGCCCCAAAGCTTTGATGAACTGGTGACCCTTTGCAAACAGATTCGTGAAGAAACCAACGGCATTACCCCCATTGTAATGGGCGGCGCAACCTGCGGATATTATTTCACCACCATGACCACATTCTCCCAAGCCGAATACCTGTACACACCGGAAGGCGCAGAATGGGCAAAAAAATATGCTGCAGGTGAAGCAAGCGCAAAAGACGGCTTTGCATCCGGCTTTGAGATGATGCAAGAACTCATTGACGCGCGGGCATTTGACTATGAAAAAAATGAAGGTCTGTGGGATACCGAATTGTTCAAAGCAAGAATGAACACCAATGAAGCCGCCATGATGTTCCTGTGGGGCTCTCAGGACGCAGTAGCCCGTGAAATAGAACATTCTTCTAACGAATATGGCGTGATGCCGTTTCGGAACAGAGAAGGCACTGCATTTCTGAGTAATACCGTATCCTACAATATCAGTCTGTCCAAAAAGTTGGAGGAAAAAGGGAATGAGAAAAAACTGGCAGATGCCCAGCGGATTATAGAGTGGCTTTCCTCCAGCGAAGGCATTTACGCAATAACCAACGATACTTCGACCTCCATCTTTCCGCTAAAAGAGGAAGAAAATCCATACTCTTTCAAACTGTATCAGGATTTATGGGAAGAAAATCTGGACTGCATTAAAGCACCCATGCTGTATGCCGGCTATGAAGATGTTTTGGTTCCTACCGGCGATGCCATTATGGCTGCGGTAAAAGAAAACGGTTCTTTGGATCAAATACCCGGCATGATGGACACACTCCACCAAGAGTATCTCAAAGGCGGCAAAGAAGCCATTGAGATTGGCAATTTTGCAGAAGATTTCTCCCACGAAGAAACTGTGCAGCTGCTGGCAATTACCCTGCAAGAAATGGGGGACAGCGATATCAGCCTGGTCAGCGACGGCATCATCAAAGGCAAAGTTTCCAATAACTCCGGCGGCCATCTGAAATTCTATAAAGGACCTCTCGTAGAAGAACAGCTTGCCTGCACCCTGCCCGGCAATAATCAACTGACACCATGTGTGCAAATGAAATTGACAGGAGCGCAAATCAAAACTCTGCTCGAAAAAGGCAAACAAGTTGTTATGTTTGAAGGTGAAAGATCCGGAAAATATCTGGATTCCACCGAAGGCGCTGTTGCCTGGGATTATTTTGATTACTACTGGGCCGGAATGAACGTAGATATGAAGGACGGGAAAGTTATCTCCATGACCTTGGATGATGGTACCAAGATGGAAGACGAACAAACCTATACCGTTACATTTGCACCAACCGATTATACCGATGGAATTGAGCAAATAGGAAATCCCGTTAATCTGGACTATCCCGCCAAAGAAGCGCTGCGCACCTATATCCAGAAGCATTCCCCTGTCACTCCGGTGGAACTTTGCAGATAACACCATCTACAGTAGCCTGGCGCAAACCTGCTCTATCACAACAGCAGCGATACTTACGCAAATAATATCAAAATAAGGCTCGGTCCACTGATAAAAAACAACTTATCAGTGAGCCGAGCCTTCCCTTTTGTAACCATCATACCCTTACATTTTCCAACACAATATTTAACACAAACAATTTATCAGAACACTGCATATCAAAAGTGCCGTGATATTTTTGCATAATGGTTTTCATATTGGAAATGCCAAAGCCATGCAACTCCCGATCCTTTTTGCCGGAAACGATGGTCTGGTTTTCAATCACTACCTGTTCCGCTACCGGATTTTCAACCTGTATATGCAAAATATTCTGCTGCAGCTTCATCGTCAGCCAAATCTTCTTTTCCTCTGTCTGCACAACTGCCTCGGTGGCTTCAATGGCATTATCCAACGCATTGCCCAGCAGCAGTACCAAATCAAGAAACTCAATCATAATCTGCCCATGCAGCATAATGATCGGCTGCAGCGTGATTCCCTGCTTGCGGGCTTCCTCCACCTTTGCAGTCAAAACCGTATCCAAAGCAATATTGCCTGTATAATCGGTGATGGTGCTCATCAGCTGCTTTCTTTGCCGTTCCACCTCTGCCAGAGCCGCATCAATCTCCCCACTTTTCAAATAACCTTCCACCCCCAGCAGAAAATTCTTCTCATCATGAACAATCTTTTTCAACTGCTGATTCTTCTGTATAGCTTCTTTATAAAAAGCCTGCTGCGCCTCATTCTGCTGAAAAACCAACGCCGATTTCAGTTTTTCCTGCTGCAGCCGCTCCATCTTCTGAAAAATGTAAAAAATGCCGATATCAAAAATGATCAGCAGACATTCCAATAGCACGAAAATAAATAAACCATATTCCATCCCTCTTTTGATTGTCAGGTAATCAATGGCAAGAGAAAACAGAATTGTAATAATAATTAATACAAAAAAGAGCATATCCCAGTAAGTATTTAACGAATGGGCTGATAAATCAAATTTTGGAAACTTCTTCTGTAAAACAATCCAAATCAAACCAATTACAATCAAAAAGGAACCATTAGCGCATACAAGCCCCAACAGATACCCTTCCATACTATTCCCCATCCCAGCTAAAAAAGAATCGGGCATCAACATTGTTAATAATAATGCTGCAACCGTTTCTATGATAATACCCACACCTGCATAGATCACTGTCAAGACCAGTTTATAACTGTAAGAACCATAATAACAAACACTAATCAAAAAACAAACGAACAAATAAACAATTGTTTTTTGATATGCCTCTGTTAAATAATTAGAACTGCAATAATAAATAACAATTGCAGACAAATAAATGACACCTACTACCTTTTTGGAAAACGCTGTTTTTTTAAAAAAAGTGCAAAAGTAGATTGTTAAAAGACCAACATCAAATAATATTGCAACGATATTTCCAAAATGAACCAAATTGATATCCATTTATTCACCCTTTCAAATCATAATCCACATACTTTGGCTTTCAATAAACACTGAATCCAGCCATCATACCCTTATATTTTCCAACACAATATTTAACACAAACAACCTAACCAGCCTTGCCTCTGCCGAACCAAATTCGTATCGTTGCATTCTCAGTTGTCCGCAAAAGTTCCAAACAGCACAACGAGCCTCTCCGGTCATTGTTCCTATCATACAATATTATTTGGAATAAAATCAACTGTACAATAACACAATCAAAAAAATTGTCCCTTTAACTATAACTCAAGAAAACTTTTTATTTATCAGCTTTTCTGTAAAAGTTAATTCAAATCATTTATTCCATTTTTGTTGAATATTCTGTCAATCTGCGTTATACTATTATTAACAATTTGTAGAATGTTTTAGCACTAAGCAGATCTCATTGCCGCCAATACACAACTTGACGATAAAACCATACCGGAGCTGAACATATATTTGGTTATTATCTATGTTTCACGTGAAACAATTTTGTTTGTACTGTTCCATCATCGGAAGACTGTTTGTTGCCTGCCCTCGTACCCGACTAGAAAAGCGTCGGGCACCGGACATTTGCTCGTATGTCTGCCTCACTTTGGACTGCGTCCAGTTCGGCTAAACAGACTGCGCATCTGTCCGTTTCAATCTCGACAACGGCAACAAAACATCTCCCTAAGTTGCACGTATAAGGCTGGCCTATCCTTTGCCAAAATTCCGAATTGGGATGGTCAGCAACGCAGATTGTTTTTGCCGAGCTGGACGCAGTCCATGGCGAGGAAAACAATCAAGTTGATGTCCAGACCATTGAGGGAGAGGCAAAGATAGGACAAGCCGACCGGCATAATCGTTAGCGTGGGCAAAGACAGGATATCCGACCACGCAATCTTTCATACTAAACATTTTTTCATTTCAGTGTAGCATTTTGACTCTCTGGTGATCGACAAAAGCCAGAATTGGAACATCTTATTATTCAATTCCTGGTGTTATAAAAACGTACTCATACATTCTGATTCAATAAAGGAGCCGACCTATCATGCACAAAAAATTCATCGCAACCACAATACTATCCGCTTTTCTCTGCACCTTCTCACCCGTTCCGTCGGCACTGGCTGCGGATACGGTGCCGGTGACACTGCCCAGCTTTACTGTTACGCTGAACGGACAGGTGATTGACAACAGTTATCGCCAGTATCCATTACTGGTATATAAGGATATCACCTATTTTCCCATGACCTATTACGACTGCCGCTTTTTGGGCGTGGAAACAGACTGGACAAAGGAGAATGGGCTGCGTATCAAAGCCTCTGATCTGGTGGGCGCATACCATGACCAAACCAAAAAACAAAAAAATAAACGTCAGGATTCTGCTCAGGTTGCTGCAGGCACCATCACCGTCAACGGCAAAAACATTCACAACAGCAAGGAAGAATATCCGCTGCTGTCATATCGGAATGTCACCTATTTTCCGCTAACCTGGCGCTTTGCCGTCAATGAGTTTGGCTGGCAATACAGCTTTGACAATCAAAAAGGGTTGCAGATTAACGCCGGAGATAGCCAAACCAGCAATATTATTTTAAAAGATGCCAAACAATCTGCCAACGAATTTGATTCCTTTTCCTTTGCCATTGACACCAAGTATCTCTATTACCAAGGGGAAAAAGGCGCTGTTTATCGCCGTCCGTTAAACGCTCTGCGGGACGATAAACAACGCAAAACCGTTTACAACATCCCTTATGAAGATTCCACCTATTTTGAAGGATACCGCACTGCCAATCTACAAGAGTCTATGGGGAAAATTTATCTTAGTTATCATTATGGCGGCGCTACTATGGGACACGATAGGTTGTACCGGATTGATGAAACTGCTGTTTCTGAAGAATTGAACTGGTATCAATACAGCCCTTACCATGATTTTGGAGATTTCCAGATACAGACAATGGGCGTTGGAGTAGCCGGACCCATGTGGGGGCCTATGCGTTTAACAAATCCGTCAGGCAGCAGAGAAATTGGCCAACAAGATTATTACTACAGCTTGGATCAAGGAGATACGCCGCCTTACGACAGCGCCAAAAATCTTCTTTATGTGGAGGCCTATCCCCGTGATGAAAACAGCGGGAATCTGGAACGAGGTTATCTATTTGCCATGGACTTGACCAGCGGCAAAATGACACAACTGCTTTCGGAGTCCATTACATCTTATAGCTATCACAATAGCTCTATCTATTATACCACCTATCTGAATGAGACGGATGCAGCAGCGCGGAACCGTAAGCGCCACGCACTTTCTGTGTTAAACTTGAGCAATCAGCAAACGCAGAAAATTGCCGACGCTGCTTCTTGGGGCGACGTTTACAGCTACGTCAGCGCTGCCAATGGGGTGTATTACCGTCCGAATGGTGCCGATGGACTTTATTTCTGGAATAAACATACCGGTATTTCGGAACCAATTAACAAAGGTGCCGCTGTTACTGCTCTGTATAGTCAAAACGGTTATGTAATCGCGCACTTTGCCGAGACACCGCAAAATCCCTATCGGCTTATGGTCTTCGCTCCATCCGGCAAGACGATGAAACAAGTCTGCGCCGCTGCTGATGTCAGCGACAAAGCGGTTATCAATAAAAACGGTCTGCTGGTCTATCGGCTCAGCGGCACTAAGCAATTGGTTATGACACAACTGCCAACTTAACATGCCACTTCAAAAGATAATCGGTTACGCTCCTATTTTGCCCATTAACAAAACAAGCATATCCCAGAGCATTCAAAACGCTTTCGCAAAAGCCGCTCTGTTGGATATGCTTGTTTTTGTTCTGCTTATTTTGGGATGTAAATCCCCCGGCTGTCTGTGCCACAATTGCTGTTTTCTTTTAACCACACCATATCATAAGCCGCCCAATCTGCGCCCTGCCACTGCAATGCCGCCGGATGATAGGCTTCATCCACAAAGCCGAGCTTCTGATAACACTTCCGCGCAGCAGTATTTTGGGCAAACACCCGCAAAGTGATGCGCTCCATCTGCAGTAAATCGACAGCATAACCGATGGCCTGCTGCAGCATTTGTGTGCCATACCCTTTGCCTCTGCTTTGATTGGTGACCACAATAAAGCAAACATGAATCCGCTTCTGTTGGTAATCCGCCCTGGTCATGCACAAAAAGCCTACCGGCTCGTTTAATTCATCTATGGCAGTGATCAACATGGTGCGGGGCTGCTGCAACTGCTCCGCTGCAAAATTCTGAAACTGCTCCCTGGTCAGCGGCCACTGCATACGCCCGGCAGACCACAGAAACAGCTGTCTTTCATCCTCCAGCCAGGCAGCAATTCGCTCCGCATCACTGCTTTGATATGCGCGCAAACGCAACATTTGGTATCACACTCCAATCTTTCTGATCGTTATAGAATTAGTGTAGCACAAGCGGAAAGTTTGTACAAATAAAAAGATATTTCAATTACAACCTTTACTTGTAATTATCTGTGATTCTGCTTAAAAATCCTGTTATGCATAAAAAAGTACAATGTATATAATAAGTTTATAGATAAGCTTATCTTTAACGCCAAAAATATAGAAGGGAGAGATTTACCATGAGAAAAAATGCAATGTATTACATTCACATTGGTATATTTTTATTAATCACATTTGGAATTGGATTTCTACCACCATTTGCTCAAGTCACAGAACTTGGGATGCGCGTTTTAGGGGTATTTTTAGGTATCATTTACGGCTGGCTCTTCGTAGGCTTAGACTGGCCAAGCTTGATTGCATTATGTGCATTGTCTATTATTGGTTACGGAGAAAGTGCAGACAGTTTATTCTTAATTGGATGGTCTTTCATGACAATTCCACCTATGATCTTATCTTTTATCTTAGCAGAAGGGTTGGCACAAACAAAATTAACAGACTATATCGCCAATAAATTATTATCCATTAAATTATTTGCTGGAAAACCTTTTGCATTAATGACTGGTATTCTAATCGCACAAATGCTTATGGCTTTAACCCAATCCCAGTATGCAAGTTTATTTTTATTATGGAGTTTAGCCGCAACAATTGCCGCTAAAGCCGGTTATCCTAAGAAAAATATCTTTACAACTACAATCGTGACATCAACTGTTGCAGTATTTGTATGGTCCTCCTTTGTATTCCCATTTGCCCCTGGTACTTTAGCACAAATTGCATTCTTTAAACAAGGTATGCCAAATGCTGACATTCCGTTCTTTGGTTGGATTATTGTATGGTTAATTTTCACATTAGTTTATTGTCTGATTTGGCCTCTAATTGCAAAATACATTTTACGTTTGGATTTTTCACCAGTTTCCAATATTGATCTTTCTGATTTAGTAAAAAATAAAGATTCTATGCATTTAACCAAAGAACAAAAATTCGGTCTTGTTGTTTTAATTGGCTTTATGGTTGCAATGTTTGTTCCAAAACTACTTCCGGCAGAATGGATGCTCACGCAGGCACTTAACAAATTAGGTCTGACAGGTTGTCTGGCAATTGCAGTTAGTATTATGGCCGCTTACAAAAAAGAAGACGGTACACCTTTCTTAACTTTACAAAAAGCTGCCAATGCAATTAGTTGGAATGTCATCTGGTTATTAGTTGCTACACAACCCATCGCAGCTGCTTTTAATGCGCCAGAATGCGGCATTATGCCCTCTCTCATGGCGGTCATTACACCAATTTTAACTACATTAGATCCAACTGTATTTATGCTTGTCTGTATTCTCATTTTAGGATTAGTTACACAATTTGTTCATAACATGGTTTTGATGGTTGTATTTTATCCGATTTTATGTCCGTTATATCTCCAAATGGGTGGAAATCCGTTCGTAATGTTTATGGGATTATTAATTGGTATGAATGCTGCATTTGCAACACCGGCAGCAAGTTGGAACTCCGCTATGATGTTTGGGGTAGATGGGGCAATTAAATCTAAATTGTATATCCAGGGCATCTTGCATTTCCTCTTATCAATATTATTATTCTTTATAATTGGTCTACCTCTGGCAAAAATATTCTTACCATATTAATAAAAAAGAAGCTGTAAAATGTAGGTTATCATTTTCGCAGCTTCTTTTCCATATTAAATAAGGTTTTCATTTTAAGTTGCATTCCACCATAATATTTCACAGTAAAACACTTGTAATAAATTTTAAGATAGCTGTAAAGCATTTGCTTTCATTTCCAGCATAAACTGCAATCTCCCATTCTCTTGCTTACGAATTTGTACCTGTCTGTCAAAAAACATGGAAAGTGTTTCCTGCCTTATAACGTCTTCTAGGTCACCTTTTTTATAAATTCTCCCATTTTGCAGCAACATCGCTTTATTCATGAACGGTTGTATCTCTTCTGGATAATGAGTCACATAAATAATCGTTACCTTACTTTGTTCTGCTAATGTTGCAACAGAAGTCATCATATATTCCCTAGCTTCAATATCTAATCCCGTTCCAGGCTCATCTAATAATAAAATCTTAGGTTTACTGATTAAAGCTCTTGCAATCAAAACATTTTGTCTTTCCCCTTTACTCATCATATAAAAAGGTTGCTTCATCTTATATTCCATATGAAGTTCTCGCAACAATGCCTTAGCTGTACGTACATCCTGATCACGTACATCATAATCAATATTAAATGTTCCAAATAGACCAGATAACACAATCTGCAATGCAGATTCGTTTTTAAAATAATTATCAAAAAAAGAGCTACTTACCCAGCCAACTTTCTTTCGCAACGAAAAAATATTTTCGGCAGTATATGTTTCTCCTAATACTTTCACCATTCCAGATGAGACAGGTTTAAAACCAGCAATACAACTTAATAAAGTAGTCTTTCCACAACCATTTTTCCCAAATACAAGCCAATGTTCCCCATCGTTCACCTGCCAATTGATATTGTGCAAAATATACCGATTTCCTGATTTACAGCTCAAATTTTCAATACTTATAATTGGTTCTAGCATTCTATTTTCCCTCCTCCTCTTGCAAAACAACTTCTCGACTAGGTAAAACCAAACACTCAGACCAAGTATTTTCTTCAACGTTTAACGGAACAGTAAAGCCATCTTGATTTAAAAGCCCCATATTTTTGCAATTCCAACTTATAATTTCACATATTTTTGCCACATTCATCTGATGTTTTTTCTCATTGGCATCCAAATTTTCATAGTAATCAAATTCTAAATTATCTATAAAATTATATGCACTATAATAAATTTCTTTTTCTACACCAAACTCTATACGATTACAAAAATTACAATATAGCTCAACCTTCGCTTCGTTGATATCACTAAAAACAATGTGCCGCAATGTTAGTTCTCGTCCACAATATTTACATACACATTGTTGTGTACGTCTTTTTAAACGTTCTATTCTGCCATCTACTTGAATATCAGACATTTTATCATCCACTCTTCTTATAAAATTTTTAAACATCTACCAAGCGTTCAATATCTCTTTCAAAAGCTTTTCTTTGGGCATTTTTTTATTAAAAAGAATACCAGATACAAGTGTTTCTGCATCCTCCAATAAAATATTTACCATCTCATTTTCATAATTCCGTAATATCGGACCGTTTTCTATATTCAAAGCAAAACCCAGATTACCTGCCACCATTTTTTGCTTTGCGTAAAATGAATTTACTTCCACAATTTTACTCGTTGAATTTTCACCCAAAAATTCTCGATACATATCCATCTCTTGTTTCATATTTTTTTCAACAATACAGCATTGTTCTTTCAAATCATTTACACATATTGTTGCTTTTTTTGCTAATGCTGATTGCTTACCAAGTAAAACTGTTACACGAATTTGCTTCTTTAGAACAAATTCTAACATTGGATATTTCAATAAAAGTTCATCCATTTTACTGCGTAAAAGGCAAAGTGCCGCTAAATCAATTTGATTGTTTTTCAAAGCAATCGCTGCATCATTTGCCTGTAAATTTATGACTTCCAACTGAACAGGCAGATGATGTTTTTCTATATATTCCAACAATTTTACATAATAATCATCTTCCAACAGTGGGGCAATTGAAACCTGCAACTCTCCAGACAACCACTCATCTTTCAAATTAGCTTGTAACACTTCCCATCGCTCAACAATTTCATTCGCACCTAAAAAAAACTCTTTGCCTTTTTCAGTCAATACAATGCCTTTATGGCTTCGTATCATAAGTTCAATACCCATTTCTTTTTCTAAATTACGCATAGACTGGCTTAACGCCTGTTGGCTAATATGCAAGCTTTCACAAGCTAAATTTATGGATCCTTTTTTTACTACTTCAATAAAGTAACTTAACTGTTCTATCTGTATCGCAATCGCCCCCTTAAATATAATTTAATATTTGTTCCATCTCACATCATAATAGCAAACACTTCGATACGCTTCTGGATACTGCATTAATTGCTTCTTTATCTGCTGCAATGCAACACTTGGTATAACTCCTTTTCGCATCCTAATTTTTTCTAATCGTTGAAAGTATACTTCATTCTGAACTGCCCCTATCCATTGTCTACACTGTTCACGAACAAACTGAATTTCCTGAAGTTCTTGAAAACAATATGACTTTTGAATAATAGAAGCTACAATATAGCCTTTTAATAATAATGCATTTCTCTTATTTATAGCATTTTGCTTTCCTGCATCTGTAAATATTTTTTTTGTACCATCCGGCATCTTATAGACAAAACCATAAAAGGTTCGTTTATAGGTTCCATCTATGATCGGTTCATCACTCATCTGACTACAAACAGTCTCATACCACGTCTTAAATTTCTGATAACTAGTTTGTTTCAACGTTTTTGATTCATACGCAACTTCCAAAAAGCCCTCAAAGTTTTGCAGCATTGTATTATCAAAATAACCTTCTATTTCATTACGATATTGATCTAATATCTCTGCACTTGCATCATTTGCAGGCTCCGAAAAAAAAGGTTGCATCAGTGTAAAATATCCATATTCATATTGTTGTTTCATTTCTTTAAGTAAAGTATATTTGGTATCATATAACATCTGCTCCTTTTGTTCCGAAAATATTTTGGTATAGTGCCTGTATGACATTATAGGAGTAAAATAAATTCCTTCATATTTCTTATGCTGCATATAAGCATATAATTTTTCCTCATGTTCTGTTGCACGATAATAAATTTCCCCATCTGCATTTTGATAAGCTGTTCCATACACTTGAAACTCTGTTGGAAATCTCCCAAACGCTTCCATTTTTCCTACATCGGCTGCACATTGCGCATCTCGATGCAGCATTTCCCGATTCGCCATTGTCAACAATGCCATTTTTATATCACCATCTTTTGTCTATTATATTTGAACTTCTGTATAAGCAATTTCTGAAATTATTTAAAAGTAACATCAGCAATTTTATTATATAACATAAAAATAGGCGATACACAAATAACGCAAATTTCTTGTTATATTGCTTATCGCCTACATATTTACTATTTTTTAATTAAAACTCTTCTGTTAAAATGGAATACATTGGTGCACCTTCACATTCATGTGGCATACGCACCCCACCTAAAACAGCCATAGTTGGTGCTACATCTACCTGACGTAAAACTCTATTTGTACGATGGTTTTCTTTAAAGCCAGGACCTGCACCAATAAAAATTGGAGATAAAGATGTGTCATGTGTTCCTAATGTAGTAGATAAGGAATCTGCATGGTCATAGTTATAGCCTTCTGCTACAAAATAAATAATGTCACCATTTTCAGGACCGCCCATCCCTAATACTGCAGCGTCTTTATTACGTAATGCCAACGCAACACAACGCTTTCCTGTGTCCGGATGTCTATAACCGTACAGCGCAGTCATAATGTCTTCTTCTACTTCATATTGGTCTTCTGGATCCACAATACCGTATTTATCACGGCCTTTTATATTTAAATAAATATCATTCTCACGAATTGCAATTGCCTTTGTATTTTTCCAATCAATTTCTCTTAATTCATTTCCGTTTTCATCATGCTTCAAAGCAGTAAAACCAAGTTCCTGCATAACTCTAATACTGATTGCATTACAGTCGCCTAAGAATGGAGGTTCATGCTGCGGACACCCTTGTGCATGGTCAGATACCAATATAATTGTCCAGTCTTCGTCTAGCAAATGTACATATTTTCCGATATAATAATCAGTCTGTTTATATACATCTTCCGTAAACTTCATATAAACTTCTTCTGGTTGCTTATTAAAACCTTTATCAGTCAAATAATGAACAATTTTATGCATTTCTAAGTCCACATTGTGAAAATGAGAGAAAATCACATCAAAATCTTCATTTTCAATTAAATAATTAATACAACTTGACTGCCAATCTGCTGCCAAATCCCAATTTGCCAAACGACAATCTGTTACCAAATCAATTTCATGTTCTCCAATCATGGTACCTGGCTGTGGATAACCAATATTATCAACGATTGTCTTATACAAAGATCTTGGATGGAATACACTATCATCGTGAATATTATTTGCGGCAGATACCCACATTTTTAATTCACTACCGTCTTCGGTCAATTTCAAAAGACGCATATTTCTAATAACATCATAATGTTCTTCCTCTTTGATTGCTATATCTTGAATACAAGGATAAATTTTTCCCATTTTCAATACAACAATCGGTTCTGTTTCTTTTTTGGTTTTATAAATTGCAACACTATCATAAATACCATCTTCATTCTTCAAAATTAAACACGGACGACGAACCAACCCTTTACTCAACAACATAATAAATTCTTTTGCATCAGCAGGGGCTGCACTCCAACCCGTAGCCGGCTTGATATAAGATTGTGCAATATTAACTGGCAGCTCACAACTCTTGGAACCATCTCCGTATCCCAATACCATAGTTTTTGTATCACCGCCACCCATAACTGCATCCTCATCAAACCCACCACCAGTTTGAGTTGGTGCTAAATCAGTGATAACACAAGGAGCGCTTACATCACCTGTATAGTTATTAATATAGGTAACAGCTTCATTTTTTTCGCTGGCTCCCAAAATAAATTCCTGTTCTACCTGAGCAGTTCCCATACCCACACAGCCTGGCTGGGTTCCATCAACAACATACAATAAAGGGCTATCGGAAGTTGGCGGCCAAGAACTTCCTGGCCAATGCCATACTAATGTTTTCTTACCAGCTTCAACAAAGACATCCCATAATTGTTCAGCTGTACAATTTCTGGAATCTAAATTATATTGCATAACGTCTAGGTCTTCATGAGAGTGACGGAAGAAGCCGGTAATCCCATGAGTCATCGGGTAAGCTCCTGTAGATAATGTCGTCCACATAGGTGGTGTTACTGTAGGATTTGCACCTAACAAAACTAAATCTTCTCGACAAGAACCCTTTTCCATTAATTTTTTGACATTAGGCATTTTTCCTTCTTTAACAAATTTCGCTGTTAAACGAGGATCCATTCCATCAATACCTAATACCATAATCTTTTTTGCTAATGCATCACGTTTTAACATATTATTTCCTCCTCACATATTGTATTACACTTATATAAATCTCTTCCAATATCTTTATTATACATGTTAAAAATTTTTATGTATAACAGGAGATTTGCTTTAATTGCTATCACAGTTACAAGTTGTTGTTGTAACTGTGATAGCAATTAAAGCAAATACAACTTTTCTAAACCTTAGGACAAATCGTAAACATGATACTGTACTAGAATTCTTTGAGGTCTACAAAAAAATTCCCCTTAAATAGATCTATCTTACTTATCTACTTAAAGGGAATCCCATAAAACACTATCAAAATAGGTAATTTATTTTTTCAACTATTAAAAATTCATACAAACCAACATATTAGCTTTTCTATTTTGCATATTTTATCTAAAAAACAACTTACTACAGCTAATCTTCTATAACGTACCGAATAACTCGCTCAATTTCCTTACCGTTCTTCTCGGAAGTAAGGAATGCCCAAACTTTTTGGCCCGGCGCTTTTCCGCTCATCCATAGACAGCACCACCAACACCAGAATGGTCACCAGATACGGCGCCATATCCAGCAAGTGCTGAGAAATATGAATGCCTGCGCTCTGCAGCCGGAAGCCCAAAATACTCAACCCGCCGAACAAGTAGGCAGACAAAAATACTTTGTAAGGATTCCAGGTAGAAAAGATGACCAATGCCACCGCAATCCAGCCCATACCGGCTGTGATGCTGGTCTGCCAGGACTGCACATATACCAAAGAAAGATATGCGCCGCCCAATCCGCACAAAGCGCCGCCCCATAACAGATGGACATATTTATACAGCGTAACCGGCACGCTGGCCGCATCGGCAGCAGAGGGATTTTCCCCAATGGCGCGCAGATTCAGGCCAATCTGTGTTTTGTACAGATACAAGCCGGACAAAATCACCAGCACATAGCCAAAATAAATAAAAATATCCTTCTGAAAAAATACCGGCCCCAATACCGGAATCTGACTCAGCACAGGAATGGAGATATTGCTGAAAAAAGCCTTGATAGCTGCCGGTGTTGACTGTCCCACAATGGACTGTCCCAAAAAGTTGGCAAAACCGGTGCCGAAGATGGTCAAAGTTAAACCGGTTACCACCTGATTGGCCCGCAACGTAACGGTCAGCACAGCATAAATCAATGCGCCCAGCGCACCGGCAATGGCAGCAGTCAGCATAGCAGCAACTGCGTTAGAAGTGGCCAGCGCCACACTAAAGCCCACCACTGCGCCCATAATCATCATGCCTTCTACGCCCAGATTCATATGACCGGCCCGCTCGTTAAAAATACCGCCCAGAGTAGCAAACAGCAAAGGAGTACCGGCTACCACTGCTGCCGAAAAAAAGGAAATCCACCAATCCATTTATTTGCCCTCCTTTGTCTGATGTTCTGATTTCTGCCATACAAATTTATATTTGGTAAAAAAGTCGCTGCCCAACACAAAAAACAGAATCAGCGCCTGTAAAACAGAAGCTGCCGCCGATGGAATCCCAAAGGCAGTTTGAATATACGAAGCGCCCTGGGTTAAAATGGCAAACAGCCCGCACACCAGCACGATCACCGGCGCGCTTAACCCGGACAGCCAGGTTGTAATAATGGCGGTGTAACCAATGCCGTTGGCCAGAGCGGAGGACATTTCGTTATTCACCGCAGAAGCCTGAATGATGCCGGTCAGCCCGCACAACGCGCCGCTGAGACAAACGGCTAACAGCACTGTCTTGCCGATAGAAATTCCCGCATAGCGGGCAGTATTCTCACTTTCACCTAAAATGGCAATTTCAAAACCTTTTTTGGTGTTATTCAAAAATAAATATACAACCACGACCAAAACCAACGCAATGATCCAGCCAATATGCACCCCAAACACATTGGGCAAAATGGCATTCTCGGTAAACCGAGGCATACGGGGATACCCAAAAGCCGCCGGATCTTTCCACGGGCCGGCAGATAAATATTCAATCCACTTTAACGCCACATAGTTCAGCATCAATGTGGTAATGGATTCATTGGCATGAAACTTTACTTTCAGCCAGGCAGGAATCAACGCCCACACAGCGCCGCCCACAGCGCCGGCTGCCAGCATAAGCAACAGCAAAGCTGGTTTGGGCAGCTGACTGAAGTTATATGCAAAATAAGAGCCCAAAAATCCGCCCATCAAAATCTGACCTTCTGCACCAATATTCCAAAACTTCATACGGAACGCAATGGCAATACCCAAAGACAGAATAATCAGCGGCACTGCCTGAATCACCGTCTGGCTGATGCGGTAGCTACTGCCCAGCGCGCCCTCTACCATAGAGATATACACCTGCAGCGGATTAAATCCCGAAAGAGCCAGAAACAGTGCGGCAGCTGTCAGCGCAGCAAAAATGCCCACAATATTGATAGCGATTTTTTGTTTGATGGTCGCCTCTGTTTTTTTAACAATTTTCAACAACTGCTGTCCCCTCCAGTTCTGTCGCTTTTTGTCCCATCATCATCAGACCAATCTGTTCTTTGGTGGCAGTGCGAGCATCCACAATACCTGTCACTTCTCCGTTTGCCAGCACCAGAATGCGGTCGCTCAACGCCAGCAGCACATCCAGATCCTCGGCAATAAACAACACCGCCACGCCTTTTTTCTTTTCTTCATTGAGCAAATCATAAATTTTGTGGCAGGTGTTAATATCCAAACCCCGCACCGGATAGGCAGTAATCAGCACTTCTGGATCGCTGTCCAGCTCTCTGCCCAGCAAAATCTTTTGAATATTTCCGCCGGATAAATTTTTAACCGGATATTTGCTGATTCCCGGTGTGGCAATCTCCAACTTTTCTTTAATCTCGGCAGCTTTCTCCACTGCCGGTTTTTTATTGAGGAAAAATCCCTTTTGATCCTGATATTGCTTAAGCAGCAAATTGTGTACCATATCCATGCCGCCAACCAGGCCCATACCCAGACGATCCTCCGGCACAAAGCTCATGCTGATGCCTCTGCGGCGGATTTCTTTGGGGCTTTGCCCTACCAGATCTTCACCCTGAAACAGAATTTTGCCCTCTTTCACTTTCTGCAGTCCGGCCAGCGCCTCACACAGCTCCTTTTGCCCGCTGCCGGCGATTCCAGCCACGCTCAGAATCTCCCCGCCGCGCATAGCAAAGCTGACATTTTGCAGCGCCGGTGTGCCTTCCCGTTTTAATACAGTCAGTCCCTGCACCTGCACCAATTCGGGGCCAGCAGGCTGTTCCAGCCGTTCGATGGTCAAATCCACCGCGCGGCCCACCATCAAATCTGTCAGCTGCTTTGGTGTAGTTTCCGCTGTATTTAACGTCTGAATGGTTTCCCCTTTACGCAGCACAGTAATTTTATCGGTAATCTCCATCACTTCATTCATCTTATGGCTGATAAAAATAACTGCGCAGCCTTCTGCTTTCATCTTGCGCATAATGGCAAACAGCTTGCGGGTTTCCTGCGGTGTCAGCACCGCTGTGGGCTCGTCCAGAATCAAAATTCTTGCGCCCTGATACAGCACCTTCAAAATCTCCAGATTCTGCTTTTCCCCCACCGACATATCGGAAACTTTTTTATGTAAATCAACATCCAATTCAAATTGCTTTGCCAACGCATCAATTTTGCGGGATTCACCCTTGCGGAAAAACAATCCCTTTTTGCCCAGAATGACGTTTTCTTCCGCTGTCATCACATCAATCAGCTTAAAATGCTGATGCACCATGCCGATTCCGGCCGCAATAGAATCCTTCGGCGCTGAGAAATGTACCTCTTTTCCTTCAATAAAAATAGAACCGCCATCAGGGAGGTAAATCCCTGACAGCATGTTCATCAACGTACTTTTCCCGGCTCCATTCTCACCCAGCAGCGCATGAATTTCGCCCTTATGGACACTGAAATTAACATGATTGCTGGCCACCACCTTGCCAAATGTTTTGACAATATTTTTCATTGAGATATAAGCCACTTGATCCATTATTTTTCCCCTGTTTATCTTCAGTTTACTGCTGTGTCATTGTGGTGTCGCCAACAACACCTTCTACAAACCATGTCATTTGCAGCAGTTCTTCGTCGCTGAGTGTTTCCCCTTCTGCAACCATCACATTACCGTTCTGGTCTTTGATTTCGCCTGCAAACACATCAAATTCACCGCTGACGATTTTTTCTCTGGCTTCGGTTACAGCAGCTTTGGTTTCTTCAGAAACGCAATCGCCAAATTCAGAAATATCTACAGCCCCTTCTGCAATGCCGCCCCAGTAGGAGGTTGCTTCCCAGGTGCCATCTAATACAGACTGTACCTGTTCAGTATAAATTGCGCCCAGATGCCATACAGGAGATACAATGAATCCTTCTGGATTGGCTTCCCGCATATCCAAGTTATAACCTACAGAATAAGCGCCCCGTTCGCTGGCAGCCTGTACAGCCGCAGTGGTGTTCTGATGCTGCGCAACTGTATCTACACCGGCATCCAGCAGAGATTCGGCAGCCTGTTTTTCGACTGCAGGATCATACCAGGTATTGGTCCATACCACCTGTACAGTAGCTTCCGGATTAACAGAACGAACCCCCAAAGTAAAAGCATTGATGCCGCGGATTACTTCCGGTGTAGGCATAGCAGCCACAAAACCGATTTTATCGTTTTCGGTGGTCATCCCTGCAGCAATACCGGACAAATATCTTGGCTGATACATTCTGCCAAAGTAGTTGCCATAGTTGTCACCCAAAATACTGCCGGAAAAATGCATAAATTTAACATCCGGATGGGCTTCTGCCACTTTTTTTACATAATCCTGGAACCCGTAGCTGTTGGCAAAAATAATATTTGCACCCTGATCGATCATTTCATTCATGACGTTTTCCACAGTCTGGTTTTCCGGCACATCTTCCCGCACCAGTGTTTCTACTTTGTCTTCTCCGATGTTAGCAATCATTTCCAGACGGCCATCATCATGCACCTGAGAATAACCGCCGTCTTTTGCCGAACCAATGTAAATAAATCCTGCTTTCACCTTGTCATTGGTCTGCTCTCCGTCCGCAGCCCCCTGCTCTGCATTGTCAGCACCGCCGCAGCCTGCCAAAAGCAACCCCAAGGTAAAGGTTGCCAAAACTGCCAGACTTGTTTTTTTCAAGCCCTTCTTCATGTTTAAACGCCCCCATAAATAATTTTTTTGCGCAGCATCTTCCTCTGAACACAGAACCGCACTGCACATATAAGAATATTCTACATGATGGTAAATTTTTCGTCAAGAAAATGTCTGCCGCAAGATCATGTAAATTTACTGCCGAAAAGAAAAAAGCCTGCTTCAAAAACAGAGCCGCACCCCCCGGCTGATACCCAAGGTTTCCTCTCATCTTTAAAACAGGCTATATATGCAGCCTTTCCCTACGCAAAGCTGACATTGACAATTAAAACAAACAGCAGCATCAGCACCAACGCCGCCGCTATAATCCCCAACACAATCCATAATCCTTTATTATTAGCCGGCTGCTCTACTACCGCCGCCGAACGTCCGGCAGGCAGCTCTGCACTGCAATAGGCGCATAAATGCCAATCGGGCTGCACAAATCGGTCGCAGGACGGACAGTGGGATTTCAGCTCCGCACCGCACTGAGGGCACACCGTATATTGTTCCTCCACAGATGCGCCGCACTTGGCGCAATGCAGCGCCGAATGCCCGCTGCGCACCAGCAGATAAATAATCAACCCGATAAACCATGGCACAATGGCCGCCACCAGCGCCCATAAAATGGGCTCCATGCCCCGCCGTTTGGCATCCTGATACACATACACCGCAATACAGATGGGAATGGCTAAATTAAGCACTATCATTAAAAACACCGCAAAAAAAGAAAATAACACAGCAAACGCCTCCTCTTAATCATTTTCAAGTTAAAACACACCAAACACTGTTTCTTACTGCTTTATTACTGCAATCATGATAACGGCTTGCCGCAATAAGGACAAACCTGTCCGTCCGCCGGCACTTTTTTATGACAATCGGGACAACGATGTTCGCTTTTCCGCCGCAAATAAAGAACCAGAAAAATTACCCCGCCAACCATTGCCGCCAGTATGAACCAATTTATGATAGCCATCAACAATGTAGCAATGTCCAAATCCATCTCGTTTCCTCCTCGATTTTATTTACAATTTCATTAACTGTATCTTCTGTTTTTGCTGCTCTGTCCACAGCAGCGCAGCAGCCAGCAAACCTGCGCTGCACACACTGGCCAATACAAACAGCAGCACCCTGACACCCCACAGCCAATCCAGCTCCAATAACAGCACCCCTGTCAGCAAATACATTGCAAACCACAAAAAAGATAGCACACTCACCGCTGCCAGCAGTCCATTTTGCTCCCGCTGCCGCCGCATCCGCTCTAAGGTTTGCGTCTGCACTACAGGCGCAGGTATTGCCATATCCTTTTGAAACAATTCCGCCAGTTGGGCATCCAGCTGACTTTCATCTTTATTCCATGTCATCACGCAGACTCCTTTCCAGCAAGCTTCGCGCCTTGCTTAATCTTGATTTGACTGTACCCTCGGCAATCTGCAATACTTCCGCAGTCTGCTTAACCTGACAGCCCAGAAAATAATATAACACCACCACCATGCGGTAGGCATCGGGCAGCTGCCGCACAGCCTGATACAAATCGCTGTAATCCTCCTGTTCCGGTGCCGCAAGCTGTTCTTCCTGCTCCTGATGAACAAAGGGCAAAAAGGAAAGCAATTTTTTTCGCCGCAACTTATCCCGATATAAATTGACGCAGATCCTGCTGATCCAAACGCCAAAATCACGGCTGCTGTCATACCCATGCCGCGCCTGATAAGCTTTCAGCCAGGTTTCCTGATATAAATCCTGGGCGTCCCAACGCTCACGGCACAGATGCATACACAGACCAAACAATTTTTGCCCGTACTGCTCAATATACTGGTCAAACACTTGCGCACCTCCTTTCAGCTCCATAAAAGTTAATTGCTTGCGATTTATTTGGTTAATAACGATGCTTAGTGTGAAAGATTACGTGGTCAGCTGTCCTATCTTTGCCTATCCTTCAGTTTACCCGACCAGAAAAGCGTCGGGCATCTGGACATCAACTTGATTGTTTTCCTCGCCATGGACTACGTCCAGCTCGGATAAAACAATCTGCGTTGCTGACCAT
>CALXUG010000003.1 GCA_944391625.1 uncultured Clostridia bacterium
GTGATTTTGCGCTTGCCTTTGGCCGGATAGTTGGGATCCAGCACGTTATCTGCCACTTCCATCATGGCCTGCTCCAGTTTTTCTGCCAGAGCGCCGTTCATAAATTTGTTTAAATCCCGCATTGTTTATCACTCCCCGTAAAAATGATTGAGAAAATGTTCCGGTGTCTGCCCATGCTGCCGCTCAAACTCATAGGCTTCCGCCTGCTCTACGGTGGTTATGCCCCGTTCTTCAAAGTTTCTATAAATGCCGCCAATGTATTTCCATGTCACGTTTTCTGCGGCAGCAGCCTGCTGAAAGGCATACTCTAACAGGGCAGCTTTCTGTTGATCATAGGCTGCATAGTGGGTTCCATCGGCAGTTATACCCAGCACCTGCACTGCGTTTACTGTTTTTTCATAGTCAATCAGACTGATTCTTTTTGGCCTGTAGGTCTGGAAAAGTCGGCTGGTCAAAGCCTTAAACTGCTCCATGTCCGTTGTTGTAGTCATAATATCCAGCCATTTCACCAGTTTGCTGTGCTGTTGGCTACCGCTGGCACCATCACCACACACGCTATCGCATGCAACTGTTACATTTTCTTCGTCATCGTCATCAACATGGACATTCACATCTGCATTAACATCTACATCTTCATTTACATTTACATTAACATCTACATTAGGTTCTTCATTTTCTAAATTTTCAAAACCGTTGGTTTCTTTATCCATAACCATAGGTTCTTTATTTTGTGAACCAGTGGTTTTCTTTTTGTTTGATTCTCTGCCGCCTTGGTTTCCATTTTCTCTGCGTTTTCTGTTTGCATCAATCAATGGTTTGATAGATGCAAGTACCATATTAACCATAGGATTCTCAGTTTCAATTTCCGTATTATTAAATGCATATTCGCAAATGGCAGCATACGCTTCCGCACGAACCTCTGCATCTGGAATGTAATTAACCATGTCAAAGAAAGATTTATAAAATACAAAACTTTCTCCATCATTTTTCTTTGCTGCCATTTGCATCACCCTCATTACTAAAATATATTTACATCTAAAACAATTTTTCTGTCTTCCCACATAATATCAGTTAATAAATCAATAGCCACATCTTCATGAGGTCGAACACCATTTTCATCTGTACATAATAAAATTTCACATAAGTAATCTACTAACTTTATTTTTTGTTCATCGCTTAATTTTTGTATCGAACGTACTCTGATATCTAAAATTGGAATAAATTCCATTACACTCACGCTCCTTTGATTTTTTTGCTCACATCATATAACACCCGTGAAACTTCTTCCACAACTTTGATTTGCTCCATAACTTTGTCCAATGCAGCATCCAAAACTGCTTCGTATTGCTGATAAAAATCGTCAAGCTGATTATCCTTGAACAATCCATCACCAGTTACACAAAGCATTGCTTTCGCCTGCCGTAATTTCAAGCCACTTTGTTCCAGATCATCAGCCATTGTAAAAAAATCAAACATAATAATCTCTCCTTTTTACATACATATTGTATGTATATCAATTGCATATAATATAGTACAATCTGTATGTAATGTCAATATGTTTTTTAGGAGATGTCTATTATGTTTAACCAACGACTACGTTCTTCACGTATAAAAAATAAATACACGCAGCAAAATATGGCTGATTTGCTTGAAATCTCTTTGAATGCTTATCAAAAGTATGAACAGGCTGAACGAATGCCTTCTTTTGATACCCTTGTCAAAATAGCGGATATTTTTGCAGTGCCTACTGATTATCTTCTTGGTCGTGATGATTTTTTAAAATCTCTCGGAGTATCCGTTGATGAATACCTGTAATATCTTCTAAAGCATCCCATACAGCAAAATCACCCGTTCGATTTCCTGCCTCTATTTTTTGATAATATACAAGACTTATTCCCAATTTATCTGCTAACTCTTGTTGTGTCATGCCCGCTTTTTTGCGGGCATTTCTTAGATTTTCTCTTGCCATGGTTATCACCACCTAAAACGGCAAATCGTTATCATCAAACATCACTTCCTGGCCTAATCCCGCGTAAGGATTGTTGCCGCTGCTGCTACCAGCAGAACTGTTAGTATTGCTAGTTCCACTGCCGCTTCTATTGCTGTTACTATCATGTTTACTCCCTACAAATTCAATCTGTTCTGCTACAACTTCTGTCACCCAGCGTTTTTGCCCATCGTTGCCGTCATAGCTGCGCACCTGCAATCTGCCTTCCAGCGCCATTTGCTTGCCCTTGTAGAAATACTGCGCTACAAATTCAGCTGCCTTGTTCCACGCTACGCAGTTGACAAAATCCGCTTCCCGCTCTCCGTTCTGGTTGGCAAACCGGCGGTCAACTGCCAGTGTAAAACCGGCTACTGCGGTGCCCGACTGAGTGTATCTCAACTCCGGATCCTTGGTCAGCCGGCCGATTAATATAACTTTGTTCATGCTTTATCCTCCTGCTCACTTTGTTTCCACTGCATCCCCCAGCTTTGAATAAAACGCATGAAGACAATTAGTACACAGAAAGATAGAAGACCAGCCATTTCCATCGGTGGAACAGCTTAATCGTGTCAACGGCAATCCACTATCTCTTGCACTTACTCCGCAACTGGTACAGGTTCCATGTTTCGTTTTTTCAATTTTAACCATCATGCTCTCCCATTTCTTTTATAAAATCTATCATAATCCGTTCTGCTTCATGGTTCGTCACATACCACATGGTTTCTACTTGGGAAATTGCTTTTGCAATTGCTCCGTCCCAACCATCTGACCAACTGCCCGGCTTTGCATCGCAACCGCCCAACTCATGTAAAATCTGGCACACTTCTTTTCGGCTGATCAAGTCTTTTTCCTTGATAGCGTTCTCCAATATCTCAAACCGCTCCAATTGTTCTACTGCAAATGTTCTGGCCTGCAACTCCTGTACCGCATCAGCCAAGCTGCAATCTAAATGAATATTGGTACTCAAAATTTCAATTGCTTCCCGATAGTTCATGCTTCACGCTCCTGTCTGAATTTCCGATCCAACATCCGAACAACATATTCAGGACTGTACTTCCATACACTGTGGTATCCTTGCCCCCGTATGTGTATTCCATCCTCATACACAAATAAAACACACGGAAACATATTGTGTACCCAAATCATTGCTGTAAAAGAATTGCTCAGGGAATCAAATTCTGTATAAGCAATACAGGCTTCATTCAACAGCCGTTTCAACCTATTCCGATTGTCCATGCGTTGGCTCCTTTTTCTCTACTGTCAAACCCTCAACTTCCATAGTCCAGGTATCTGTATCAATGTAAATACCACATTCTTCCGCCAGTTGTTCGGCAATGTCTTTTAAACTGATGCCGGAAAATTCTCCTTCTTTCGGCTGTTGCAGCCCATCCTCACCGGGGCCGATATATTCCAGACAAAAATCATTGATTTTGCGCATAAAGATTGCCAGCCGTTTCTTGCCAAAGCTATGCTCTGTATGCAGCAGCCAAAACATCACCAATACTGCAATGCCATACCCATTGCCCAAGCCTTTATTGTAAGCATTTTGCAAATCCATGCCCAATGCATTTTTAAATAGCTTTTCCTGTAACATCGCTTTATTTCTGGCTGCTGCATTGCTTGTTTTCTTCTTATTTTTTGCCATATGCCCCACCTTTCTCGCCCACAATCACATGATACATACAGCGTGTCAGGCTGGTTTCATGATTGAGCATCCAACACGCTAAATGGCACTTCTGGCATACATGGCCGCCCACCATGGGGCAGCTCACTGTATGCTGTAAGGTTCTGCCGCAGATGGGACAGTTATTGTCCATTGTCCAAATCCTCAAGGCCGGTCATATCCACATCCAACGTATCAATATCAATAATCTCGCCATCTTCACTGACCAGCGGCGGTGCGCCTGCTGCATCTGTTTCGGTAGCGGCCAAATCGGCGCTCATGCCGCTTTGCATCTGAACGGATAAGATGCCCCAATGGTTGAGCATGTTCCGCAGCACAGTTTTGCGCGCCATGGCATCAAAGTCATTTTTCCAGCCAAAGTCTGACTTGGAGAATTTCTTCTTATGCTCTGATATCCGCGCTGTATCCCAATATTCTGCCTTTTTAAAGCCGTTCAGCAATTCAAAATAAGCAGCATAGCCGATGATTTTATCTGATTTTTTCTTGGTAAAGTCAATTTTCAGTTCTTCGCTTAACGGGTTCCACTCCACCAGCTCGCCTTCGTGTACATCCACTACATTAATGGCCCGATACTGTCCGGAGCGCAGCGCCAGCTGCACATAACCGCGATACCCCATCTGAAAGGTGGCCTGCCCTTTGTACGGTACAATCCAGGCATATCCCAGATTCTTATCAATAGGCAAATCTAAGGTGGCAGCCACCAGGCAGCTGCTGATGACACTGACCGGATTGCAGCCTTGTAAATTCTTATCATTGCCCACCAGGTTAATCATGCTGGCCACAAACTGGGGAGCTCTGGCTCCCAGTACATCTTCAAATTTCTTTTTGAACAGATCCTGTCCCATTAACTGTTTTACTGAAAAATTATTTGCATTGGCCGGCGCTGTCTTCTGCTCCCGCATCTGCTCTTTTAACGCTTCTGTATTTGCCATCTCAACCAATCTCCTTTACACGAAATGTTCTGCTACTGCTTGTCCTGCTGCACTGCTGATAAATATCCGGATGCTCTGCTTTCAGCCGTTTGCTGTCCACTGTTGTGCGGGAAGTATTGCCCCATTTCACTGCAAACCGCTGACCCACTGCTGCTTCATGTTCTCCCATGGCAGCCTTGATCTGATTATCAATGGCCTGTATTTTTTCTTCGCAGTCATCCTTTAAAGTCAATAATGCCAATCTGTCGGCCAGCATAGCCTCCTGTTCAAAATCCAATGTCGTTTCAGCGCCATCCTCTGCCGTTGGGTAAAATTTTTGCAGCGCATTTTTAGAAGCATCGGATCCATCCACCGGCGGCATTTCCCCTCCTAGTACATAGCGGTTCCAGAAATCCACCTCAGCGGCCAACAGCATTTCGATCAACTCTTCATCCCGCTCAATCTTTTTATATACAAACTGATTACCGCCGATCAGGCAGGCAATCCACCACGCTTCATACCCGGTTACCGCCATATAATGCTGGCACTGCACAATGTACTCTGCCGGAATTTCATCTTCTGACCATTCTTCTTTTTTGTAGGCGCTGGCTGTTTTACATTCCAGCCCCACCTTCTGGCCTACCAGCTCGCGGTCAATATTGGCCAGAATGAAATCATGGGCATCGTGCATCAGGATTGCATTACGCCGGCGCACAGTCAGGCCGGTACGTTTGGCAAATTCATGGGCCACCACATCCTCCAGCACCGTACCCCAATAGGCTGCTTCGCTTGCGCCGTCTTCCTGCTCAATGGGTTTTGTTTTATCCAGCCACACATCAATTGGCCCTTTCCATCGGCTCAGCCCAAGCACGGCAGCAGCATCACTGCCGCCAATGCCTGCCTGACGATACCGCAGCCATTCTAATCTGGTTGTCTCCGGAGTCAGTTTTGTTAATACTCTGCTCATGCCTGCACCTCATCTCCCCAGCCTACATGAACAACTGGCAGATACAGAACACCCCGCCGCTGTTCTTCTACAATTTTTTCTAACGCCATTACTGCACCATTTAAAATGCTGGCTTCTCTGGCCCTGCAATTTTCTGCAATCAATTCCAATGCACCAATAACCTCCTGGCAATCCGCAGCGGTAATATCACCTTTCCGGATTGCATTAGCAGCCTGATTCAGATATCTGGCTACCGTCATATTGGGTGCTGCCGCTGCCATCACACGCAGCTGGCCCACTAATTTATCTTGATACATAGTTGCCGCCTCCCAGACTTCCAATAATCAATTTCAATAACATCAGCAATTCTCCAAAATCCATAGCTGCAATTGGCACAAAATCATCCTCTGTTTCCTGTACAATCAGGATTGGACCGGCAATAGGGCAACCATGCTGATCAGTCTTATACAGATAGCTGCCAAGGGGATTGAATGGTAAATCTTTCAGTAATCCTTCCTCATCCACCAACATACAATAGTGCTCCGGAAGGTTTCTCTTTTTCAACCATTCATACAACCGAACCGGCCGCACATGCTCAATATGACCGCCAATCTGCTCTTGCAAAAATTTGTAGCCCGCACCTTCCGGCCATTCCACCACCGAAACTTCCAAGTCCGGCGTAATTTTTATAAGCTTACCCATTTGACATTTCTCCTTTTTTCGCTTACAATTCAAGTGTTGATTTTTGTTTCTCGTCCCTTGCCTGGAGTTGCCGCTCCGGCAGGGACATTTTTGTTGGTCCATCCCACCAATCGGTCATGGTAAAACTCCATGCAGCCAACGGACCGCTGATAAGAACAATTCCGGCAGCTTGTCCTGCGGATAGCGCTCCACCGGCTAAGGCTGCATCTGTGATTGCTAATACTACAATACTGGCGATACATAACGGTTTGGGATTCATGATTCTTCACCGCCATTGTTGCCATTGTTTTTGATTGACACTAAAAACGCTGCTTCTGCCTCTATCGCACCAATTAAGGCATCTTCTAATTTTTGATACGGTTCAAATAAATCCTTATGCGGCAGCGCCTCTTTAAATAATGATTCCCTGCTACTTATAAGCGCTTTTATTCTTTCGATGCAGAATGTTTTGGCTACACTATTTGATAATCGCTTTTCCATTGTTTTCGCGCTCCTTTATGGCTTGTCCACTAGCAGCCGCTTAGGCGCGGCCTTCTCTTTTTTGTGCTAAAAATTCAAACATTCTGCCAATTTCCTGGCATTTTTCCTGTTCTTCCTCCGGAGTCAAATCCAAAGAACTGCTGATAACCTTCATGCCTGTTTTTTCATTGACATACTCTGCACAAATCCCCATACAATCACCCCCTTCTGTATCGTATGTTTATCGGCTTGTACGTTAGTACCAGAATAATCAGCATATTCTTAAATGGTCATCAGAACGCAATGAGCCAAGAATGTTTGTACCAGCCATTACTGTACGTACTCTGAAACCTTAAATCTTTCCAGATGCAAGGTTTCTAAAGTAAACACCATCACATCAAAAGCTGTCTCTGGTTGAAGGTCGAGATTGTGCGCGCTTAAAACTTTTGTAATGTCGGTTACTATCGTTTTAAGTTCATTTTCTCCGTTTACGGCCAATGACAGCCTTTCTTTAGTTGCCAGATATTTCTCAGCCTCCATCTTTCTCACCCCCTGTATAGGTCATCTACCATTATGCACAACCTTTTTCTTTGTAAAAAAACTAACGGAAGGATTTAACCGCTAAATTTTCAATTGTAACAAAGCCTTTTCGCATTTTCGCAGTAATGATTGAGCTGATATGATACTGATTCCTTCCAAAGATTTTAATATCATATTGGCTCTATCTTTTTCATCATTATCAAACAAAGGTCTAAGCGAACCCTCTATTTTCTCATCTGATAAATACATATCTAAAAAATCCACCTTCTCACCCCCTGTACAGGTCATCTATTTTGCAATTCAGAATTCTTAAAATACTCCCAAAAAATATCCAAGCACAATGCATTAATCGTTTTCCCTTTATACTCTGCTTCTGCAACAACTTTCTGATATAGAAACATGGGAATGCTTAACCCTAATCTCTTCTTGTTTTGCGTCATAATTGCGTCACCTCCTGTTTTTATTGTATCATTGCGTCACTTTTGCGTCAATATGTTTTTTGACGAATTTTTTATGCTATAATGACGCTAATGTGTTGTCATTATTACGCAAGGAGGTTTTTCATATGTCATCAGACTTACCACGCTATACTTTACGTATACCACAAACTTATTTAGACAAAATAAAATACATTGCCGAAGAAAATGGCCGCTCTGCTAATAAAGAAATTGAACTTATGATAAAAGAGCGTATAAAAGAATATGAAACTGCTAACGGTGAAATCTCTCTGCCAGAATAGATACCATTAGATTGTTAATCGTTGTTCCACGCCTTACAGCTTCTTTCCGAATCAACATCTCCAGTTGTGCAGGAAGTCGTATCGTAAGGCGTTTTCTTGTTTTTTCAGCCTCCATCTTTCTCACCCCCTGTACAGATTATTTTTCATATTCTATTCAAAACGAAATGTTATATTTTTCATTTTGAAATATCTTTTCCAAAAAAAATATTATCTAATGGTTCATGCAATGCCTCAGCAATTTCTCGCGCAACATTAATATTAGGAACTCGTGTTCCGATTTCATATTGTGATATGGTTTCTTGGCTCAACCCAACCTTTTGTGCTAAATCTTGTTGAGTTAAACCCAGTTTTTCCCTACATTCCCGTACATGTTTCATTTTTTCACCCCCTGTTTTCTCAATTATATTTCAAAATGAAATCTTTGTCAATATAAAAACCGTATTTTATTTCATTTTGCAATTTGATTTTTATAACAAAATGAAATATTATTATACTATAGTAAATTGCAAAATGAAATAAGGCGGTGAAATTATGACCATTGGTGAACAAATAAAAAATTTGCGCCTTGAAAAAGGCTATGATCAACAAGACATATGTACTTTTTTAAACATTGAACAAAGTACATTATCCAATTATGAAAATGATAGACGGGTACCAAAACCGGATATGATTTCTAAAATGGCTGATTTTTTTGGTGTTACTACTGATTACATTTTAGGACGAACAACTAATATCAAATTAACCAAGAAAGATAAAATGGAGATTGATGAATATTTGAATAACTTTGAAAATGAATTATTATCCCAAACTGGTTTGATGTTTGACGGCGAACCAATGACCCAAGAATCCAAAGAAAAACTAATTGCCGCCATGCGCATTGGTGCCGAGATGGCAAAAAAAGAAGCAAAAGAAAAATATACCCCCAAAAAATTTCGTAAATAAAAAGGGGGAAACATAATGTATGTAGCGGAACAAGTTCAAAAATTAATCAAACAATACAAAACCAAAGACCCGTTTTCTATTTGCGAACAAAAAAACATTGCAATTATCTATGATGATCTTGAACTTGATGTTCGGGGTTTTTATCAATACTATAAACGAAAAAGTATGATACACCTAAATCAAAATATTAGTCCAGAAGAACAACGTATTGTTCTTGCTCATGAACTTGGTCACGCTGTCATGCATAAAGATTATAACTGTATTTTTTTATCCAGACATACATACATGACAAAAAATATCTATGAGCACCAAGCTAACTTGTTTGCAGCAGAATTGCTACTTCCTGATGCTGTGCCAGTGGACTTTTATAATATGAGTTATCAGCAGCTGGCGGCACTGTACCATGTACCGGCTGTGTTTGTGGAAATGAAATGGGGAAAGTGAGGGGCAATATATGGAACATTTATTAGAGATACCAGAGGAAAATATATTCCAGTACGACCAATTGAATCGCGAACCATATATCAGAGGGCTGATGGATGTTTTCTCCAGTTCTCCTGAACATAAAGTATAAACTCTACAATACCTGAAACGAGATGATTCTTTTATGGAAAAACTTTTAGCAGAAATCCAAGATAACATTGATTATATAAATAAAAACTTTAAATACACTAATTTTATACACAAACTCATATTTGACAACTATGCCAATATAACTAAAGATGAGGTATTAAATTTTACCTTTCCGCTTACTGCATTAGTGGGAAAAAACGGATGTAATAAAACTCGTGTACTACAAGCACTCTATGGTGTACCAGAAGGAAAAACTGTTGGGGATTTCTGGTTTTCAACATCTTTAGACCCTATTGATGATCGAGATCCTGAGCGAGGAAATGCCAGATACATTTATGTATACTCTACCGATAAAGATGAAAATGAGAAATTTCCCGTTCATTACAACCGTACACGTAGAGAAAATGATCCTGATTACTGGGAAACAAGAGCTTTGACACAAACTTTAAAGACTGAATATGATATACCTAAAGAAATTAAAAGATGTGATCCAATCAAAAAGAACTGTATTTTTATTGATTCCAAAATAGAATTGAGTGCTTATGATATTTTTTTCAATTTTAATGGTCGCGAGACTGGTAAGCGGACCAACTATCGAGAAAATAAACGCTTCATCAGAAAGAAATCTGGCTATATTAAGCGCAATATAGAAAAGAAAAATATTAGACCTTCAGCATACAAAAAACCTCAAAATGAAAAACCTATCGAACTTACAAATCAACATCTGCAATGGATATCTAGAATATTGGGAAAAGATTATGCTGAAATTATTCAAATTTTCCATAAGCATTATAAATTTTGGGGAGACTCGTTATTTCTAAATCAAGAATATAGTGAAGCACGAGCTGGCAGTGGTGAATTAAAGGTTGTTAATATAGTGCGGCAAATTTTGGATGCTGAACATCATTCTCTAATTCTATTGGACGAACCAGAAATCTCATTGCATCCTGGTGCTCAATTACAATTATTAAATTTTTTCTTGGATCAAATACGTAAAAAAAATCACCAAATTGTATTTACAACGCACTCACCTACAATCATTAAATATTTACCATCTACAGCAATCCGTTTATTTACAAAAAATATGGGAGAAAAGAGTTTTTCTATAAAAGAAAATATCAGCTCTGTTGTAGCATTTTCTGAATTTGGAGAACCTATAGCACAAAAGAAAAATATATTTGTAGAAGATGAAACTGCAAAATTAATTTTGGAAACAGTAATTCAGGCATCAGAAATTTTAACTGGAGAAGCTTTTAATATTCTTTATACCCCAGGTGGAGCCAATGACCTTATTGTATCTACACTTCCTAACATTATGTACTCCCCTGAAAATATGTTTGTAATTTTTGATGGCGATCAAAATCGCCGTTCCGATAACCTGGATTATAAGAAAATACCTCTTGATAAAAGTCATAATGAGGAGCAATTTAAAACCGAACTAAAACGAATTATTTTTGGATTAACCGGAACCAACTCGGAAAATATAAGGTTTGCAAAAAACAGTAGTCAAACTACCAAAGAGGACAATAATATTTTCTTGAATTTTTTAAAATTCTTTGATTCAAATGTCTTTTTCTTACCACAAATGCTACCAGAAGATATCATCTGGAATACAAATGTTGACTCTCCATTATTTCAAGTTGATAAAAAAATGTTAGCTTCAATAGATTCTGATACTACAAAAAATTCAAAAAAGAAGCTTTATGCCTATGCAGCTTTTTTATCTAATGGAAACAACAATGATGCTGGTCAACTTTATACTGTATTGCGTACTCAATTATTAAAATATTTTTCTGATATTAAAAATAATGATTTCAAAGCTATTGAAATTATGTTAGAATCTATTCAGAATAGTTAACGTGTGAAAGGAGGTAAGATTCTATTGAAAGCGATTGATTTATTTTGCGGAGCTGGTGGACTCTCTTGTGGTTTGCAAAATGCTGGATTCGAGGTCGCATTAGGAATTGATATTGATGCTAATGCTTTAGCATCGTATAAAAATTATTTTCAAGATACTGTTACAATAACCGCGGACATTAATGATATTTCAGCCCCAATAATAAGCAGCCTTACAGATCTTACCCCTGGCAGCAATTTTCTATTGGCTGGATGTCCTCCATGTCAAGGCTTTTCGTCATTAGGAAAACGAGACCCACACGATGAAAAGAATCAACTTGTATACCAATATGTAAGGTTAATACAAGAATTAAAACCCACCTTTATACTGATGGAAAATGTTCCTGGAATGAGTAAAAACGTAGGTAAAGAAATATTTCAAAAGGTTATTAATTTATTAAGCAAAAACTATATCGTTGAGTACGATACTCTAAATGCTGCTGATTTTGGAGTTCCACAAACAAGAAAACGGCTTGTTCTTCATGGTATCCGGAAAGATGTTTATACTTTATTGAAACAAGAACTAAACAATGCTTTTAGTTTACTACCAGAGCAAACTCATTGTGATCCTAAAAAAAATACAAATAAACAATACGAAAACTGGAGAACAGTTGGTGAAACTATCATGGAACTTCCCCCACTTGTAGCCGGTGAAGCTTATAATGGGAATGATATACACAATCACGTTTGTCGTAATCTATCACAGACGAATATTAAACGATTAAATTTTGCTCATAATAATGATGGGTCTAGAACCTCTTTACCAGAAGAATATCGTCTACCATGTCATAATGGAGTAACTACATTTAGTGATACTTACGGTGTTATGCATTTAGATAAGCCTGCACCAACCTTGACAAGCGGTTGTACTACTATTAGTAAAGGTCGTTTTGGACACCCTACACAAAATAGAGGTATTTCTTTACGAGAAGCTGCCAAACTTCAAACTTTCCCAGATAATTTTGAGTTTATCGGGACGCTTTCCTCGATAAGTCTTCAAATTGGTAATGCGGTCCCACCTTTATTAGCACAGGCAAGTGCTGAGAAAATTTATCATTACATGACATTAGTTAATAACATAATGAACAAAAATATTAACACAGCTTCATAACTTAATAATAGAGCTCCCGCAGCTCTATTATTTTTCACCATTTGCAAGAACATATATTCTTTTTTATTCCCATTTCTATAACCACACTACCAGACATATACTGATATGAGGTGATTATCATGTCAACGGCAGCAATCTATCTGCGGCAATCAAAAGAAAAAAAGGACAGCGTGTCCATTGAAGCACAACAGGAAAAATGCAATATCATCTGTCAGCTGAATAACTGGGACTTTATTGCCTATGATGACAAAGGAAAATCGGGCAAGGATTTAAACCGACCGGCTTTTAAACAAATGATGAAAGACATCGAAGATGGCAAAGTACAGCACATTGTCTGCTATCGGTTGGACAGAATCAGCCGTTCCATGGCCGACTTTTCCAATTTAATTGTTAGCTTGGAGCAATACGGTGTAGACTTTGTGTCCGCCACCGAAAATTTTGATACCTCCACCCCGCTGGGCCGCGCTATGGTCAATATCATTATGACCTTTGCCCAGCTGGAGCGGGAAACCATCACCGAGCGGGTCACAGATAACTATTACTTCCGCGGCAATCAAGGCTATTGGCCCGGCGGCACCGCTCCCTACGGATACCGACTGATTAAAGTAACAGACAGCACCGGCAAAAAGCATTCGGCACTGGAAATTGACCCAGAGCAGGCGCAATGGGTGCGCTATATGTACCAATCCTATCTGGAACCAGGCGGCAGCATTACAAAGATGCTGAATCATCTGAACGATTTAAAAGTAAAAACCAATCGCAACGCCCAGTGGACCAGCCGAGTCATTGCCGACCTGCTGCAAAAACCGGTCTACACCAGCAATACCGCCGCCCTGTATGACTACTACAAATTGCAGGATTGCAACATCGTCAACGAGCTGACCGATTTTGACGGCATCGGCTCCCTCAACCTTTACGGCAAAACCAACAAAAACGCCAATCGCCACAAGCGCTGCCGGGAAGCCAATGAAATGTATCTGGTTGTCATGAATCACACGCCCATCATCGAGCCGGAGCTGTGGCTGGCAGTGCAGCGCAAAAAAGCCACCATGCTGCCCAAGTCTTCCCCCCGTTCAGGAACAAGCAAAAACAGCTATCTGACCGGCCTGATTCTTTGCGGCAACTGCGGCTATCATGTGTCCATCACCAAACAAACGGGAAATTATCGCGCCTATATGTGTAGCACAAAAAAAAATCGCGGTTGGTTTACCTGCCCTGCGCCCAACATTCCGGCCAAACAGCTGGAGGATACCGTTATGGAAGATATGATTCGCCACTTTACCAATCCAGCTATGGTGCAAAAGGTAAAGGACCATTACAAAAAGCAATCATTCATCACACCGGAACAGCAGCACCAGAAGAACGACCTGGAGCTGCAGCTGTCCCAGATTGACCACGAGATTGATAATCTTATGCAGGCCGTATCCACCGGCAACCCAACATTACTCAAATATGCCAACCTGCATATCACCGAGCTGGATGCCCAGCGGCAAACTATCTTCAAAGAATTGCAGCAGTTGGAACTCGAAGAATCCCAGCAAGGAAACCTGCAAAGTGCTTATCAATTTGTATACGGCTATCTGGACAACTTTGCCGAAAAAATACGCTCTGCCGACTTCGATGAAATGAAAATGATCTGTAATATGTTAATCTCACAGATTACCGTCAACCGCAAAGAAGACGGCGCCACAGAGATTGTTTATACGATATAAAAATAGCCTTGAACCCGGTCTATATCTGGGCTCAAGGCTTTATTTCTTTTAGTGTCTAGTGTATCAATCGACCATTGTATTGGATAAAAACCTTTATTACGCAGTACATCAATACTTTTGTTATCATACTCTCCAAATGGAAAGCGGAATAAGATAGGTTGATATCCTGTCACAGTTTCTATCATCTGATAATTACCATCCACTTCTTTGGCTGCTTCGTCTGCACTAATCTGACTCATATGAGGATGGGAAACACTATGCATAGCAATTTCATGTCCGGCAGCAGCAATTTTCCTCGCCATATCCGGGTAATCCTCTAACCAGATATTTGTCAGAAAAAATGTCGCTTTAACATCATATTTTTCTAATGTGTTTAAAATTTTCTCCGTCCGTTCACAGCCCCAAGCTGCATCAAAAGAGATAGATACTATTTTTTCATCAGTTTCCACAAAATAGATAGGAACTTTTTTCTCCACTGCAGCAGTCGCCGCTGAAGCTGATTGACTCATATGCTGTAGCCCCATTCCGGTTAAAAATCCTGCAATCATAATCAAGACAGCGCCTAGAAACAAAATTAATTTCTTTTTCACCATACTTCCCCCTCTCTTTTGTTCATTTTATGCATCAACAGAAAAAAAATAACAAAGTTCTCAAAGGGAATCGGAGCGCCTTTACTACAAAAAACAATTTATTTTCAAAATTAACTCTCCCAACAAAACATCTAAATCCTTATAAAGCAACAAAAAAATAGATGTTTCCCACAATATGCAGTCAACATCCATGCATGGATTCTAATAATTCCAATATTTTATGCAGATTCAAAAAATCGAGCGCAAAGAAAAGTCCCTTTTCTGATCGACAAACTGCACATCATTTAATGCGTTGATCGATGTTGCAACAAACCTGGCAAAATATTGGTCATAGAGCCAGCCAAAATAAACAAAATTCCAACCATCATATGCAGCGGAATTTCTTCATGAAGAATCAAAAAAGCCAAAATCGGAGCCAGAACCGGTTTAAAGAAAAATACCAGTGCTGCTGTATTGGCCGACGTTTTTTCCATAGCAGTAAAATAGGAGGCAAAACCCAAGCCTGTCACTCCCAGATAAACAAATACTACTACCGGCAAATTTTGCAGCGTATACCCAGACAAAAATGGCACATAAGCAAAATTCTGTAAACCATGCGCAATTAAAAAATCGGCCACAACCGGAATATGGCCAATGGCTGCCAAACCAATCAATTCTATGCTACCAAATAAAAAGCCAAAGCAGGTAACGGTCAAACCGCCAAATTTATAACATTTTCGTTTTCCCAGCACGGTATACAAAGCAAAGAGCAATGTTGCCGATAAAGTAAAAACAACCCCGCTGAACGCAATGTCCATATTCCACGGCGCAATAATGATGACAATACCCACAATATCCAATAACAATGCAGCAATGTTGCGTCCATGGATCGGCTCCCGCAAAATCAGATAAGCCAATACCATGACAAATAACGGATTACTGCTGAACAAAACAGCGACCACAGAAGCATTGGCATGCAAAGTGGCCAGTTGATATAAAGTCATACTAATGACAATTCCGATGGTGCCTAAAAATGCAAAATAACGCAAGTCTGCTTTTTCCATATGAATATCCTCTGCCGCCAAACGTCGCAACAACCGCAATGCAAAAGGCAGCAGCACCAAACCGCCAAATAAAAAACGAGAGAATGTAACCTGAATCGGATTCAGATCATTCCCAATAAATTTTAAAGCAATTTCCATTAAACTAAATAAAACAGTGGTAACAGCAATACAAAAATACCCCTGTTTCCGATTGGTTGTTTCCACAATCATAACCTCTTTTCTTCTGCACTGCCTATCATTATAAGCCTCCCCTGTAAAAAAAACAATCATTCCATGCACAATCTTTTTCATCCCACTCACCAATTATCCGAGGCTTCATATACTGATTAGTATGTAATGAAAGGAGATGCTCTACTATGTCTTATCCTACGATTGCAGTTATGGGCGGGGACTTGCGGCAAAAATGGCTTGCGTATACATTGGCACAGCAAAATCTTCTCTCCGCAGTATATGCACTGCCAGAGTCTCCCCAGATAGATGCAGCAGTCTTATCAAATCCGGAAGCATTAAGTCAGTATCAATGCGTTATAGGACCAGTACCTCTGGCACGCAATGGGGCAGTTGTTTTACCTTCAGAAACGCAACCGCTCTATCTGACTGAGTTACTGCAACGATTACAACCTGGCCAATTACTTGCTGGCGGGAATCTGCCTGCCGATTTTATTCAGCAATGCCATCAAAAGAACATCATCACCTACGACTTTATGCAATCCCCTGAACTAGCTCTGGCCAATGCAGAGATTACCGCCGAAGGCATGATCGCCGTTCTGCTGCAGCATACACCTTATATCTTACAAAACACCGCTCTGTTGTTATTGGGCTATGGCCGCTGCGGCATGATACTGGCTCAAAAACTGACAGCTCTGGGCTGCCATGTCAGTATTTGTGAAACCGATGCCCTGAAACGCAGTCTGGCTTGTTCTTTTGGCTACACCGTTTTAGCGCCTGAAGCACTGCCAGCTATTCTACCGGATTGCGAGCTGCTGGTCAATACAGTACCATCTTTGCTACTTACCTACGATCTGTTACAACTGTTGCCATCACAGGCAATGCTGTTTGACCTGGCCAGCGCCCCAGGCGGCATCGACAAAAACGCAGCAGAGCAACTTTCACTCTATTATCAGAGCTGCCCCGGCCTGCCCGGCAAAATTGCACCACAAACTGCTGGAGAATTATTGGCCAAAGATTTTCTCCGTTACCTTAACACCAATCCATTTTGAAAGGATGATGCCTTATGACCTTTGATTTTCACGATAAAACCATTGGAGTTGCTGTTACCGGTTCCTTCTGTACCTACAAAAATGTTTTTGAAGAACTGGATCGCTTAGCCCAAACAGGGGCCTCCCTTTATACCATTTTTTCTGACAATGCCTACAAAACCGACAGTCGTTTTGGAAAAGCAGAAACATTTTTGCAGAAAGCCAAAGAAATCACCGGCAGAGAACCAATCACAACTATTCCAGATGCCGAACCCATCGGGCCCAAAGCATTGTTTGATATTCTGCTCATCGCACCTTGCACCGGAAACACTTTGTCAAAACTGGCCAACGGTATCTCTGATACACCAGTTCTCATGGCAGCCAAAGCCCATTTACGCAACAACAAACCGCTGGTTATTTCTCTTTCCACCAATGATGCTCTGGGAATGAATTTAAAAAATATTGGTATTTTGCTGAATACAAAAAATATTTACTTTGTTCCTTTCGGACAGGATAACTATTTGAAAAAGCCAAACTCTATGATTGCGCACACCAATCTGATTCCTGAAACCATTGAACAGGCTTTGCTGGGCAAACAAATTCAGCCGGTAATCCGCAGCCCTTATCCAGCAGAATAACAAAAAAGGAGTGATATTCTATGTGTGGAATTGCTGGTTTTTACCAGACTTCCTTTGATTACACGCTGCATCCGCAATGGAGTGACAGATTGGCGCAAATGAAAGACAGCCTGAAGCGCCGCGGTCCCAATGAGCAGGACACCATTTTATATCCCCATAGTGGTCTGGCTCACACCCGTCTGGCAATCATTGACCTGCAAAAGGGTCATCAACCCATGTGCAAACAGCGTAAGGAAAGTAAACATAATTGCACCATTGTCTATAACGGCGAACTTTACAACATGGCTGAGCTGCGCCGTCAGCTTAATCAATATTCTCTGGTATGGGAAACAGACAGCGATACCGAAGTCATCTTAAATGGTTATTTGGCCTGCGGCCCTGACTTTTTTCGAGAGCTAAATGGCATCTTTGCCTTTGCTATCTATGATTCAGCAGCCGACCAGCTATTGCTTTGCCGTGACCGATTAGGCGTAAAACCTCTCTTTTATCAGCAAACTGCAGAAGAATTCCTGTTTGGTTCTGAACAAAAAGCATTGTTTGCAGGAGGAATCCGCCCTCAGCTGGATAATGACAGCTGGAACGAAGTTCTGGGGCTGGGTCCGGCCCGCACACCGGGACACGGTGTCTTTGCAGGCATGAAAGAAGTGCTGCCCGGTCACTATTTGACAGTCAAAGACAGACAAATTCAAGATATTCCTTATTGGCAGTTAGAAGCCAAACCTCATACTGATTCTTACCAGGACACTGTGCAAAAAGTTTCCGCTCTGGTGATAGACAGCGTGGAACGTCAGATGATATCCGATGTGCCAATCTGCACATTTTTATCCGGCGGTTTGGACAGCAGTTTGGTATCGGCCATCTGCGCCCGCAAACTAGCTGAACAGGGACAACAGCTGCAAACCTACTCCTTTGATTTCGCAGATAATGATAAAAACTTCCAGGCCAACAGTTTCCAGTCTTCTCTGGATCGTCCCTTTGTAGATATTATGGTAAAACACATCAATAGCCAGCATACTTATCTGGAATGCACCAACCAAAAACAGGCTGACTATTTGTACAAAGCAGTTGATGCGCGTGACCTTCCCTGCATGGCAGATGTGGAGTCCTCCATGCTGTATTTCTGTGGTCAGGTTGCCCAGCAAAATCGAGTTGCACTGACCGGCGAATGCGCCGATGAAATTTTTGGCGGTTATCCCTGGTTTCATCAGCCAGCCGCACTGCAGCGTCACCATTTCCCCTGGTCTTATCAAATGGACGCCCGCACTGCATTATTGCGCGATGATGTGCTGGCGGAACTCCGTCTGGAGGACTATGCTCAAAATGCTTATAATGCTACCATTGCCGCTACCCCCCGTTTGGATGGTGAAAGCAGCCTGGAAGCCAGACGCCGTGAAATATCTTATCTGAATGTTGTCTGGTTTATGGCAACTTTATTAAATCGTATGGATCGCACCAGCATGTATTCCGGTCTGGAAGCCCGGGTTCCTTTCGCTGACCATAGAATTTTGGAGTATGTTTACAATATTCCATGGGAAATGAAATGCCGCAACGGACGTACCAAAAGCCTCTTGCAGGAAACAGGAAGAAAACTTTTGCCGACAGATGTACTGTACCGCAAAAAAAGTCCCTACCCCAAAACTTATGATCCTGCCTACGAAGCCTTGCTGCGTCATCGTCTGCTGGATATTCTATCTTATCCCAATTCACCCCTTTTGGATATTGTGGACCCCAAAAAGGTGCGAATCTTTCTGGATACACCATCCGATTACGGCCGTCCATGGTTTGGCCAGCTGATGGCAGGTCCACAGATGATTGCTTACCTGCTGCAAATCAACTACTGGATGACTAAATATAAATTGTAACAGTCCTCTCAAAACCCACAATAAAAAAACAGGTCTTGGTTCAGATAAAAACCTTGTAAGTGCCAACATAACATTTGCTACTTGCAAGGCATATCACCATCGACCTGTTTTTTATTTATCCCAATTAAATCACAAACAAAATTGTCAAAACACAGCATATAATGCAACCATCTGCCGCAAATCCTGCTAAACGCAACTGTAAAAACTTATGACAACCTGTTCCCGACAGAAACATTCGCAATATTGATCAAACCCATATACTGTCTTGCACTCTATGGTAAATTAAATAACACAACCAACTTCCTTCTGCGGCAATTCTATAACCGTTTCTTTGGCTTCCACATTATTTTTCAGTACCAATACAGTCCGCACACCAGCATCATAATTTTCAATCCAACAGCTGCCGCCATGTAGCTCTGCAATCATTTTTACCAGATACAATCCTAAACCGCTGCCGCCTGTGTTACTGTTGCGAGAACTGTCCACCCGATAAAAGGCCTCAAACAATCGGGGCAGATCATCATCGGGAATCTTTATACCCGTATTTTCAATTTGTAGTTGTACGTCATTTTCTATTTGCCGCAGACTGACAGTAATAACACTGTGCATCGGTGAGTGACGAACTGCATTGCTGAGCAGATTGCTGAATGCTTTTTTGAGAAGTCCCTCATCGCCACTGTACAAAATATTGGGTTCTAACTGCACTTCCAACCTTTGCTGCCGCTGCTGCGCAAATTCTCCATAATCTTCTGTCAACTGCAATATCAGCTCTGTGAGCAAAACAGACTTTCTCTGCAGAATAAAAGAATCGGACTCCATACGAGTAACTATCAAAATTTCCTGCACCAACTGTTCCATTTTTTGCATCACTTGCAAAGAACGAGCCAGATATTTATCTCTGTCCTGATATACGCCAATGCCAGCCTGCATACCTTCCAATTGTCCTTTCACGATCGTAATCGGCGTCTTCAGCTCATGAGATACCGCCGAAAAAAAGGCCAGCCGTTTATGTTCCAGCTCCCGTTCCTGCTCAATATCCGCCTGCAGCTTTTGATTGGCACTGCGCAGTTCCTGCAAGGTAGTCTGCAATCGCTGCGCCAATGTATTTAAGCTATGGGCCAGTACGCCAAGTTCATCTTTTCTTTTTTCGGAACAGCGCCAGTTAAAATTGAGCTGCGACAACTGCTGCGCAGAAACACTGAGCTGCTCAACCGGTCTGGCAATAAAGCATGAGCAAAACCAAGCACTGCCAGCAGAAATAACTAGAATTACCACTGTCAGCCAAGGCAAAATATTGTGCAGCGCATCTACTGCCTGATTGACTGCCTGCAAACTTCCGGTCACATACAACGTATAGTGGGCAGAATCGCCAGAAAATTGAATATCATATTCCTTTGTAGCCATAACGGATTCCGCCGCTTCTTCCACCGTTACCGAAAAAGCTGCAGTATCATCCATATCCATTACCTCTGTTGCCTGTTGAATCACCACTTCGCCATCTTGCGCTGCAAATTCTTCACCTGACTGAGCAACACTGATAGCATAATCAGTCACAACCACCGTTTCTTCATCCACCGCCGCATCCACTATCGCAGTTTCTGCACTCCCCGGCAGTGCAATGCCCTGCCCGTCATCGGTTTTCAAACAAATCTGTGCATTTAATTCCATTACAATATACTCCCAGACAGGACCGCTTTCAGAAAATTCTGTCTGTTTCAACTGGCGAACAATTTGCTGCATTTGGTTGTCCAGCTGTGTATCCAAATTGGACATATAGGTGACTGGCATAAACCAGGCAATAAATCCATAAGTAATACTGCACGCCAGAACCAGAACCAACAATGTAATAAAGAAAATCTGAACACTCAAATTACGCCTCAGGTAATTTATCAACACGATATCCCACTCCCCGAATGGTTTCAATATAATCTACCTGCAATTTTTTACGCAAATTTTTAATATGGGTATCCACAACCCGCTCGTCACCTACAAAATCATAGCGCCAAAGCTGCTGCAAAAGCATAGGTCTGGTCAATACCCGTCCCTGATTCATCAGCAAAAGCTGCAATAACTCAAACTCCCGGCGAGTTAACTCTATCGGCTGCTGTCTGACAAAAACCTGATAACCGTCCAAATCCAACTCCAAACAGCCATAACGCAATATACGGCAATCACTGCCCGTCTGCTGGCCGCTTCTGCGCAGCACCGCTTCAATTTTCCGCAGCAACACCGGCATAGAAAAAGGTTTGGTAATATAATCGTCGATCTGCAAATCGAATCCGCGCAGCTGATTTTCCTCACTTTCTAAGGCTGTCAGCATCACGACGGGAACCTGAGACGTATGCCGAATCAACTCACAAACACCATACCCATCAATTTTGGGCAGCATTACATCCAGCAGCACCAAATCAAAAACTTGCTGCTGAAAACAGGTCAGCGCCGCCACGCCGTCTCCGGCTACTACAACCTGATAACCTGCCGCCTCCAAAAAATTTTGCAGCAGTTCCTGAATATCGGGCTCATCCTCTACAACAAGCAACTGTTTCATATTGTTCCTCCAATCATCACTCTGCCGTTCAGTATAACACAGTTTTTTGTAGTTTGTGTGTAGTTTTTACATTCTGTCTGATTTTTCAATCTGTTTTTCCGAACGGCTCTGTACTGCTCTTTTTATCCTGACTTGCGCCAAATGATTATTTTATGTTAAAATGAGTATGCTATCACTAAGAAACAAAATTTATTGACCATACCTGACAGTATGGTCCGAAAGGATGCGTTTTTCCTATGGACTCTAGAATAAAAGAACTGGCGCATAATCTGATTACCTATTCCTGCGCACTGCAGCCAAAAGAAAAAGTGATGATCCACGTGTTTGGCACATCGGCTTACCCTTTGGCGCAGCAATTGGTAAAAGAAGCTTATGCTGCTGGGGGATACCCTTATGTACAGATTGAAGATTACAGCATTAATCGTGCGTTGCTGCAGCACTGCAGCCAGGAGCAGCTGGAACTGAAAGCCAGTTTGGAAATGGCGCAAATGAAAGAAATGGATGCTTACATCGGTATTCGAGCATCCGATAATATCTCCGAGCTGTCCGATGTGCCTCATGACAAACTGCAGTTGCAAACAACCATGGGCAACGATGTTTTAAACGAGCGGGTAAACAATACAAAATGGGTTGTGCTCCGTTATCCTAATCATTCCATGGCACAGCTGGCCAACACCAGTTTGGAAAGTTTCGAGGATTTCTATTTTGATGTATGCAATTTAGATTACAAAAAAATGTCCGTTGCTATGGACGCATTGGTAAATTTGATGAACCGCACTGACCGAGTGCATATTACAGGACCGGGAACAGATCTTACCTTTTCTATTAAAGATATTGAAGCTATCAAATGCGACGGAAAATGCAACATTCCTGACGGTGAAGTGTACACAGCTCCGGTACGCAATTCGGTTAATGGTTATATTACTTACAATACACCATCTGTATTTCAGGGCTTTACCTATGAAAATATCCGATTTACTTTCCAAAACGGAAAAATTACAGAAGCAACTGCCAACAATTCAGAAAAACTCAATGCAGTTTTGGATATGGACGAAGGCGCACGTTATTTAGGTGAATTTGCCATTGGCGTCAATCCCTTTATCCTGCATCCTATGAAAGATACCTTATTTGATGAAAAAATTATGGGCAGCATTCATCTTACACCAGGCCGCTGCTATGAGGATGCTTTTAACGGTAATGACTCGCAAATTCACTGGGATTTGGTACTCATTCAAACAGAAGCATATGGTGGTGGAGAAATCTATTTTGATGATGTTTTAATACGTAAAGATGGAATTTTTGTATTAGAAGAGCTGCAATGCTTAAATAGCGAAAACCTGAAATAACAGGGAGGTATCTTATGAAGAGAACGCTAGTCCTTTTATCGTTGTTGGCACTGCTATGTTTCAGCGGCTGCGGCAATCAGACAGAACAGGTGTCGGCAGTATCTTCTGGGCAGCTCAATTATTCTGACTTAACAATTAAAGCAATCCAGACTTTAACTGATGGCAACACTTCTGACTTTTATCAACTTTTTGATGACAATATGAAAGAATCCATGACAGAACAGGAACTGCAAGATTCCTGGCGCTATATCTGTGCTCAATATGGGGCATTTCAATATTATCTTTCAGAAGTAGCAATCAGCAATAAAGATACCGAAAAAATTGCCAGTATCCCCTGCATTTTTGAGCAAGGTACTTTAACATTTCGTATCACCTTTAACAATGACGGCAATATTTCCGGTTTCTATATCACAGATGGTGACCACTCCTCAGGCAGTCCCCGCCTGAGCAACGATACAGAAAATTCCTTTGGTGAGGAACCCTATCTGCTTTCCGGCAGTTTATCCCTTCCACAGGGTGCCGGACCATTTCCTGTGGTTATTTTGCTGCAAGAGTCCGGACCTTATGACCGCAATGAACAGGTTGGGCCTAATCTGCCTTTTTTGGATATGGCAGATCAACTGACACAACATGGTATTGCAGTACTGCGCTATGACAAACGAACCTATTTGCACAGTACAGAAATTGCTCAGGAAGATACTTTTACCGTTTATGATGAAATCATAGATGACGTGACTTTGGCAGTCGACTTTTTAAAAACATTGAACACCATTCAAAGTGATGCCATTTTTATCGCCGGTCATGGAATATCTGGTTATTTGATGCCAAGAATTGCTGAACAGACACCGGAAGCAGCAGGCTACATTATGCTGGCAGCTTCCGCACGTCCTCTTGAGGATTTGTTATTGACACAAACACAATATGTATTAGATACGGAAGCCAATCTTGAGGATGCAGCCAAAGAACAGATGCTGCAGCAAACGAAAGAAACGGTAAATCGGATAAAAAATCTAACTGAAGAAACCACCTATCCGGCCAAAGATTTATATTTATTACCGGCCAGCTATTGGTTAGATTTGCAGAATTATGATCCTCTCCGTCAAATACAGCAAATTGACAAACCTCTGCTATTCATCCAAGGCGGAAGAGATTATCAGACAACCACAACAGATTTTGAATTATGGAAATCGGTTGTGGCCGAAAGTAAAAACGTTCAGTTTCATTATTACGATAACCTCAATCATATATTCATGACAGGCACCGGAAAAAGTACACCTGCCGAATATCAGCAAAAAGGTACAGTTAGCACCGATGTTTGCAAAGACATGATTGATTTCGTAAAAAAATATAGTTGAATATTATCCTTTTCTATCACAATAAAACTATAGCAAAAAACGACGCTTTCCAGATTAATTGTTCACTGGAAAACGTCGTTTCTTTATCGTATTACTTATACTGCAGGGACATCCCTCTGATATCACAGATTTTGCTTATTTTTTCTACAATAAACAAATAACAGATATTGTCACTCAAAATAACCTATCATTCATATACTATTATTCCGGTCCAATACTACCACCAGCACTATCTTCACTTTCCGAAGGAATCATGCCTGAATAAAATGGACGACTGGCCTCAAACCATAAATGTCCTAATCGGAAATCCTGATTGCCGTCCATGGTAAAATAAATTTCATCAATATCACCAAGATTTTCATCAATACTCCGCGCTAAATTATAAAACAACATGCCCTCACTACCTTGTTCAAGCTCCAATGCCTGCAAACTGGCCGAATCAAAATCCACCCACGCTTTACGATTCTCCTCTTTTACTTCATTTACCACAAAAGTAGTTCCGCAAAGACTTTCCACAACCAGCTGATTATATTCGGCAACAATGGTTTCTACTGATAAAACATCTTCTTCAACAGCAGTTACCATTGTGGTTGTTATAGCTTCTTCCTCACTCTGTCCATTGTTCTGTTCTTCCTGGCTGTTTTCGGCAGGCATATATAATGTAATATAAACACTGTCTTCCGCTACCTGCACGCTGTTTTCATCATTCTCAACAGTCTGCGTTTCATCGGCCGCTGCTCCGCAGCCACTTAAAACAACCAGCAGAAAGCACAAACAGAATAAGAACACGCTCCATTTTTTTCTTTCCATCTCTCTGCCTCCTAATAAATCAAAAACTTCTTATTTATTAGTATGCTTTGATTTTCTCCAAATGTCAACCAAAAAAATTTTCTCTTTTTTACTTAGAAAATGTCAACTATTGTTCAAAAGACGAATTCCAAAGCCAACAGCTTCTGCGCACACTTTGCTGTTCTAAACTTCCTTCAGGCAATATTCTGCCAATCAGGCCGCGTGCTTATATGAGGTATGTGAGCGGAAAGGACGGCTTGCATCCACCACAGGATAATCTACTTTAACCGTACCGCTCATACCCCTTTTCCGATTCACACAGGCATTAATCCGATACCAAACTGTCCCCTGACGAAATTCCATCACATTCAATTTCATCAAAGAAAACAATAAAATTCCGCTGCAAATCATACAAAAGAAAAAAGCGCCTAATAACTGAATATCTTCCTTCTGCTCTATCAGTCCCAACATTCCTATAATGAAAATACACATCAAAGCCGCTAATCCCATATATTTCTTTTCTGTTTTCTTCATAAGTTCCAACTCCTTTTCGAATTTATGTTCTGTTTATACTATACAACACAAACTTTTGTTCGTCAATATGGAATCGAACATTTTTTCTATTTATCATTTTTTGTTGGAATCTGACGCTGTTAGTTATTCAAGGAATAAAAAATAGTACCTGTTATCTTTTCCCATAACAGATACTATTCTTCACACATCGCTTTATAAAATTTTAACGCTGTCCCATTTTTTCATTGGCTTCTTCTACACTATTATAACCATATTGAGCCGTCATATTTTGCAGATTGGCGATGGCCATATTATATTGTTTCTCCAGACATGCCAGTGTATAGGCATGCAAACGCAAAATTGTTTCCTGCGAGTAAGTTTTCAACTCACCACGTAAATAAGTTTCAAACGAAGTTTCATAAGGCGTGTCCTCCCTGCTGGTCAACGGACGCCCCTTAGCCCGCAAGTTTGGATATTTTTCATCGGCTTCTCTCTGCCAGTCTAAATTGATATCCACAATCTCATCAATTTTTACCCGTACTTCTGGCTGTACCTCCGGCAAAAAATGTCTAATTTGAGCAAATTCTTCTGGATGGGTATCCTCCATCATATACGCATATTTTTCTGTTAAAAGATTACGCCCTGTATAAGCCGCTGTAGCCAGGTCGTGCAAATAACTCTGCAGCACCTCATCTGACCATGTTTTTAACTGACTGCTGCGCATAATCTCAAATCCTTTTGGATCATTTTGGCAACTGGCCCGGCCTCCTGCATTCTGCACCTCATTAAACATTGCCCATTCCTGCGCTACAATCTGTGCCACCAAATCCTGATTCATGTAAATCAACCTCCTGTATTTTATTGATAACTATATTGATATAACATCCCTTGCTTCAGCTGTTACCGTTCAACCCACGGATTGGTATTACGCAATCCCTCATGACTGATACATTTATGCACCTGCAACCCTTGTTCCACTAAAAAAGGATCCTGACTATGGCTCAACCCCTGACGATGCAGCTCGGTCACTAATAACGCACAAATCTGCTGCATCAGTTCAATTTTATGCACATAATAAGCCTGCTCTTCCATACCCGCTGCCGGATATGCAGTCATCTGCCGCAGTAAATCACTCACAGCCGTTCCCAGGCAAGGCAACTGCCGCACACCATGGTGCATCCATTTATAAAAAGGTGTGTACCGATTGTTCAGCAAATATACAGCAGAAATTACCGCACCGATAAATTCGCCTTCTGCCTGAGCAGCAGCCACCTTATCTCCCCGCGCCATCACCCGCGGATAATTATATTGACCCGACTGGGCAATGGTCATACAACGGGCTGCCAGTTTCTTCTTGCGAATGTCCTCCGGATAACCCTGCAGCAGTTCCTGCCGCACAGCGCTGAATTTACCCAGCGGATCGGCAAATATTTTTCCATTGGTCACAGTGGCCAAATGATGCTCTGGAATATTCAGCCACTGACCGATAGTCATCGGCACGCCTTCTACTGCCAGATATTTACGATAAAACGCCCCCGTTTCCAACACACCGTTGCGACCCGGCTGCCAACTGACCGGAAACCCCTGAAATGTTTTTGGCAATTCCATCAAAGCCTGCTGTATAGCTGCTCCATACTGTTCATAGTCATCTGCTGTCAGCCACAAACAAACTGCAGCGCCCCAATCATGATCACGGGAAATTTCATCATCATAACCAAAACACTGAGATCCCTCGCCCACCAGACCGGCAGCAATCCGCGGCACTACAGCAGCAAATTTTTGCTCCAGCACAGGCTGAACCTGCTCCCGATAAAATAATTCCGATAATTCTAATCCTTTCATTGCATGCCTCTCTGTTCTGCCGCTCTCTGGCTGGCCAATTCATAATTACGCAGCGAAACCTCATAATTGCGACTTCCCACACCAAATAGCACCTTACAAATTTCCATTGCGCTCTGATAGTAAATTTTAGCTTTTCCATACTCACCAATCTGCATATAGTAAGATGCCAGATTGTTCAGCCCATAAGCATACAAGGAATGTTCCCGCCCTAACTGGCTCTCATACATACGCAGCGCCTGCTCCAACAACGGCTGTACTTCATCCAGCTTACCCTGTTGCCGTCTGGCGCTGGCCAAATTGGTTAAGGTCGTAGCAATGGCAACTGGGTTATCGCCTGCCTGTTCCAAGGCTTCCAGACTGTGCACATGCAAGATTTCCGCTTCAGAAAACCGTTTCATATCCTGATATACCAGACCCAGATTATTCATACCGCTGATATATAAAAAATGCTGTTTCCCTACCGTCTGCTCATAAATTTGCAGTGCCTGCTGAAAATGCTGCTCTGCCTTTTCTAACTGTCCCATCAGTCTGTATAACCCAGCCAGATTATTCTGCACCGAAGCATAATCTGGATGCCCCACACCCTGCAGTCGCCCAATCAACTGGGCAGACTGCAAAAAAGCCTGCTCTGCTTTGTCATAATTGCCAATATCCCGATGAATGCCGCCATAATCATTTAACACCGTTCCATATTGGGGACTTTCCACACCGTAAATCTCACCGGTCAACTGCAAATACCGTTCCATATAACCGGCCAGTCCCACATAATCTCCTTTGTGATCACAATCATTAATCTGTTGTTGTAATTGTGCATATTCTTCTTGTATTGTCAAATTGGTTCCTCCTCTCATGGCAACTATATCATCAACTTATAACATATATCTCGACGATATCCCGTTCCATATCTATTTGTGCCACATTTGTTTCTTACCCTGTTTTACTCCTAATATCACAACAACCAACCATGATTTTCTACAAACGTCTTCCTATTCCCAATTTCATTTAAAATAACTTTCTTTTTCAGTTTAACCATCTATTCTTTTTGCTCCGGCGGCAAAACAATAATATTATTTGACTGCAGCTCTTGCTGATACTGCTGTACCTCCTGCTGCCATGCAGCTTCCTCTTTGCGGCGGCGGCTTTTTCCGCTACGAACCCCGCCAGCCCCCTCAGCCAACTCCGGCATATCAACCAGCACCACATCTACGCCAATACGTACCACCTTCTGCCAGGGAATCAAAAGCTCGCCCTGGTTCTGCAGCAAACTCCAAAAACCCCCTACACCAGGTAATACCAAAGCCTGGATACTGCCATCCAGAATATTTAATTCAATATCTTTAATGTTGCCCAGGCATTTGCCGTCAGCAATATTTACAATCTGCCGCTCCTGCAGATCTGAAATTTTTGCGCTCATATAGATTGTCCTCCTGTCATTACAGAATACAGTATCTATATGCCACACACCCATCAAAAAGAAGCAGCCGCAGTAAATTTTATAAAATACGCACCGCTTCCCCCTTTCGCTCATATCAATAATAATAAATGATTTTTCCGCAGAAAGGAAGGTTTTTATGCAGATTTCTCAAAAATCTCAAGCCATTGCACTTTTACTCTCCTGTTTTCCCGATAAATGGCTCCCGCTCTTTTCCTCATTCCAACAGGCCGAAACAATTCTCTCACGTCATATCGATCTGCGGCAATCCTTACAAATTGAAAAACAGGAACAGCTTGCTGGTTTGCTGGGCTACAGCTATCATGGCCGCAGCTTTCTCAACCTGCCGATTTCTGCACTGGCAGCGCCTGTTCACCCGCGACAGTTTTACATAGAAATTCTCTGCACCGCTTCAGACCTTCGCTGCCAGGGCATCAGTACCACATTGCTCCGGCAGGCTCATTTACTGGCAAGCGGCTGCCACGCGCAGGAACTTGCTTTAGACGTAGCGTGCAGCAATCTGCCAGCTATTCGCTTATATCAGCGGGCTGGGTTCCGTCTTGTCAGCCGACGGCGCGCTGCTGCCCCTTTACAGCATCTCTCCTTCTTTCGTATGACCGCTCCTGTCAATCCGGTCATGAAACAGATATGACATATTTTTCACTGTTATTGTGTGCAGTAACACTCCGTATAAAATCAACTCAAACTTCAAATACAAAAATAGCCAAGTGAATGATTTTTACTTTTCCACTTGGCTATTTAGTGCTATTTTTCAATTTTTTCTATCTGACACTGATGCGTCTTACTTTCCTTATCATAGTTGATGCCAACTAACAGCACATCTCCATGATAACCATCCAGTGCTTTTGCATATTGTTTTTCGTTAATTTGCGCAATAGCGCCTTCTGCTGACTGATTCCATTTCAACTCAATTATCATAGCCGGTTTGTCTATAGCATGCTTACGCGGCATAAACACCATATCTGCAAATCCTTTTCCTGCCGGCAGCTCCCGAATCAGTATATAATCGTTTCTGGCGCTGTAATAAGCCAGAGAAATCACACAACTCAAAGCATTCTCGTTATTATAAGACAGGATAGAGACCGTTTCCATATGCACAGCATCCACGCCTTGCGCCACAGTTTCCGCATCCTGCTGCAAAGTGGCCTACAATAATGCCTCCGATGCCTGCACCGATTGTATCACTTCCTGCCAACCACTTTTTTAACAGCACGTAAAAATTCTTCCCGAATTTCTTCATTGGGAATAAACACGCTGCGTGATGTTTCATCATAAGCCAAATAGCCCAAGTGAAGCAATAATGTTAATACCTCGTCTTTGCCCGTAAAAGTTGTCATATCATTTTGGAATGTTCGTGTATCAATAGCACAACGCCCATCACTCAGCATAAGAACAATGCTATCCTTTAATCCATCAAAGTTCATATCCAGATAAATCCGCAGCGCTTCATAAGTCTCTGTCTGTGTCCAATAACTATTCAGCTTGCGGTTTCTCATCGCTTCTACCACAGATTTTGGATTGTAAACATGCAAATTGTCCAAGCAGTAGCCATCATACCACCGCTTTACTTCTTCAAAGTCCATATGATATTGCAGGCACAGCTCCTGCACTTCAGCTTCTGTAAAACCCACATACTCCGCCAACGGTCCCGCATCAGTCATCGAATATTCATTAAACATATTTAATGCTGAGTGGGTCCCGTATTTTTTTATGGGCAATATCCCTGTCATATAAGCCAGACTGACATAAGCCTGATCTTTTAATAACAGCCGCAAAAAATCTAAATACGCTGTCTGAGCCTCTATATTTTTCTGTGTTTCTCTAAATATACAATCCCATTCATCAATAATAAATACAAATCCACGTTGTGTTTTGGCATAAATATACTGCAAAGCACGTACCAAATTCGTTTCATTGGGACGCATGAATTCTTCATATAATTCTTTTACCTCATAAAGAACTTCTTCTTGCAAATAAGACAAAAGTTTGGAAGCACATCCAGCCATACTGAGGAATTCCTGTATATTGAGAAATATCACATCATACTGATTCAAGTGCTGCTGAAAAGAAGCATTGCCCGCTATTTTCAAATTTCGAAATAATTCTTCCGACTGGCACCCTCTGCTATAGTACGCCGCCAGCATTTTTGCCGCCATAGACTTACCAAAACGCCGAGGACGACTCACACAAACATAACATTGTTCCGTTTCTAAAACCTTATTGGTATAGGAAATCAATTCTGTTTTATCTACATAAATCTCAGAACGTATCGATTTTTGAAACGACATATTTCCCGGATTTAAATATCGACCCATCAAAAACACCCCTTTCAAGAACAATCTTTTATCTTTATCTTAACAGAATTAAATCTGTTAAGCAAGGAAGTGCCACGTAGAAATTCGCTTTCACTCCTGCATACTCAATGCCTGCAATGTAATTTCTTTGATACAGCATGAAACTGTTTCAAACCAAGTCCCAATCATACAAAGCACAAAAAACAACCAAAATCATACAAAACAGCGGCACTGCCTCTCGACTGCACCGCTGCTGTTCATAGAATAAACTGTTTTATTATAGGATACGTTTATTGCATTATCTACCCTTCTGTTTGACATATCCCTTCGGACAAAAGATTCGGAACGCCGTTGGCAACGCAATTTCCTGCTGCATACGCTGCTCATCAGCCCATGTATAGCAATCGGCCATCTGAGCACAGGGCATATAATAGCATCGCATATGCCATTCAACATGGGTGAAAATATGGGTTTCCTCTACCATCCGATCTATTCCCGATGGTTTTACACCCCAATCTGCGGCAACATCCAAGGCTTGCTGTCCATCTAAAAAGCCATCGATATTGGGAAACTGCCACAATCCTGCCAGCAACCCTGTATCACCCCGTTTTTCCACAGCAAGACTTCCTTGATGGGAAAATACAAACACCGTTTTCTCCTCTTTGCGCCGTTTCTTTTTGGTTTGTTTTTGCGGCAGCACATCCCAGCTTTCATTGGCACAAGCCATGCAAAAAGACTGTACCGGACACAAATGACACTTTGGCGCTCCGTTAGGCACACAAACAGTAGCCCCCAGTTCCATCATACTTTGGTTAAAGGTATAGGCAAACTCCCCAATCGGATATACCTGCTCCAGCGCCACAGTCATTTCTTTTTTGACCGCCGGCGATAAAATATTACCAAAATTTTCAGTAATGCGGCTGATTACACGCAGTACATTACCGTCCACTGCCGGAGTCGGCGCCCCAAAGCAGATAGAGGCAACAGCACCCGCTGTATATGCGCCAATTCCGGGCAACGCCAGTATCTGCTCATACTGCTGCGGAAAAATACCGCCATATTCTGACTGAATCACCTGCGCCGCCTTTTGCAGATTGCGCACCCGCGTATAATACCCAAGGCCCTCCCACAGTTTCAGCAGCACATCTTCCGACGCTGCAGCCAGCGCGGCAATATCAGGCAGCTGCGCCAAAAACCGCTGATAATATCCTTTTACCGCTTCCACTCTGGTTTGCTGCAGCATAATCTCTGAAAGCCAGATATGGTAAGGCTCTCTGTCCTGCCGCCAGGGCAATACGCGGGCATTTTGCCCATACCACGGCAAGAGTGCATCTGCAAGCAGACTATAGCGCTGCTGCTTTTCTGCCATCTTATGCTGAATCCGTTTGATTATTTTCTCGTAGACAGGAATCATATGGGGCTCCTGGCATTGCTGTTTCCAATCAGCCAGCGACACCCAGCATACCTGGCTGTTTTCATCCTCTTTTATATGCAGCGGCTGTTTATCCGAAGCAATAAATCCATAGGCTACGTTATAATGCACATGGGCTGCAATCTCTTTCCCATTCTTTATATGGGCCTTTACCGGAAGGCAATCCAACGATAAAATCTCACTGCAAACAGGAATCAACTCTGTAATGCCGGTTTCTTCCCTGGCTTCTTCTGCTGCTTTTTGCAGTAAATTCTGAGCACCGTCCGCATGTCCTCCTGTCCAGGCCAGAGACTGATAAATATTATGATACACCATGAGCATACTGTCCATGGTCGGATTCAAAATGATAGCAGATGCCGTAAAATGGCCCTCGGCAGGACGGGCAAACAGTTGGTCACCCATCTGCGCCCACTGGCGTAATATGTCATCTTTGGCCTGCTGCTCACAGGCACAAACAGGAACATAATCCATAATCTGCTGTTTTAGTTGTTTCATACATTCACCTGCGTTTCCATGTTGTCACTGTTCCTGTGTTATCGGGTCAAAATCCGTTCCGGCTCTTTGTGCGCCAGCTTTTGAATGGTTTGCTCCATGGTTTCCATAAAAATCTGATCAATTCTGCTTAACTTGTACTTTTTATTATAAATATAGCCCACTTCTATTTCCAGCTTACCGTCTGCAATGGGAATGGCGCGAATGGTGCCATGGCGCAAATAAAAATCATCCTGGGACATAAATTCAGGAAAGAACGCCACATAATCCCCTTGGGCAATCATTTTTTTCAGCAGTTCCAAATCATCAGTACGAAATGTGATATTGGGCGTTCTGTCTTTACCCAGCGCCGCTGTCCATACGGCATTTTCCTTTTGAAATTCTTCCCGATAAGCAATATAGGGCTGCTGCAGCGCTTCCTCTAAAGTAACACTTTCCTTTTCCCAATAAGGGGAATTGACGCCTACATACAACAAATACCTGTCGCTGAACAGCGGCACATATTCCAAATCACTGTTTAGTAAATCATCCGAATAAATAATCACGCCCAAATTATCAAGACCGGTGGATACATTGCGCACAATCTGAGCGCTTTCTGCTGTTGTGGCATCCAAGGTGAAAGGCTGGCCATGCTCCCGCAGATAAAGAATAATCTGCGGAATAACATAATTGTAAAATACCGCAATAGAAGACAACTTTACCACGCCTTTGTTCTCGTAAGCGCTGACCTCCTGAATCATTTCCTCTATGGTATCAAAAATAATTTCTGTTTTTTCCAACACAACCACGCCGGCCTCTGTAGGAGATACGCCGCGGCTGTTCCGCCGCAGTAACGTGACGCCCAATTCCTTCTCCAATTTGGTAATGCTGGCGCTGAAAGAAGGCTGAGAAATAAAATTTTCTTCAGCCGCAACAGAAATAGATTTATACTTTACTGCTTCCGATAAGTAATGCAACTGCTCCAGTTTCATAATCCCCATCCCTCTCACCAAAACAAGATAATGCCGCACTAACATCATGGTAATGTCCAATCCAAATGCTTTTATCGTCAGAACCGTTCAATTTCAAATAAAACCAATCGTTCTGCTAAACATCTAAAAACAACCAATCTTTTAATGCGGCACAGTTTCCTCACAATTTATAAATCATACTAACATTATCGCCTTTGTTTCTGTTATCATAACATATTCTTGTCACATATCACAACAGATTTTCTGTTTTTCTTGCAAAATGTTTCCCCTTTCCCCATTTATATCAAAAAGATTTCTCTATATCTCATATCGTGAAACCATTCTTTCAAAATAAATAGCCATTATGTATACTATAAACAAGTTGAAGGTGTTCCGGAAGCCTGACAAAACAAAGAAACAAAAGAATTACAAATTTAACATCAAGTTAGGTTGCAAGTTATCATTACAACTTTATTTTGTTAGGATGGTGGATTCTCCGTGTCTAATTCACAGACGATTGATAAAAATTTTATCATGAAATGGGCAGTTGTTTTTATCGCTGCTGCGGCTATCTGGTTTATGCCCTGCAATGAGGTATACTCTCCAGAAGTAAAAAAATTCTTATTTGTTACTGCTTTAGGCATTTTACTGGTTGCTTTTGAATTAATTGATTTAATGGCAGTATCTATGATGTTCCCTATCGGTTATATCCTGTTTGGTTTAGCGCCCATGGATGCCGCTTACGGCGCCTGGCTGGGCACCACACCAATGGTTGTTATCGGCGGTTATATGATCGCCAATGTCATGGATCGTATCGGTTTATTAAAACGAATTGCTTACAAATGTATCTTGTTGGTAGGCGGCAGCTACTATGGTCTGCTGTTCGGCGTTCTGATCGCCGGCTGTATCTTAAACACCGCTACCGGCGGTAACGCTTGGGTTATCATGGCTGCTTTCACCTTTGGTCTTTGCAAAACTTTTGAACTGGGCAAAACCATGGACTCTGCTTTAATTATGTTTGTCGGCGCACTTTCCGCCGGCGCATCCTGTGTATTCATTTACACACCGTACTTTATGTCTATTCTGTTTAACTCTGCCGAACTGGCAGGTTCTACCTACAGACCAACCTGGATTGAGCATTTTATGCTAATGCTGCCCTATGTGATTTTTGTCATCGCTCTGGTTCTGATTCTGCCAAGAATCTTTAAACCAACCAAAAAATTACCCGGCAAAGAATTTTTCCAGCAGGAATATGCCAAACTGGGCAAAATGAGCAAAGATGAAATCATCGGCACCGGTTTTATGGTTCTGTTAATCCTATTCATGCTGACCGGTTCCATTCATAAAATGGAATTAGACTGGGCCTTTATTTTAATCCCATGGCTGATGTTTATCCCTGGTGTAAAAGTTGCTGATACAGAAGACGTAAAAAATATCGATTTCAGCATGGTATTCTTCTGTGTAGCCTGCTTGTCCATCGGTAACGTATCCAATCATTTGGGCATCGGCAATATGGTTGCCAACTTATTAATCCCAATTTTACAGCCATTATCCTCCACCGTTGTTGTGGGTGCTATCTATGTAATTGGTTTAATCTTAAACTTCCTGCTGACTCCATTCGCTATTCTGGGCGGTTTCAGCGAACCAATCGCACAGGTTGCTGTCGGCCTGGGTATCAACCCTGTCGGCGCATTGTACAGCTTATATGTTGGTGCTGACCAGGTATTCCTGCCTTATGAATATCTGAGCTACTTAATCTTCTATGCCTTCGGCTTAATGAAGATGACCGACTTTATCAAACTGGCTACTACCAAATCTATTTTGGCCACCTTACTGGTATTCTTTATCATGATTCCGTGGTGGGGCTTTATGGGAATTTTATAATCGCAAAGATGACAGGCTCAAATTATACTTTCCCAAAATTATCTCAAGTGAACAAACAGTTTTTAGACTGTTTCATCAATAAATACAACTGTAATTACCTTTCAATTTCGATCATTACCAATTCTTAAAAGGAGCGAACTGAAAATGAAAAGACAAGCTTACACAAACAAACTTCTGGTTCTGGGCGTTGACGGTATGGACCCACGCATCAGCAAACGCATGATGGACGACGGCAGAATGCCAAACCTGAAAAAATTCCGTGAAAAAGGTTCCACCCGTGACGATATGGTGCTGCTGGGCGCAATCCCAACCATCACACCTCCATGCTGGACCACTCTGGCTACCGGCGCTTACCCTGGTACTCATGGCATCACCTGCTACTGGCGTCAATCTCCAGACAGCCTGGATGCTGTTGTATACAACATGGATTCCAGAAACTGTACAGCTGAACAGATGTGGAATGTTACCACCGAAGCTGGCTTAAAAACATTAGTATGGCACTGGCCTGGTTCCTCCTGGCCACCATCCACCAACAGCGAACTGTTAAGCGTTGTTGACGGTACACAGCCTGGTTCCGTAAACATGGGCGTTGCCCAGATGGACTGGGAAAAAATTATCGTTGCGACTCCAGACATTGAATCTGTAAAATATGCGCCTCGCGTAGAAAAAGCTGCCGGCGTAGGCTGCATCATGACCGATATCGACGATATGATCGTTGGCGACGACGATGATGAAATGATGGAATTGTGGTGGGGCGATAAATCCCGTGAAGGTATGGAAATCCGTACTTATGTAACCTGTCTGGAAGATACCGAAATGATGATCGGCGCCAAAGTTGCATACGACATCATCAACTCTCCGCTGAAAGACGCTGAAAAATGGGCTGACGCTCCAGAAGGCGCAAAAGAATTTACTGTACTGACCTCCGGCGGTATTGTAAGACGTCCGGCTCTGATGCTGAAAAACGAAGAAGGCAAATATGACCGTGTTGCTATCTACAAAAACAAAAAAGCCACTGAACCAATCGTTGTTGTTCCTGTAGGCAAAATGGTAAGCGCACTGGACGAAGTAACCAAAAAAGAAGAAACAAAAGTTGCTTACCGTTCTTATAAATTATTAGAATTAGATCCAGAAGGTTCTATTGTAAGATTATGGATCAGTAATGCGCTGGATATCTCCAACGATATGCTGTGGCATCCAACTTCTTTACACAAACAGATTATTGAAAACGTTGGCCATGTACCTCCGGTATCCTTAATCGGCGGTGAAGAATCCGAACTGGTTGACAAAATCTTTGAACCATCCTGGGATGTATACGATCAGTGGCAGGCTGACTGCTTGGAATATCTGATCAAAGCCAACGATTATGATGTTGTATTCAGCCATCTGCACAACGTAGACTGCGCCGGCCATCAGATCTGGCACTTAGGTAAAACTCTGGAACCATGGAAACACACCGATGAAAAAACATACCAGGGTCTGATTGAACGGTTCTACGAACAGACTGACCGTTACCTGGGTCGCTTCCTGCACCTGTTGGATGAAGGCTGGACTATCTTTGTACTGTCCGACCACGGTCTGATCGTTGGGGAAAACGTTCCACCAATCCTGGGCGAATACGGCGGTTTGAACACCAAAGTTATGGAAGATCTGGGCTACACCGTAATGAAAAAAGATGAAAACGGCAACTCCACCAACGAAGTTGACTGGGAAAAAACAAGAGCCGTTCAGATTCGCAGCAACTACATCTATGTAAACCTGAAAGGCCGTGACAAAACAGGTATCGTAGACCCTGCTGATAAATATGATCTGGAAACAGAAATCATCAACGACCTGTACAACTACAGAGATCCAGCTACAGGAAAACGTGTTGTCGGCATTGCACTGCGCAACAAAGACGGCGTACTGCTGGGCGTAAACGGTCCGGAATGCGGCGACATCTTCTTCTCCATCGAAGAAGGCTTCAACCGTCTGCACGGCGACAGCTTATCCACCTCTTTGGGATACTTTGAAACATCTGTATCTCCAATCTTTGTGGCTGCTGGCGCTGGCATCAAAGAAAACTTCCTGACAGAAAGAACCATCCGTCAGGTTGACGTAACACCAACCATCGCTGCTCTGTTGGGTACTCGTTTCCCTGCACAGTGTGAAGGTGCTCCAGTTTATCAGATTCTGTCTGAAGATTTTTAATCGTTCCATCATCAGAACTCTGCAAAAACTGTGTAAATCATAAATAAAACAATATCTCTATTCTATCCCAAGAGCCGCTGTTTATCAAAACAGCGGCTCCTCTCTTTTTATGTGAAATTTGATGGAAAAATCAAAAATTTTCCTTGACCTTCCCCTAATCTGGAAGGTTTATAATCAATATAACAACTAGAACTTATCTGACAAACGCAATTTTCCGGCATAACAAAAAAGCAAAATCTGAAAGGAGATATTCTCAATGCGTTACAAAACTCAAACAGCCCAATTGGGGATGATATTGGTCACTATCTTATGGGGCGCCAATTTTGTCGTAGGAAAAGTAGCTTTAAGCAGTGGACTTACTCCTAATTTTTATACAGCCTTGCGATTTTGCGGCGCAGCCCTGATTTTAGCCTTGGTTTTTCATAAACGGCTGCAACAAACAGATAAACAAACAGTAAAAGCTGGTATTTATATCGGTCTGGCTGTAGGTATCGGCTATGTTCTACAAACCATTGGTTTAACCATGACCACCGCTGCTAAAGCAGGATTTCTCACTGGTCTATATGTAGTACTGGTTCCTGTTTTCGACTGTATTTTAAAACGGATTTTCCCAAAAATAAATGAAGTGATTGGCGTATCAACAGCCACCATCGGTTTGGCGATACTGAGCTTAAATGCCGATTTATCTATCGGTTTTGGTGATGTTCTGGTCTTTATCAGCGCCTTGTTTTTCGCTGTCAGCATTATCTTAATCAGTCGGTATTCCATCCAGCAAGATCCAATTGTCCTCTCTATTCTGCAAATTGCGGTCACTGGCATCTTGGGTCTTATTCTTGGTTTTTTTACTGAGCCAATACCACCAGCAGGAGTGTTTAACAGCACTATTCTATTTCTGGTTCTTTATGCAGTCTTATTTGGCTCTGCTGTCAACACCATTGTACAAAACGTGGCGCAAAGTATAATTTCTCCCACAGCAGCCGCATTAATCTTAGTATTAGAGCCTGTATTTTCCGGAATCTTTGCATTTTTCCTGCTTCACGAACCATTGGGAATCAAAGAACTAACCGGCAGCGCACTGATTATCACAGGTATGCTGATAACATTACTTTATAAACCACAGGAAAAAACAGTCCATTCTAAAAAACACCGTCAGCTGACTGCTGCCGAATAAGTGAAACCACCATCCTTCACGCTTCGGTCAGTTTAACTATATAGTGATAAAAACAACGGGGTGTGCCTGCAACCGCACATCCCGTTGTTTTTTCCTCAAAAAATACCCTATAAAACCACAAACTACCATAATCTGTCGATAATCTTTGCTCAAGTTTTACAATATCACGCTTCTTTGCTAATTGTATTTGGTTAATAACTATGTTTCACGTGAAACATTCTTGTTTATATACTGCATTATCGGGAGATTGTTTGTTGCCTGCCCTCCTACCCGACCAGAAAGGCGTCGGGCATAGACATCTGCTTGTCGGTCTGCTTCACTTTGGACTGCGTCCAGTTCAGCAAGACAGACTGCGCATCTGTCCGCTTCAATGTCGACAACGGCAACAAAACATCTCCCTGGTTTGCGCACGTAAGGCTGGCCTATCCTTTGCCAAATTTCTTGTACGCACAAATTGTTTTTCTGTCCATCAACTTACCGTTCCTGCAAGCAATCGGGGCAGGACAGCGGATTAACATGCACCACGCAGTGCTTTACCAGCGGAAAATTTTCTTCGATACCATTGTGCACCTGCACTGCAATGTCATGAGCCTGCCGCAAAGGCTGATCCCCGTCCACAGCAATTTCCACTTCCACATACATCTTTGCGCCAAACAGACGGGTCCGCAGCAAATCCACACCCAGCACGCCGTCATAAGAAGCAGCCAGCTTAAACATAGCTGCCTCGGTTTCTGCATCACAGGCCCGATCCACCATCCGATCCAGCGTTTCCCGATAAATATCAAAAGCCACTTTTAAAATAAATACCGCAATCACAGCGCTGGCCACCGGATCTAATACCGGATAGCCCAAACGGGCGCCCAAAATCCCGGCAAAGCTGCCGATGGAAGACAACGCATCGGAACGATGATGCCAGGCTTCCGCCATCAAAGACACTGAATTAATCTTTTTAGCTGCAATCCGCGTGTACCAAAACAACCCTTCTTTTACTACAATGGAGATAACCGCAGCAATCAGCGCCAGTTTGCCTGGCACAGCCAGTTGGCTGTAATCGCCAGCAATCACTTTTTCCAGACCGCTGATGCCAATTCCCAAACCCACCAGCAGCAAAATGTTAGCCAGCACAATGGAGATGACACATTCCATGCGGTCGTGGCCATAGGGATGATTCTGATCGGCTGCCTTGCCGGATACATTGGCGCCGATGATAACCAAAAAGGAACCGAACACATCCGACGCAGAATGAACCGCATCGGCCACCATGGCGCCCGAATGAGCCACAACCCCGGCAATCAGTTTCATCAGCGTCAGCAAAATATTGATAACAATACTAACTCTGGATACCTTTATGGTTAATTCTTTTTCTATCGATGCAGACATAAAAACATCTCTCCTTTATTTCATAATAACTGCTTTGCCTTCTGTGCGCTCATAATAAAGGACAACGGTGCATATACATGAAAAACCCTGAAAAAAATTGACAGGAGGAATTCCCATGGAACCATCCATTCTTTATGCATCACCAGAACCATATCCTGCTGTGCAGGTTAGCGCGCCCAATTTAACTTATGCTCAAATGCTTTCTATGCCTTTTGCCTCTGCCAAAAGCGAATTGACTACCATTACCCAGTATACCTACTTCAACTGGGTTTTAGAACCGGACTGGGCCGATTTAGCAGCCGTGTACCAAAAAGTAGCCATGGTAGAAATGCGCCATTTAAACCTGCTGGGGCAATTGATCACCGCACTGGGCGGTAATCCCATTTACCGGTCGTATCCTTATAAACGACCTGTTTTTTGGAACAGCAGCGCCGTACAGTATCAGGGAAGCAAAGAAAAAGCCCTGCATATCAGCATTGCCGGTGAGCGGGAAGCTGTGGAAAGCTACCGCCACCTGTCCAAACTGATTCAGGACCCAGGTGTCACTGCCATTTTGCAGCGCATTATTTTAGATGAAGAAGTACACATCCAGCTATTTCAACAATATCTTACCACAAAATAACAAAAAAAGGAACCAATCATACTGAAAAAATAACCCATGAACAAAAATTTTTTCACCGCAGGCCAAACAGGGCAATCAATTGACAGATGCAGTCAGCGCTTGGCCCTCTCTGGTAATTGGCATAATATGTTTGTCGGGCAATCTCTTTGCAGAAAGTCCACCTCTGGATGGACTTTCTGCAAAGAGATTGCCCTCTTGGTGATTTGGAGAAAGGCTATTGTAAATAAAGCAAGCTATAATAAATCAGAATTTATTCCCAAACAGCATAACAGATTGATACATCAATTGCTATAAAAACATTCCCAACAGGTTGAAAATTGATACAAAAAGCCCCGCATCTCTGCCTGATTCAAACAAAGATGCGAGGATTGAGGTTATAGCATTCTTCTATTTATGGCTGCGCATTGTCCCAAATGATAAAACAATAAGTACCATTATATAACATAGCATAACGTGCAAATCAAATAACAACATTGGCAGCTTGTATGCAATCAAAAGTCCAATAAACCACCAAGCGATAAGAATGATATTTAAAATCCTTTTTCCGGCGGAAAATGATTTCCAATCTTTTAAAACCATAATAGCTGATAAGAAAGTATTGCAAAAAATCCATATTATCCATAGATGATAAATAAACATTTGTTCTGTATGTTCAAAAAATATACTGCCAAATAATAAAAAAACAAACAGAATATTAATCACTCTAGGTACACGTTTTGATATTTCATTCATACTAAATCCCTCCATACTACATAAACAAACACTTCAATAAGAACCTATACGCTTACTGAAGATTATTTGCATGTTTTATTAAAGTGCTTGCAGCATTTGTTCATTCAGCTAAATCAACATTTCTTACAGTAATCGTACCAACAGGGATTAACAAGGATTTGCTTTACAAACTCCAAGTAATTTTGCTTACATCTTCTTGATTTGCATCAGTTGACATCCTGCACAGCAAAACAAAAGCAACGTATAGAGCATCAAAAGGTATTTGCTATTTTGAATCAAGCTAAGTAAGCACAGAACAATTGCTGCAGCCCTCAATAAGAAACGCAAGAACTGAAACACTGTTTTCTCCCGCACTGTGCTTTTTAACCAACAATCCAACACACTTACCATCACCGTTAGCCATAATGCTACCGCTGTAAAAAAGATACTATCATAAGCGTAATGCAGGGAAAATTGCAATAAAGCAATCAATGCGGCAACCAAAGTAATCCCCACAAGCCATAACCTCCATACATCCCGTTGAAACAACTGACTACCAATCTCTTTCTGCAAAAGAGAAAATCCAACCAGTATCAGAAAAAACGGGATGCTCATATCTCCCCAAATCCGGCGCTCCAATAAACTATCCAGCCCTGCCAACAAACCAATCACCAACAAAATAAACATAACAAACCATTTTTGTTCTCGTTCCATTGCATCAATCTCCTTACCGTAACATACAACACAGCCGCCAGCAAAACAAAAGCAATGCCGCAACTATTTTTAAACATTTACCCATTGTGTTCCCCTATAATCACAGCATAACAGATTGATGTATTGATTGCTATAAAAATATTCCCAACAGGCTAAAAATTGACACGAAAAATCCCACATCTCTGCCTGATTCAAGCAAAGATGCGAGGATTTTTTATAATCAATCAGACGGGATTACATATTGATATTCCTGTCGATACATCTTTTCAGCATCGTTTTCGGAAGGAATCTCCACCACAATATAGATGTTCTGCGTTCCTTTCGGGACTAAGAAACTTTGTTGACAATCCTGCAATACCTGACCTTCTTCTATCCCAGTTGTTTTGTTGCCATCGCTTTCGCCAATGCCGAATATACTATCATGATTACTTTGCAACGGACCGGTATCTCTGCTGTAAGCATGAACAATGGCATATAGCCCTTTTACAGTTCCGTAAGCTGTTGTTTTTGTTCCTGGATAACCGAAATTGGCAATAGAAAAGGTTACCTGAAAAGCTCGCATATCGGATAAAGACTTTGTATCCGGTATGATATTATCTTTATTGAACTGTTCCAACGTAATTTCTTCTGCAAATTGCATCTGCACCTCAAATAAGGATTCCTCCTGCCACACTTCACCAATTTGTAAGACAGGTTTCACATCCTTAACAAGATGTTGCTGATCCAGTGCTCCGGTATCAAAAAAGAATGCTCCAATAAAAGTCACAGGATTGGTGCCAAACCACATACAGAAAAATGCAACAAAAAGAATCCATAACAACAATGCCCCCAACAGTAACATCCGTACCACATAAAAAATCATATCCAGTGCTGTTTTTGCAGAATCTTTCACTCTGTTCGCCCCCTTTTCACCGCCACTCGCCCAGCAGCTTAAAATATTCCAAAAAATTGTTTATACATTTATTATAACAGAATTGCAAACTTATTTCTATCAAGTTGTTCCCAACAGGCCGAAAATTGACATGAAAACTTTGATTCTTTGTTCTGCCAATCATGTTTCCTATCTTCCTTTTTTCTGCAAATAAGATTATACTTTTATTAATAAAACAGATGGATTCATCTCGCCGGATAACGCGAATGACATCAACTATAAAAATCTTGGAGGATATGGTATTGAACATTGTAACAGAAGCGGAAACAACCGCTGCCGCAAATTACATTGGTGCAAACCGGCCAACAGCTGCGGGCACAGCAGGCCATAGATTTGGTATTTTTAGATATTGAGCTGGCGCAGGAACAATTCACTCGCAAATGCAACGGCGAAGATGTAATTCTGCACCGCAGGGATATTGTATATATCTGCTCTTACAAACGGGTACTCAAAGTTTTTCTGTCCAACAGCGATACCTTAGAGTATTACGGTAAAATCCGCCTTTTTGCACTATTTGAATCAGTAATACAATCAATGTGTGAGAGAAGTCTGACATGTTCATAGACAAGGCAAGTATGCAGCGAATCACGCGGTTGTAAAATTAAATTTAACTTGTATAACTGCTGCAAATTTAAGCATTCACTCAACTATCACCCTGCCTGCATATTTTTCAATATCCGGCTGAGAAAGGAACCGATAAATGGAACACTTTATAATTAATATATTCAGCGCCATTGTTGAATATTTTGCCATCTACGCATTCCTGTGGATTTTTTATGACAGAGATCCGCAGCGCAGACACTGGCGTATGGCTTGCCATATGATCATGCCTGTACTATTCTTTTTATTTTCCGGCTATGTCACCAATATTTATCTGCGGCCAATTCTGTTTGTTGGCTGCACTATTTTGATCGCACAAGGCTTTCAAGGAAATACAGGGCAACGTATCTTTTCGGTCGCTGTATTTCAAATTATCTTAATTTCATTAGAAATTATTATTTCTCTATCGTTACAGCCAATGAAAGATATTTCCTTTGAAACCTTTTATTTTGGTGGCAATATTTTTGCTCGACTGGTCACTCTTGGCGTTTTAATCTTATTATTTTGGTGCAGCCAAAAAAAGCGAATTATTTTTGATCCCTTGCGTTTGCACTACATTTTTATACTGTTATTATTCTCTGCCCTGTCTTTATTTTTTGTTTTATTTTCTCATTTTCTGCTTTTATTAGCAGATATCCCTTCTCTTTTTTCTCTGGGATGCTTGGGAATTCTACTTGCGGTATTCACCAATATCTGCCTGTATTATCTGTTTTATCAGCTGGCAGTGGGAGAAACGGCCAAAGCCAAATTACAGGTTATCAATGCCCATGTATCCCAGCAAAAAGAAGCCCAGGCGCAGCTAGAACAAACTCACCAGCAGGTGCGCAAGCTGCACCATGATATGAAGCATTATCTGATTGCCATTGCCGGCTTATTAAAGCAAAATCAGGTAGCAGAAGCACAGATGGAGCTAGAAAAACAACTGCAAACAATAGCGCATACCCGCCTGTTTGACACCGGCTATCCGGTATTAAACTCGGTGCTGGCATATAAATTTGAGCAGGCGCAAAGCAAAGCAATCACTCCCCAGCTGTTTTGGAATATCAACACACCATTACAGATTCACGTAGTGGATTTAGCTGTTATTTTGGTCAACGGACTGGACAACGCCATTGAAGCAGCTTGCCAGGTAACAGCAACACAACCTTTTTTGTCTGTTTATGCCGAACTGAAAAGCGGTTATATCAAGGTGCGCATTATCAACAACACTCACATTGATCCTGTCATTGTGAACGGCACCATTGCCACCACCAAGCAGGACAAGGCATTTCACGGGCTGGGGCTGGAAAGCATTGCAGCCCTGTGCAGGCAATATCAGGGACAATCTTTTCTGGAATGTGAAAACCATTTATTTACCTTAATGGTGCTATTACAAAATACCGCACCCACACCGTTGGAATTCTAAAAAATCACAAAAATTATTTTAAACTCAATCAAACCTTTTGCTGTCGTTATCGAAATTAAACTAGCCTTCTCTATAACATTCAAATTGGAAACGCAAAAAAGGTGCGCCACCGATGACGCACCCTTTTCTATTTCTTAACGATTCATCCAATCAATTTTACATAAAGACGCAGGATTATTTTCAGCTGGCAAGGCGGCTTTTGATTTTTCGAGCGACGCGTACAGCTCGTACGCAAGGCGAAGAAAATCAAAAACAACACAGCCAGATGGAAATAAGACAAGTCTGGTTTATAGTTTTACTACATCACAGACTACTAGCCTCTCCCCCTCCACTTTAAACTTCACATCATACCCCGCAAAGGATAATCCGTAAATTCGCTCCGGATCGTTGATATAGGCGGGACGGGGATCCTGCTCCAGCACATGCACAATGGCAGCCTGCTTATCCTGCGGATAGCGGGCCAGCAGTTCTGCGGGAAATTCCACCTGCAGCTGATGCAGCCTGGTTTGGCTAGTGTAGCCCTCTGTGGCGTCGGGATGACAGTCCACATAAGGCAGGTAAGGTTTGATATCGTAAATGGGCGTGCCGTCTACCAAATCAGCGCCGGACACATACAGCACCGGGCCATCATGGCTATCTATCTCCACACGCTGCAAACGCACCGAGGACAAGCCGATATCATTGGGACGGAAGGGCGAGCGGGTGGCAAACACCCCCACCCGTTTGTCACCGCCCAGCCGCGGCGGCCGCACTGTTGGCGACCACTGGGCTTTGTGAGCTTTGGAAAACTGCCACAGCAGCCAGATATGGGAGAACGCCTCTAATCCGCGCACAGCCTCCGGGCTGCGAAATTCCGGCTCAAATACAATCTTGCCCTGCAGCTCCTGCACCAGTCCGCTCTGGCGGGGAATGCCAAATTTATCAGGAAAGTCGGTCTGAATACGGGCGATAATCTTCATCAGCCTTTGTAGCTTTCCAGACGAGCCGCCAGCGCTGCTTTGCTGTCCTGATATTTGGCCAGCTTTTCTTTTTCACCGGCGATTACATCAGCAGGCGCTTTGGCCACAAAGCCCGCGTTGTTCAGTTTCTTTTCCAACCGTTCAATTTCTTTGTTTACTTTTTCCACTTCTTTTTCCAGACGGGCAATTTCTTTGTCCATATCAATCAGCCCTTTTAACGGCAGGAAGATTTCGATACCCTGAACCACGGCGGTTACAGCCTGTTCCGGTTTTTCTGCCAGTGTCAGCTGTACATCCAGCTGCTCCAGGGTAGCCAGGTTGATGATATATGGTGCTGTTTCCTGCAGCACAGCCAGCAACTCCTCTTTGTTGGCGGCAATGATGCAGTCGGCTTTTTTGCCCAGCGGTACGTTCATTTCGCTGCGCATATTGCGGATTGCACGGATTACATCCATAACTATTGCCATCTGTGCTTCTGTGTCCGCAGAGATTTTGCCATCATCAGCTGTTGGCCACTGGGTCAGCATAATGGTTTCGCCTTCATGCGGCAGGTGCTGCCAGATTTCTTCGGTAATGAACGGCATAAATGGATGCAGCAGTACCATGGTGTCACGCAGTACGCCGGCAATTACCTGCTGTGCTGTGCGGCGGCTGATTTCGCTCTCTTTGCCGTATAGTCTTGGTTTTACCATTTCAATGTACCAGTCGCAGAATTCGTTCCAGATGAAGTCATACATCTGACGGGCTGCTTCGCCTAAATCGTAGCCATCCAGCATACGGGTCACGGTTTTGGATACCGAATTCAGACGGCTGATAATCCATTTGTCTGCCATGGTGTATTCCAGCTGGTCTTCTGCCATTGGCGCATAATCTTCCAGATTCATCAGAACAAAACGGGTTGCATTCCAGATTTTATTGGCAAAGTTGCGGGATGCTTCCAACCGTTCTGTCTGGAACCGCAGGTCGTTGCCCGGGGTGTTGCCGGTAATCAGCATGAATCGCAGCGTATCTGCGCCAAATTCGTCAATCACCTGCAGTGGGTCAATGCCGTTGCCCAGCGATTTGCTCATTTTGCGGCCCTGGCCATCCAGCACCAGGCCGTGAATCAGTACATCCTTGAATGGGGACTGTCCGGTAAATTCCAGGGCGTCAAACAGCATTCTGGCTACCCAGAAGAAGATGATATCGCGGCCTGTTACCAGAGTGCTGGTTGGATAGAAGGTTTCCAGCTCTTTGGTCTGGTTTGGCCAGCCCATGGTAGAAAATGGCCACAAGCCGGAGCTGAACCAGGTGTCCAGTACGTCCGGATCCTGCTCAACATTTTTGGATCCGCATTTGGTACAGGTGTCAATATCGGTGGTGCTGCACATTACTTCGCCGCAGTCCTGACAATACCAGACAGGGATACGATGCCCCCACCATAACTGACGGGAGATACACCAGTCACGAATATTTTCCAGCCAGCCCAGATAAATTTTGGTAAACCGTTCGGGCACAAAGTTTACAGCTCCTGTGTGGGCAGCTTGGATAGCCGGTTCTGCCAGCGGCGCCATTTTTACAAACCACTGTTTGCTCACGAATGGTTCAATAACGCTGTGGCAGCGATAGCAATGACCAACGGAATTGTTGTGGTCTTCAATTTTGGTCAGCACGCCGCTGGCGGTTAAATCTTCCACCAGCTGTTTGCGGCATTCATAGCGGTCCATACCGGCATATTTGCCGGCTTCCTCGTTCATTTTGCCCTGTTTGTCGATAACCACTACCTGCGGCAGGTTATGACGGTTGCCCACTTCAAAGTCGTTAGGGTCATGGGCCGGTGTAATTTTAACAGCGCCGGTACCGAAGTCTTTTTCTACATATTCATCGGCAATGACCGGAATAACACGGCCTACTACCGGCAGCACCAGATTTTTGCCGATTAAGTGGGCATAGCGTTCATCGTCCGGATGCACTGCCACTGCGGTATCGCCCATCATGGTTTCGGGACGGGTGGTGGCAATTTCAATGCCATCGGCGCCGTCTTCGGTTGGATAACGGAAATAATAGATTTTGCCTTCCTGATCGATGTGTTCTACTTCGATATCGGAGATGGTGGTCTGGCAGTGCGGGCACCAGTTTACAATATAGTTGCCCTGATAGATCAAACCTTTGTTGTATAAACGCACAAATGCTTCTCGAACTGCCTGAGAGCAGCCTTCGTCCATGGTGAACCGTTCACGGTCCCAGTCGCAGGAGCTGCCCAGTTTGCGCAGCTGGGTGGTGATGGTGTTGCCGTATTCTTCTTTCCAGGCCCAGGTGCGGCGCAAAAATTCTTCACGGCCTACTTCATAACGATTGGTGCCTTCTTCTTTCAGCTGCGCCTCTACTTTTGCCTGTGTAGCGATACCGGCATGGTCTGTGCCCGGTACCCACAGCGTATTGAAGCCGCTCAACCGTTTATAACGCACCAGAATGTCCTGCATGGTGTTGTCCATGGCATGTCCCATGTGCAGTTTCCCGGTTACGTTTGGCGGCGGCATTACGATGGAGAAGTTCTGTTTGCCTTCCTCCATTTTTCCTGCAAAATATTTATTCTGTTCCCATACAGAATACCAGTGTTCTTCTACTTGTTTTGGATCATAAACCTTTGATAAGTTTTTGCTCTCGTCCATTGTTGGGCTCCTTTCACGATCAAGTAATAAAAATAAAACAATCATATTTCTTTTTCAGCGCAGAATATTGCGCAGATGCGCTCAAAATGATAATTTTAAGCATAAATAAATTTCCATTGTTTCACGTGAAACATAGTTATTAACCAAATTTACGGCTAACATGGACGTTTCGTGTGAAAAACTACGTGATCGGCTTGTCCTGTCTTTGCCGCTCCTTCGGTCAAGGAGTGTGCAGTCGGCTTGTCCTATCTTTGCCTCTTCCTCCGTATACCCGACCAGAAAAGCGTCGGGCATCGGACAATCTTTTGTATGTCTGCTTCGGTTTGGATTTCATCCACCTCAGCTTAGACATACGGCAAGATTGTTCGCTCTAAGTCGGAATTTTGGCAAAGGATAGGCCAGCCTTATGTACGCAACCTAGGGAGATGTTTTGTTGCCGTTGTCGACATTGAAGCGGACAGATGCGCAGTCTGTCTTGCCGAACTGGACGCAGTCCAAAGTGAGGCAGACATACAAGCAGCTGTCTGCCGAAGGAGGGCAGGCAACAAACAGTCTCCCGACATTCTTTCATTCACACGAAACAATGGAAAATAAAAAAACGCTTTCATCCGTAAAGGACGAAAGCGCAACTTCCGTGGTACCACCTTTGTTTCTGCTCTGCAATCGCCAGAACAGACCCTCTCTGCTGTAACGGGCTTACCCGACAAAGCCTATTGATCCTATGGTTTCCATAAATGAACGGTTCAGCTTTGTATCTCCGGGGCTACCTTCCAGCACCTCTGACAGAAAACTTACAGCCAATGGTTTTCCTCTCTGCCGACAGTATGGTACTGTACTCCTCCCCATCAGGGATGATATCATACTTATTTTTAATGAACTATTGATAAACTATTTTCATAGGATAGCACAGCCCTTATCCAATGTCAAGCAGCAATTCTCCCTGAAAGTCTACCTTTTCCTTATACCAGAGGGATATAGCCTGCTTTAGTCATAGCGGCTTTACCTTCCTCACCCACGATCCAGTCCCGTAGTTGCCGCGCCGGACTATTTTCCGGCTCGTCGGCCCGAATGACCACATAATATTCATTTAACAGCGGATAGCTGCCGTCCGCGATGGTTTCATCAGCAGGCTGCACGCCATCCACTGCAATCATCTGTAATCCCGGCTGCTGATACATATAGCTGGCGTAATAGAATACTGAATAGCCTAACGCGTTGCCTTCGTTGTTGTAGCTGGCCAGCTCATCAATGAGCATATCCATCTCCGCCGGTTTCAGTTCCTGCGGCGCTTCCATAGGCTGAGCATCCTGCATCAGCAGTTTCATAAACAGCGACTGACTGCCGCTGGTGTCTTTGCGCTGATAAGCTACAATATTCTGGTCTTCGCCGCCCACATCCTGCCAGTTGGTAATCTTGCCGGTATAGATATCGGTCAACTGTTGTTGGGATAAATCCTTTACCGGATTATTTTCGTTGTTGATAAACACCAACGCATCTCTGCCCACCGGTGTAATTTCCAGTTCCACGCCGGATTCTTCCAATAAAGCTTTGGTTTTCTCCGCTGCTTCATACACCAGCAAAATATCGGCACTGCCGTTGGTGATGTTTTCCCACGCCCGCGATGTTTTGCTGCAGGTGGTCAATTCCTCTGCTTCTTCCAGCGGAATGGCGCACACCTCTGATAAAATTTCTGCCATCATGGGCAGATTAGCGGTGGAGCCGTCCATCACCGGATACTCCTCCAAGGACAGCTGCAGCGACACCTGTTCCGGCTGCTCTGCATTCTGCTTATCTTGCGGATTCTGATTACAGCCAGTCAGAACCAATAAAACTGTCAGTAATATTGCTGTTACCGTCATACATAATCTTTTACTCATAGTGTAACCTCCCTTTACGCATCTACCGTTGCATCAAATAAGGACTGCTGATAAAGCCAGTTTCCTTCTGCATCCATCAGACCCTGGGAGAAGCCCTTTTCTACCCAGAAGCGGTCTTGATCCAGGGCGCGGATGGATTTGGCCTGTTCAACCAAAATATTGCCGTCTACATCCAGCACATCCCATAGAAACGTGTTGCCGAAATTATAGTACGCCATAACCAGAGAGGATTTCCTGCTGTAAGGATATCCTTTTACAGGAAGATAATCTGGATGCATGCCCTGGTAATCCTTCTGGTTCAGCACCTGGCCGTCCAGCGTCTGCCAGGTAGCACTGTTCTCGGCTTTATCGTTCTCGGTAACGATTATCCTGTCTGCTGTTACCGGGTTCAGCCAGGTGCCAGCCTGGCCGCGATAAATCTCTTGTCCCTGCTGGTTTAACAGCACTGGCACATCATCCATTGTCTCTGCATGAAAAACAGCGGTTTCTCCTGGCAACATATCTTCCGCTTCACTGGAGATATAGTGATACGTATCACTGATGGCGTTGCCGGCATAATCATACATCTGCACCTGGGTATCCCGCTCACCGGCAGCATCTGTTTTCCAGGTGCGCAGAAGCAGCACCGTATCATTGGCATAGCAAACTTCTTTATCCGGCTCCGTTATTTCATATAAAACATGACCATCTTGTAACGATACCACAGCGCTGTAATCGCCCTGCCGCACAATGCAGTTACCGCTGTCATTGCTGCACCAGATGGAATCATACTGACAAGGTAAACGCTCGGCGCCATCCAAACCAACAACACCCACAGCGCCATCCTCCTGCCGCCAGATAATCTCTTTACCGGCTTGCGAAATATCGCCGCTGCCCTCCCGTTCCCACAGTACCTGCATGTTATCATCAGTGACACGCACTTTGCTGTAGTCCTGACAAATGAGCATACAATAACCGTCTGCTGCGTAAAATGCATTGACATCATCAAACAATACTGCGCCGTCTATCCTGTTTTCCAGTTTGCCGTCACTGTACAGCACCCAATGATCATATACCGTCTGCACAGCCCGCTCCCCCAGTTCCTGCACTAGATTGCCCTGCAAATCATACAATGTGTAATTGCTGTGAATATGCTCCCAGTTATTATCCTCATACAATTTTTCCGCTGTCAGGTTAGGATCATCCACATATTGCTCTCTCGTTTGCAACCCAAGTTGCTCTCCTGTTTTTTCATCGTTAATGACATAAACCTGTCGTTGCTCCAGTGGCAAAATCATCTCGCCATCGCGGGAGACAACGCCATACTGCAATTTCCACTCACTGGTGGTTATGCCATTGCCATAGATGATATACACCGCATCCTTCTGCGTTTGTGTCTGTGTCGATTTATCGGCTGTGCTGCATCCTGCACAAAGCAAAACCAACACCAACAGCAAAATCAAACAAACTCCATAACGTGCTTTTGTTTTTGTCATGCCAATCCCCCCTGCTATTCATTTTCTATAATCAGATTATAGCATAAAATTTATAAAAGAACAGGTTCTTTTCCAGTATTCCAACCTTATTTTTGATATAACAATTGTTAGCCGTTTCAGACAAAAACAGTGCCAGGATACGTACCACACAAATCCATTACTGTTACAACAAAAAAACTTCCGCTGCGCATTTGCAACGGAAGTGAGATATTCATTTTTATTTATCATCGTCTTTGCCACTCACACCTGCATCGGGCAGAGAATACTCTGCCCTGCGCGCCACATTCCATCCCAAATCAGAGGTGTGATACATCCATAGGGCTGCGCAATGGTGAGCAGCTGCTCCAGGGGCTGCTGTCGGATCCAGCTTAGCAGACAACGATTCACACCGGCGTGAGCCACAATCACACAGACACTGCCTGTCGGCTGCCATGCCGCAATTTGCTGCAATGCTGCAACGCTGCGCTGCTGACACTGTACAAAGCTCTCGCCGTCCGGCGGACAAAACCGGGCTATCTGTTGTCCCCGCTGCCGATATGCCTGGGGATATTGCTGCTTTACCTGCTCCATAGGCAGCATTTCCCATTGCCCCATGGCAATCTCCTGCAAATCGGCTACCGGTCGGCAGGGAATTCTTTGTCCGCCAATAATTTCCGCTGTTTGGCTGCATCGGCACAATGGGCTGTGATAAATGGCAGTAACAGGCTGCTGCGCAAAAAACTGCTCCAGCCATTGGGCCTGGGCAACGCCCTGCGGGGATAGCGGCAAATCAGTCCGTCCCAAATAATATTTTCTGCCATCGGGCAATTGGGGATGGCCGTGCCGAACCAGATAACAGATGGTTTCTTTTTGCTGTTCCATAAGCATTACTCCATGATAATTTTTCGTTTGGCCTGATAAAAGCTGCCAATTTCAGTCTGCTGCTCCGGTAGCATTTCACCTTCCACCAGCAAAGTATCGCCCTGCTGCAAAACAGGCTGCAATAAAGTTTTAATGGCATCCTTCCATTGGGACAATGGTTCTGTCAGCAAAACATACAAGGTTAATTGATGCTGCGCTTTATGATAGTGTACCTGATAATCAACCACCGACGGCAATTGAAAGATCCGCTCATCCAGTTCTGTCATGGTGTAAGGCTCTGCCAGCTGCGCCAGCCGTCCGCCGATTTTGTCCATCCGTTTGATGATAGAGCCGCAGGGACAGGAATCCGCCAACAATCGCGCTTTATCTCCGGTGCGATAGCGAATCAAGGGCATGGCCCGACGGGTTAATGTGGTAAAAACCAATTCGCCCCACTGACCATCGGCAACGGGCATACCGGTGTCCGGATTGATAATTTCTACCAGCAGATCATTTTCCCGAATATGCAGACCCTGATGCTGCTCACATTCGATAGAAAAACCCAAGCCGCCTTCCGTAATGCCGTAATGATCATAAACAGCGCAGTGCAGCGTATCGGCAATGGCACGGCGCACAGATTCCGGCAGATAATCGCTGCTCACCAGCACCGCTTTGATGCTATGGGGCAGCTGATAATGCTGCAAATAACGGGCCAGAGATAAAATCTGCACCGGACTGCCCACCATGGTATTTATCTGATGAACTGCCAGCAACTGGGCCATATGGGCAAAGGACACATCATTGCCGCAAGGCACCGGAATGGCTCCAATTTGCAGCAAAGCCTGCTGGATCAGATGGCTCATACCCCCCGGCCGATTACCGGGCATCAAAATCATACAGCGATCGCCAGCATGATTCAGTTCCGATAACCCACAGGCAAAAAAATCTATGGTCAGCTGCTGATCCGCCTGGGAAAAAAACAAGCGCTTGCTCCTGCCGCTGGTGCCGGAGGTCTGCATGGTCACTACCCGACTGATTTCACTCTGAGACACACAAACCAGCTGCTGTCCATGCTCGATTACATCGTCTCCGGTCAAAAAGGGCAGCGCAGTCAGTTCAGACAGCGACTGCAGCTGCTCAGGATAATCTCCATAATATGTGCTATGGCCCTTGCACCATTGCAGCAATGCGTTCAGTGCATCCAGCTGCTGCTGTTCGATTGCACTGCGGTCCAGCTGTTCCGGTAATATACCCAGCTTCTGTGCCATCCAGCCATCTAACCGGGACATCAGGCTTTCCCCCGATACAGCGTTTCGCCGCTGATGCTGCTCAAGTTATAGGCGCAGAAGGGGACAATTTTTTTCTGCGGGCTGAACTCACACAGATAACAAGAGCGCACCCGCTCTAAATCAAAGTTCCAGGCATCCTGAAACAGCATGCCGGACACTGCCAGCGTATAATTCTCCATCCGTTCAATAAAGACATCAAACAGCGAAGGCTCCGCTTGCCCTTTTGTATTGGAGCAGCAGCTTCCAGTTTGAACCGATGGGGATGCTGTTCCGCAGCAATTTGACTGGATCGATTCCCCACAACAACTGCTTGCCATTGCCGGAACCTCAGCGCCGGAGCAACAGCCGGCTGTCTCTGATTGGACAGGTTCTCCACAGCACTGATTACCTGTTGCGGTAGCCGACTGCGCGCAGCAACTGTCAGCTGTCGGTTGTGCCGGTGTACTGCAGCAGCTGCTTCCTGTTGTCAGTACCGGCGCTACCGACCAACGCTTGGCCACAAATTCCCGGGATTGCTTGGACGATGTACAGCAACAGCCGATGCTTTCGCTTTTGATGGCTTTTACTGTGCCGTCGGGCATCTGCATAAAATTACCATGGAAGGAACAATAAGAATTTTCTGCGCCGCCGCCCAAAAAGTCGGCTTTTTTTATCATACCACCAGTCTGGTCTTCCATATAGGCCAGCATATCAGGAATGGTAATGCGCTGTTCACTCTGCTCCAGCTCACAGCGGCCAAAATAACTGACCGGCTGAAAATGCACACCGCGCACAGCAGGCATCTGCTGCAAGGCAAATTTAAGAATATCGCCCACCTGATTGTCATTGACAGCAGGCGCCACTGTCGGCACCAGCGTTAGCCCCACCTTTGCCTGACGGCAATGCTCTATGGCTTTCAGCTTCTGCTGCAGCAGCGGTTTGCCCCGCAGCACCTCATAAGGCTGCTCTGTCAGACCATCAAACTGTAAAAATACATTGTTCAAGCCAGCTGCCACCAATTCCTGCAAATAGGCATAATCTTCTGCCAACCGCAAACCATTGGTGTTCAGCTGAAAATAGGTGAATCCTTTTCCTTTGCCTAACCGAATAATATCTGCCAGATCATCCCGCATGGTGGGCTCGCCGCCGGACAACTGAATATTAAACGGTCCGCCCGCTTTCATCAGCTCATCATACCAGCTGCCAATTTCCTCCAGACTGGGATCTTGGGCAATGCTGCCGGCAGAAGCAAAACATACCGGACAGCGCAGATTACACCGCTGGGTCACTTCCAACAGCACACAGCACACCTGCTGAAGATGTGCTTCACACAATCCGCAATCATAGGGACAGCCTTTGTCTACATGCGTGTGGCAATAATGCTCTGCAGGCTGCTGCTTCTGCCGCTCCCAGTTTAGATACTCGTCCACACTGCCCCGCCACAATAATACACGAAACGCACCATGCTCCGGGCAAGTTTTCTCCATATAAATGCCATCCGCCGCAGCCACTTTGCGGGCGGACAGCTTTTTGAGACAAACAGGGCAAATGCTCTCGGTCTCCCCAATGATGTGTTTTTCTTGTTGCTGCATCCATCTCACCTCGTATTTTTTGATTCTAACTCTGTCGCTGTGATACCCACCTGCTGCAGCAAATCCAGTATCTGCACAGCAATTTGTTTTCGTTGTAAAATATTTGCTAAAATTTCAGGTCTGTCATGATATCTTCGTTCCTTTTGCGCAAATCGTTCCAACAAAGATACTCGCTCATCACCGCTGACTAACTTGTCTGCAATATAAAGAAGCGATGCTTCATTGAGCACCACCGCCTGGCCTGTCGGCCAATCCATATGAACGGCCACCAAATCCGCTGCCTGCTCCAATCCGTACTGACGCAGGAAATCTGCCCCTGCCGCAGCATGATTGGCTTGCGCACGGCAAACATCGTGCAGCAGCGCTGCGCTCTCCAGCAACTTCAAATTGAATGAACTGCCACGCTGCTGTAATGCTTTTCCCAACTCCAGGGCCTTTTGCGCTACTGCAATACAATGCTGCTGCACCTGCTCCGACGTGTCAGCCAGTTGATAAAACATCTGACAATTTGCCAAATCGGGATAATACCGCCGCGGCCAATAAGCGCAAAGCTTTTGATAATCCTCCATGTAATCGGCATCCATGGTACAGCCTGCATCGGGCACCGGTAGCTGCTCCACCCGTTGGGCCAAAGCAGCCAGAGCGCCCTTTAACCCCTGCGGGCCATCATATTGCAGCAAAGTCGGTATCAAATCGCCGCTGATAATCGGCGGGTGCCATTGGGCCGGTTGATCATCGGCATCAGGATACAATGGATACAGCACATCAGGACGCTGTATCTGCCATTGCTGCAAGAGCAGGTGCACCGTTTCCGGACGGATGCAGGGTACATCGCCAGGTAAAAACAAAATGGCATCATACTGACGCAGCTGCTGCAATCCCAGCTTGATGGAATCAAACATGGCAGTGGTTTCATAGTCTGCATTATGCAACACTGTGACATTGTCGTACGCCGTCAGCGCCTGCTCCACTGCAGCGCTGTTGCGGCCTGTTACCACTGCCACCTGTTCCGCGCCGCCCTGCAATAAACTCTCTGCTGTACGGCAAATTAACGGTTTCCCATCCAAATCCAACAACGGTTTAAAACTGCCCATACGGGAAGACATACCGGCAGCGACAATCAACCCTGCCGCTTTTAGTCCAGACATTGGTTTTCCTCCAACAGTTCCAAGCATTTTTCAAAAGAGGACTGCACAATTTCCGGACAGCGCAGCATCCGATTGGCTGCATTGTCTTCTAAAATATCATCACAGTTGACACCGCCATATTGCTGTCCCCAGGTTTCATCAAACCATGCGGAAAAATCCGCTACCATTTTACGAAACATGGGATGTTCCTGCTCATCTTCTAAGCCTTTTCCGGCAAAATAAGCCAACAAGCAGCTGCCGCCGGTCAGACAACCGCAAAGACGGCCTGTGCCGCACATGCCTTCATTCAACGCTGCCATAGTGCGTACTACGCCGCTGTTCTCCTCACCGCTCAGTTCCATGGCCAGCATCAGCAAAATCTGACTGCAGGCATACCCCTGCCCCGTCAGCTCCAGCATCCGCATCATAATATCCTGCTGTTCATCCATTGTTTCCGCTTCCTTTCTGTGCCCACAACAAAAAATAACCGGGCTTATATTGATTGGCAATTGTCTGCCCCTGAGCCAGACAACCGCCCCACAAATCTTCCAAAGTACGGCCAGCCCAGAGCTGCGCAATGACAAACGGCTTCCAGGCTGCCGATACATCCTCTGTTTTTCTAATTTCAAAATGAAATTGCTCCAACAACTGCCGCCACTGCGTCAAGGTCACAGGCCGCTTATCATCAAACTTTGGCAAAGCCTGTTCTTCATCAAAATACACATCAGCCAGCAGCAGCCAGCCATCTGTCTGCAATACACGGCAGCATTCCCCCAGCATAGCAGCAGTGTCACCGCAGATAAAAGCAGTACACTCGCTGAGCACAGCAGTAAATTGCCCATCCCTATAAGGCAGCTGCCTGATATCGCCCTGACAAATCTGCTCTGACACCTGTGCAGGCTGCCGGTCAATACCATAGGCGGCAAAGCCCTGCTGTGCAAGCCACTGCACCGTAGCACCTGCGCCGCAGCCTGCATCCAGCACAGCAGAACCTTTCGGCACAGCAGCATATTGCATAAGCTGTGCTGAAAAATCCTGTCCGCCGGGATGCAGGCAATCGGCAGCCATTATTTATCCTCCAATGATTTTTCTACCCGCAAAATTTTTCCCGTAGCCAAATCCTCCGGCACATAAACCATCTTACAAATCGGACAGCGGGGCAATTCAACCGGAAAGCTGTTACCCATATAAGCCAGCGTCACTTCCATTTTTTCAAAGGGCACGCCGCATTTCTGACAGATCAGTTCTCCATTAGGGTCAATAGACTCATAATACTGCGCCATTTACATCACACTCCTCAAAACTCATCCGATGACTGTATCCGTGCAGCACTTCATAGACACCATCCTGTATGGTAAATTCTACCCAAAACGTCACATTGCCGATCCGCAAACTGCTAAAGTAAAGCTGCCGTTCTTTATGATAAATCATCTCTTTTGTAGCATCTGCATGTTCTAAAATCTGTATAATATCACTTTCCAGAATCATGCATTCATGCAGCTGCTGACGTACCTCATCAGCAATATGATACTGAATCTTTGGCTCTGCCATCGTCACATCATCTCCCCAAACTTCTTTCCGCATCTGATATTTCAGACGCTGCCGGTTGATGCGCCGCATACTGATGTCGGCTACCGGTGTATCATCCATACCGTATAGTAATTCTAATATATGACGGGTAGTTTTGCCCTGACTGCGGAACTGGTCACGACAGTTGACACAGTAAGTCAGATAATCGCTCTCACTCTGACCAATGCACTGCTGTATGGTTGCCTGATTGACTTCCTGATTAACCATACTGGTTAGTCCGCCATAACCGCAGCAATGGGTCTTTTCTCTGGAATAAGGCAATTCTTCAATGGTGTAACCCGCTTGCTGCGCCAATGCACGCACTGTATCCTGTAAACTGCGGTCAAAGCGAGTGGTACAGGAATCATGCACCGCCAGCACACCATTTTGCTGCCCGCTCTGCATTGGCAGACCCAATTCCGAAAGCAGCGTCACAATATGCACTGCCGGAATATCCGCCTGTTGAAATGCTGCATAACAACTTGGACACAGGGTTATCATCTGCGGCTCGCCCAGCTGCTGCCAAGCTGCTCGAATCTTTTCCAGTTCCTGCTGCAGCAATGGCTGATCTCCGGCCCAATCGGCAATTGCGCCGCAGCATCCCAAAATCAGGCCAACACCGCCATCCAGGCGCTGGGATAAATCCCGATACACCTGCTGCACCAGCTGCGGCATGGATGCGCCCATCTGACACCCCGGAAATAGCGCATACCGACTTTCTGCAGTTCCCGGCTGATGCCGCGCCAGAAAATAGTCATCTCCGTTGCTGAAAGCCATATCCATCAACGCAAAATCATGGGTAGACGGCGGCATCTTGCCTCTTGTCACCATATCCTGCCGGGCAACCTTGCAAATTTCACCCATATCAAACCCATTGGGACACAGCACCTTGCACTGACCGCATAAACTGCAGGAATTAATCATACCATTGGCGCCATGAATACCCATCACAATGGTGGAATTGTTGAACACCTCGCGGGCATACTGCTTGGGATAGCGTTTATACTGCCGCAAAAAAGCACAGCCATCCAGACATTCGGTACAGCGGCATTGAATACAACGCTCTGCTTCCTGCTGCGCTTCCGCTTCAGTATAATGAATCGCCTGCGGCTGTACAGCTGCCAACGGTGCCACCTGCTCAGTACGGGTGAACAAATTGGAGGCAAATGCACCTTCCTGCTCCCGTTTTAACGTCAATGACGCTTTCTGCAAATATCGATCAATGGAGATAGCCGCCTTTTTGCCATCGCTGGCATCGGCAATAAAACTGCTGCCTTCCGGTTCACTATTGCCAGCAAATAATTTATCAATATCTGTCTGCAAGGTAGCCCGGTCAATGGCAATGTCTAACGCCATATCTTCCAGGGCCGCTGCCGATACATAAACAGCATCATACTGCGCTAACAAATCCTGCAATTCTGCTTCATTTACGGCGTGACCCGTTTCCAGCATAATACCCGACTGCTCTATTTTTTTTAAATCTTTTTCCAAATCGGCTGCTGCCAGCTGCTGTTCCGGCACCTGCAGCAGTCTGCCTCCGGGCTGCGCAGCTTTCTCCACCAGTGTTACATGGTATCCCCGCACACTTAACTCCAGGGCAGTACAAAGCCCAGCCATACCGGCGCCAACTACAGCAACCGTTTCCGTTTTTTTGCGCACAAAAGCCATGCGGCTGCCCGTCTGCTTTTTCTTGCCGTAAGTCATGCAGGCCTGCTCCAATAATTGCAGCTGTACAGCATCGCCTGCTTCCTGACGGCGGCATTTGCTGTGGCAAGGCGCTTCACAAACTGCCGCCAAAATATGGGGCAGCACTACATATTTTTCTACAATTTCCCTGCCTTTAGTAAAATTACCCTTTTCCACCGCAGCACACAATCCCTTGCCGTCCAAATGAAGCGGACAACGGGCAGTGCAATAAGGCGGCTGATCCTGGGTGCAAAGAGCTTCCCACTGATGCAGTGACTGTTGTGTCAGTTCAAACATAAAATCCCTCCTTAACAAAAGAAGGTGCTCCCCTAAGGAAACACCCTCTCTATTAGAAATGAATCAGCCTTCCAACTCATCCAGTGCTGCTTTTACCACTTCTGGTCTAGCAGGAATTCTGGTGATACGAGCACCAGTTGCATTATAAATAGCATTCAGGATTGCAGGCGCAGGACCGCACAATGGGCCTTCGCCGCAGCCGGAAGCACCATAAGGCCCTTCTGGACGTGGTGTTTCAACATAATGCAGTTCAAAATCATCTGGAACATCATTTGGATATGGAATACCACAACCAGCCAGTGTATTGTGTTTTTTGTAGTCTTCAAAGTCTTCGCTTAGTGCCAGACCCATTGCCTGGGTAACACCGCCGTAGATCTGACCATCTACAACCAACTTGTTCATGATAGTACCATAATCGCCGACAACTGTCATTTTTTCAATTTTTACTTTACCGGTTTCCAGATTTACTTCTACTTCTGGAATAAATGCGCCGTACATATAGCAGCTGAACGGTTTACCCTGTGCAGTCTGCAAATCGCAGTCAGAGCATACAGATGCAACCCATTTGCCGGAATATTTTGTTGGAATATTTTCTGCAACCATTTCATCATAAGTACGATAGGTACCGTCTGCTTTCCGCATTGCTTTCAGCAACATTTCACTGCCCACACGGATGGCATTCCCAACAACAACGTTGGAACGGCTGCCGCCGGCTGGACCGGAGTTTGGAGTTACAGCCATATCGTTCATGATTAATTTGAAATCTTCTGGTTTGAAACCAGCTTCACGCAGAGTTTCATGCGCCATTGCCAAAGTACCCATATCAGCACCCTGACCATGGTCTTCCCAGGAGTCAAATACAGTTACACCTTCCGGAGTCAGTTCTACATAAGCCTCTGCAGAATCGGCACCGTCCAGACCACTGCCATATACACCGATGGCAAAACCAACACCGTATTTATAGCCATCTTTCTGTTTGGCAGCAACACGGGCTTTTGCAGCATCGTACAATGGTTTTGCTTTATCCATTACAGCTTCCAGGCAGTAAACATCTGGTTCACAGCCGGTTGGCGTGGTGGAGTGATTTTCTTCCCGATAGATATTTTTATAACGCAGTTCCCATGGATCCATGCCCAACTCAGCAGCCATCATATCTACCGCAACTTCTGTTGCCAATGCAGACTGCGGTCCGCCGTAACCACGGAATGCAGAACCCCACTGATGGTTGGTGCAGACAGTAAAGCTCTTATTGCGGATATTTTTAATGTCATAACCGGCACCCATGAACTGAGACAGACGCAGAGTTACCAAGTCACCAAATTCAGAGTATGGGCCATGATCCAGATAGTTTTCGCCTTCCAGAGCCAGGAAGTTACCTTCTTTGTCAGCAGCCAGTTTTACATCAATAAATACAGGAGAACGTTTCCCTGTATAAATCAATGTCTGATACATGGAGTAGTTCAGAGCAACCGGTTTGCCAGTAGCCATTGCAGCTACACCCAGCAAAGCTTCCATAGTTGGGCTGAATTTATACCCGAATGTACCGCCGGCATGGTTCTGAATCAGATGGCATTTATCCGGTTCTACACCCAAACCAGCACAGATCATGCCATGGTGCAGATGGATACCGATGGATTTGGAATGAATTTTCAATACGCCTTCTTCATCCACATAAGCGAACCCAACATCCGGTTCCAGCGGCAGATGTGGCTGACGGCTGGAATAGCCTTTCATATTTACCACAACATTGTCTGCATCATCCATGATTGGCGCAGTTTCTTCCCCTTTGATACAGTTGGTTTCAAAGTATACGTTTGGTGTGCCAGGATGGATTTCGATAGCATCCGGCGCAGCAGCAGACAGCGCGTCCATGTAAGCCGGCAGAACTTCCAGCTCAATTTTTACTGCCTTGGCAGCAGCTTTCGCATGTTCCTCGGTATCAGCTGCTACAATTGCATAAGCGTCACCGATCTGGAAGATTTTTTCATCATTCAAAATCGGACGTTCATTACCGTCCCCTTTATTGGTTGGGAAGGTAATCAGACCGGAAATCCGGTTGTTCCCTTTTACATCTTTATAAGTCAGAACTTTTTCAACACCCGGCATTTTTTCAGCTTCGGAAGTATCAATGCTGATGATATTGGCATGTGCTACTTCAGCCTGCGCCAAAGCCAGATGCAGTGTATTTTCCGGCATCTGCTGGATCATATCGGCACCAAAATCCCATGTACCGGTAACTTTTGCTACAGCAGAAGGACGGATATATTTACTGCCTACGATACTGTTGTTGTCCACCTGTTTGAACAGCAGATCTTCTTTTTTCATTTCACCGCGCATAACTTTTGCTGCATCCATAACAGCATCAACCAGTGGTTTATAACCGGTGCAGCGACACAGGTTGCGGTGTTTGTTGAACCAGTCGCGCACTTCTTCTCTGGTTGGAGCCGGATTTTCTTCCAGCAAACCTTTAGCGGACATAATAAAGCCAGGGCTGCAGAAACCGCACTGCGCGCAGCCATGAGCCATCCATGCTACCTGCAGTGGATGCAGATCATCAGCTGTACCCAGACCTTCGATGGTTTCAATCACTGCATCGTCAGCCACACGGCTCATTTTTGTAATACAGGAACGTACTACTTTGCCGTCCAGTAAAATACTGCAGGCGCCGCATTGTCCCTGTCGGCAGCCTACCTTACAGCCTGTCAGCATCAGGCGTTTTCTCAATACGTCAGCCAGCATTTCATCTGCTTCGCAGAATACAGTACGGCTTACACCATTGATGTTTAATCTTTTTTTAATCATTTGCCTCTCCCCTTTGCAAATATTAAAATAAATAGTAATTTCTATATAAAACGGGAACCGTTTTTATAGCATTAAAAATAGAAAACAATTCGTCTGTTCCGCCCCTTTCTTTCTGCCATGCAATTCGCTATAATAAAACCAGAGCACATATACAAAAACAAAATCTTGAAAGGGGTACAATTTTATGGAACACATTACAACCCGATTACAACAGCTGTTAGAACAGCAAGCCACTGGCCTTACACCTGCAGAAACGGCTTCCCTGCGTGTCCAGTGCATGGAAACCATCAATACATTTTTCGACCAGCTGCCAGCAGAACAGCAACAGCCTGTCAGTCATCTTTCCGCTCACCAAGTAACGGTGGAATTTACAGATGAAACTTCCGGATTGCTTTATCGCCGTACACTCCCTATTGATTTAGAAGAAACCGGCAATGGCATCCAACTAACTGCCGAAGATATACACGGCCGCCCACTGCAAATGGTATTTTACACCGCAGCCAGCGCCCGCCGGATTCATGACCTGATGGGCGAAGGGCCTGATGAAGACCACTGCCATACCCATTCTTAATTGGTATAAAATCCTATAAATGCAGTATAACACAGGAAAAACTTTTTCTCAATAAATTTTAATTATAAAGAAAAGTTTCACAGCCTGTGTTATGTTTAACATAGAAATTACAAAAGGATTCAGCTCTTTACGAATGCTCCGCAAAAACTTATAGTAAACACAGATAGAAAAAAGAGGTGCTTTTATGAAAACTTTATTCTCTGCTTTACAGACAGCTATTCAGCAGCAACAGGACTGCATGCTGGTCACCGTTATCGCAGGTTCTGGTTCCACCCCCCGCGGCGCAGGGGCAAAGATGGCAGTCTTTGCTGACGGTACCATCACAGGTACCATCGGCGGCGGCGCTCTGGAATATAAAGCGCAGCAAATGGCCCAGGACGCTTTGCAGCAGCACAAATCCTACACTTGGGAATTCAAACTGCATCCCAATCAAGTGGCTGATTTGGGCATGGTTTGCGGCGGTGATGTAGAAGTATATTTCCAATATCTGAACAGCGCTGCGGCGCAAACCGCCGACCTGCTGGAACAAATTTTGCAGGCTTTAAACAAAAATGCAGACAGCTGGCTCATCACTGGCATTGCAGAAGGGCAGCACTGGGCGCAGCAAACGCAAATTGCTGACAAAAAACTGCTGAGCCAAATGGGCTTTCCTGCGCCGCTGACCAATAAAACAGCAATTGTAACCTATCAGGAACAAAAATATTATGCCGAACCGTTGCAAACCGCCGGACGGGTTTACATCTTCGGCGGCGGCCACATCAGCAAAAGCCTGGTGCCGGTGCTGTATCCTCTGGGATTCCGCACCGTTGTGGTGGACGACAAAGCCGAATTTGCCGACCCTGCCCGTTTTCCGCTGGCAGAACAGACGATCCAGACACAATTTACCGACTATTCTGACGCCGTTCCCATTGACGAATCCGACTACGTTGTCATTATGACCCGCGGCCACGCCAACGATTATGATGTACTGGTACAGGCTTTACGGACAAAGGCCTGCTACATTGGCATGATCGGCAGCCGCAGCAAACTGAAAACCACCAGAGAAAAACTGCTGGCTGATGGATTCAGCGATGAAGATTTTAATCGGGTACACGCCCCGATCGGCCTGGCCATCAAAGCAGTTACACCAGAAGAAATCGCCATCAGCATTGCCGCGCAGCTGATTATGGAACGGGCGCAGCTTACTTAACCAACGTATCAGAGGTAACCATGCAGTAAGTTTTCACACTGAAACTTTCAAACTGAAAATTATTATGCATCATCAAATTTCGTATTGTCGGGAGAGGATTTTATGAAGTTAATTAAAACAACAGAAGCAGTGGGACATGTGCTCTGCCATGACCTGACGCAAATCATCAAAGGCGTAACCAAAGACGCGGCATTTCGCAAAGGACACATTGTGACAGAAGAAGATATCCCTGTACTGCTCTCAATGGGAAAGGATCATCTTTATATCTGGGAAAAAACAGAAGGTATGCTACATGAAAATGAAGCAGCCGAACTTTTGTATGGCATCTGCAAAAATGACCATATAACACCCAGCGAAGTAAAAGAAGGCAAAATTGAGCTGATCGCCGCCGAGGACGGCCTGCTAAAAATTGATACCCAACGGCTGCAGGCCATCAATTCTCTGGGTGAAATGATGATTGCCACCCGCCACAGCAATTTTCCTGTGCGCAAGGGGGATAAAGTGGCCGGCACCCGTATTATTCCGCTGATTATCTCCAAAGAAAAAATGGATCAGGCCATTGCCCTGGCCGGAGATCAGCCATTGATGGACATTCTACCCTATACCCATAAAAAAGCCGGTGTGGTTACTACTGGTAATGAAGTATTTCATGGACGGATTCAGGATACCTTCGGCCCTGTTATCTTTGACAAACTAAAAGAATATAACGTGGAAATTTTAGGACAAACCATCTGCGATGACAATCCAGAACACATCAGCAAAGCCATCAACGACTTTATTGAAGCAGGTGCTGATTTGATCTGTTGCACCGGCGGCATGAGTGTGGATCCGGACGATACCACACCAAGCGCCATCAAAGCCTCCGGCGCAGATATTGTATCCTACGGCGCGCCAGTTCTGCCGGGCGCTATGTTCCTGCTGGCATACCACCATAAAAATCATGTGCCCATCCTGGGACTGCCCGGCTGTGTCATGTACGCCAAACGGACTATTTTTGATTTGGTACTGCCCCGCATCATGGCTGACGAAACATTGACACAAGATGATTTGGCAGCTTTGGGGCACGGCGGCCTGTGCCTGTCCTGTCCGGTATGCACCTTCCCCAACTGCGGATTCGGCAAATAAATTTTACAAAAAATCGGCTGAAATCAATCCCATAAACAGCCCACCAAAAAAGACGTTTCCTGAGTGACTCAACCATCAGGAAACGTCTTTTTATTATGATACCCGTTTATACTATTTTTCTGCCAGTAAAGCACTACTGCCCAACCGATGTGCCCCCGCATCCAACATCTGCGCAGCGGTTTCCAAGGTGCGGATACCGCCGGCAGCCTTAATCTGTACCCGACTTCCGATTTCCTGCGCAAACAACTGTACATCCTCAATGGCAGCACCGGAACTGCCAAAGCCGGTACTGGTTTTGATATAATCTGCGCCTGTATCCGTGACAATATGACACAATGTCACCTTTTCTTCCTGCGTTAAATAGCAAGCCTCCACAATCACCTTTAAAATCCGCTGTCCGCAGGCCTGCTTCAACGCCTTGATCTCATGCTGCACCTTCTGCCATTCCCCATTTTTTACATCGCATAAATTAATCACCATATCAATTTCATCGGCGCCGTTGGCCAGTGCTTCCTTGGTTTCCACCAGCTTTACCAGCGTTGTCTGGTATCCATTGGGAAATCCTACCACCGTACAAATTGGTATGCGCTCCTGCACATAGGCTTTTACACTGGCAACATAACAAGGCGGAATACACACCGATGCCGCACCGCCAGCTATGGCCTCATCACACAATTTCTGTATCGCAGGCCAATCAGCAGTCTGTTTCAATACTGTATGGTCAACCGAACGGAAAATTTTTTCTTGATTCATTATACCACTCCCTTTTCCTGTTATATTATATGATAATAGACGAAACCCTGTAGTAAAAAGTTGCAAACAAACGTGCTGTAAGGAACCATTGCATGCCAGGATATTCTAACATAACATACGGGGAGCATAGTAAACCGTTTTTGTAATTTTTTATATAGCTAGAATACGACCTGCTCGAAAAAATAATAAAAATTATTCTCGCTCTGCAACCATCATCAATTCTTGTTCCGGTATTTCATAAGAAACAGAGCGAACCGTTGGCATTACAGCATTATCTGTCCATAATTCACATTGACTGATGACTGTGTCGATTGCCATATCATAATCTTCCGGTGGATAATCATGTTTTCTCAATAGCCGTTTTACCATCTTGCGCATTTGGGCTCGCGCTGTTTCTTTCTTCTGCCAGTCAATGGTTCTGTTCTTGCGCAGCATTTCCGTCAGTTCTTTCGTCAGTGCGATTAATTCGTCATTCTGGTAAAAGTCCTTGATATGCTCCGGTTTGGTCAATGCATCATAGAAAGCCAATTCTTCCTGAGAAAGACCTAGCTTTACACCATTGCGATACAACTCTGCAATTTCCTGCGCTGTCATCATTAACTCTTTAATGACTTCTTCATTGGTAATCAATCCATTGTAATACTGATTCATTAATTTCGTAATTCTTTCTGAAAATTTTTCTGATTGAACTACGTTGGTTCGTTTATACAACTGTACCTGTTCTGCCATTAATTTTTTCAAAATTTCTACTGCAATATTTTTTTCTTTCATCCGAGAGATTTCTTCTATCACAGCGGGATCAAACAGATTAAAATTTTCTCCGTTTGCTTTGCTGTCAAACAAATTAATGACACCTTCACTCTGAATGCTGGCTTTCAGCAGTTCATTGATTTGTGCATTAATTTCTCTTAAGGACAATGTTTTACCGCCAGTTCCACCATAGGTTATTTTAACCACTGTAGACCGCACAGCCTCCATATAAGCAAATTCATGCCGCTCCTGCTCGGTGGCCATACTGGAACATAGCGAATAGGACTGCTTCAGCAGCATTGCTTCTTTTAGGAATAAATCCTTTCTGTCCGGCTTTCTCTGGTCAAGCACAAAGTTAGCGCCACCAGTCACCAGTTTTGCCATAGTCAATGGTGTGCCTCCAATAAAACCACTAAAGTCAAAGCCATGCAATAAATCCTTACAAACCTGCAGTTTCTCCTGGAATTTTGGATACGCAACCTTAGCAATATTCATATCCCCATATTTACTCTGGTCACGCTTGGTGTATTCTTTCATAGCAGCTTTTAATGCAGATGCAATCCCTACATAGTCAACAATCAAGCCGCCCTCTTTATCCTGAAATACACGATTGACTCTGGCAATGGCCTGCATTAAATTATAACCGTGCATCGGCTTATACACATACATGGTTGCCAAAGATGGTACATCAAAGCCAGTAAGCCACATATCCACCACAATAGCAATTTTCATTGGATCATCGTTATCTTTGAACTTTCTGGCTAATTCTTCTTTATGCGCTTTCGTGCCAATAACTGTTTTCCAATCTTCTGGATCATTGTTACCACCTGTCATAACTACACCAATTTTTTCCTGCCATTGCGGCCGTAGTTCCAACAGTTCACGATAAATCTTCATGGCAATAGAACGGGAATATGCTACAATCATTGCTTTCCCAGTCAAAAGATTAGCGCGGTAGTTTTCATAGTGCTCTACAATATCTTCACACAGTGACGTGATAGTAGAATCCGCACCCAGAACGCTTTCCATCTGGCCCAACATTTTTTTACTTTTCTCAATGGTCGCCGTATCAGACTGCTGTTCCAGAATATCGTAAGTGGTGTCAATCAAAGCAAGGGTATTTTCATCTAGCTTGAGATGAACCACTCGGCTTTCATAATAAACCGGACGAGTAGCGCCATCTTCCACCGCCTGGGTCATATCGTAAATATCAATATAATCACCAAATACCTCACGGGTGTTACGGTCTTTTGCAGAAATAGGCGTTCCAGTGAAACCAATAAATGTTGCATTCGGCAATGCTTCATGAATAATCAGCGCATTCCCCACAACGGTATACGCTTCTTTTTCGCCATGTTCATTTTCCTTCATAACAATGCGTTCATCAAACCCATACTGACCTCTGTGCGCTTCATCCGCCATTACCACAATATTTCGCCGTTCCGACAATGGTTTTTCGCCCCGCTCAAACTTAAACATGGTGGTAAAAATAATGCCATTGGCTGTTCTGCCATCCAATAACGATTTCAAATGATCTTTACTTTCCGCCTGTACCGGTGTTTGCCGCAGGAATGGCGCACATCTGGCAAACTGCGCATACAACTGGTCATCCAAATCAATACGGTCTGTCATTACCACAATGGTAGGACTATCCAAAACATCTTGCAGTAAGTGGGCATAGAACACCATAGACAACGATTTCCCACTGCCTTGCGTGTGCCAGAACACACCGCCTTTCCCATCGGTTTGCGTCGCAATTTTCGCTTTTTCAATGGCTTTGTGAACCGCAAAATATTGATGATACCCTGCTAGTATTTTAATCGGCTTCTGTCCATCACCAGAAAAAAGAATAAAGTTTTTTATAATATCCAGCAGCCGTTCCCTCTGAAACATCCCTTCATAGAAAGTATCAAACTGCACATACGCAGCATCCTCATAATTTCCGTCTTTCGTTTTCCACTCCATAAAGCGATCAAAACCAGAAGTGATAGTACCCGCCTTATTGGTGGATAAATCACTGATTACACAAATGGCATTATAATAAAATATAGATGGGATATCCTGCATATAATTACGAATCTGTTGAAATGCATTTTCCGCACCCACATCATCCTTTGACGGACTTTTCAACTCCATCAAAACTAATGGCAAGCCATTCACAAACAAAATAATATCCGGACGGCGATTATTACCATTTTCAAAAAAGGTAAACTGATTCACCACATAAAAGGTATTGTTGCCGACATTGCTGTAATCAATCAACCGTACAATGGAAGAACGCTCCTCACCCTTCACAAAATATTTCACCGTGATACCATTTTGCAAATAGTCCATAAACGCCATATTCTTCTGCACAAGGCTACCATTATCAAAATTTTTCAACTTAGAAAGCGCTTCCTCTATGGCATCCAATGGCAAACCACGATTGATACGTACCAGACTATCACGCAAAACAGAATCTAACAGAGGACTATCATAGTCGCGGTCTAAACCTGGTGCATATAAATGGGTATAACCCATGTTTACAAAAAGTTCTATTACAGCTTGTTCAAATGTGTCCTCAGTAAAAACCACTACTATCCCTCCCTTACATATTTTCCAGTTGGCTTGAGCAATAACTCTAGAATCTGATTCGCATATTCTTTACTTAATATAGCAGAGTACTGCTTCTGTAAACACTTTGATATATGCAGTCTAATTTTACTTCGGATTTGATACTTACTTTTCCAATCAATATAATCTATTTCCCCCGTAATTATATCCGTCAATTCCTTTTTTACTAAAGGTGGAATTTCGGGAATGACAGAATCTATAATTACTGTAATGTTTGGTACCGCATCATTATATTCTTCCACAGTAGCATCTGCTAATATTTCTGGCTTATATTCTTGAAATTGAGAGACCTTCCCTGAAACAACAATATTTTTCTTTTGTATATATGTCATTTGGTGTTCTAATTCTGGAAACATTGTTGCTTCATTAATATTAAGAAAATCTAATTCTTCACGAATTTGTTCTTTATATTTACTAGGCACAATAAGATAATTTCCCTCAAACTCGCTTGTTAAATCCTGATATGTTTTTTCAACACGTTTATCTTTTAACTCTATTTCATCTGTATTTATTTTAATTGCTGTTGGTAAAATAAACGCACCACTTTGCCGAGTTAGTCTTTCATTACTATGTGTAGATACTACAAAATAATTATCTTGTATATACTCGATAAATAACTTGTAATTATCTTTTTGTAAAGACCCATATTCTTCTTCTGAAATTACCTTACTCACTAGCAAATGATTCAACAAACTATCCACTGTATACTGTTGTTCAAAATCAATAAAAGGAATAACCATCGCAATCCGTGTACTCAATTCATTTTCTGAATGCCAAGGAACATGATTATAATATATAACTCCATCTTTTTCCACTTGTTTATAACGTTTATCTTTACCACGTTCATAAGTAACTGCAGGTTCCGTTGCAAAATATAATGCAACCAATGGGTTAAGTGTTATATCTAATAATCGCGTACCTAATCCATAATGTTGTAACTTTGTAAGTGTTTCAAATTCTGTTAATGTTCTAAACTCAAAAGGATTCTGACGTACTGCATTTTGAATAATGGCATATTCATTCTGAAGTTTTTCTTCACGAAAGATATTGGGAATAATAGACCATGTTGAGTCTTTCTGGCCTCTGAAAAACCATTGATAAGAATGTAACTCTTGCTCAGCTCGTTCTTTTTTTAATCGCATAATAAAAGATATATACTTTTCTATTGATGTTATTTTTTCCACAGAACCCTCCCCCTTCTTTAAATTTGATAAACGATAATTTAGCGGCTTAAAGCTGGATGTCGGAAATATCAATCTCGCCGGACATGAGCTTCGGAAGAAGGGTGTCTCGTAAATCTGCTAATTTTTGATTTTCTTGTTGCGTTTCTAAAATCATAGAAAAAAATGGTGCAACTACATTGTCAAACTGATGCATAACCTCAATAGAAGGAATTAATACAGCTATTTTACCAAACTGCGTCTTGTTTAAATTTGCAATAGTGCTTCCACCTTGACCAAGTTTATTAATGGTTTCTGACATTGTCTGCATCGTCAAATAAACATAAAAGGGTGAAATTTCGTCTCTTGGAATTATTGAGTTAATCTGCTGATTTGTTTGGCTAGGGAATGGTATTAAAGTGACCAAACCAGCTGTACCAATGCAACTTACAGCGATACTATTTTTGGGAAGCATTTTTTTTGGTTGACTCTCGACCCCGAGTATAGATAATGACCGTTCTGTATTTAAAGCATATACTTTTCCATGCATATCTGGGATTGTAATGAATGGAATAGTATTTCCATAATACTCCTTTTTCTTGGTAGATGGAGTTTTTCCACAAACAATTTCAGTTGCAAGGTCATCAACTGTCCCTTGTAACCAATCATTCGGTTGTTTATAATCGAACGGCTCAAAGTCAACAAACCACGACTTAAAAATTGTCTGTGCTTGTGCTAATAAATTATCGTTTATGTGTTGATTGATTTCTATTTTATCATCTATAGCAGACAAAATTTTTCCAATTATTTTTTGTTCAGCTAGTGTAGGTATGGATACTTCAATATTCGTGAATGTATCTCGCGTAATAGTATCAAAAACCGAACCATGAGATATTACTTTCAATTTACCAATACTAGCTTTAATAAGATAATATATAAAAGACTTGTCATACCCATCTTTAGCTCGAATACCATAGCATGACTGGTTGAACGTCATTGGAAATGGTATCATGGCCATTTCTCCAACGGTTCCTCTCGCTGAAATGATTATATCGTCTTTTTGTAATAATTTAGTTGTACTATTTTTTAACCCAATTTCCGAGATATGTTTTTCTGTAGTATAAACATATCTATTATCATTATTAAAGTCTTTGACCGAAAGCCAAGGTATTTCTCCATCCCAATATTCTTTTACAGATGTTTTCGGAGTACCACCACCTATAAGTTCTATTGCATCAATTAACGCACACTTCTTCCATCCCATAAGCTCACCATCCTAACCAATATATTTTCTATGCGCCAGCTTTACATTTTGTTGTTTTACCATGGCATAGTGCATGGTGGTATCTATTTTTTGATGCCCCAAAAGCTGCTGGACTTGCTCTATGGGCATCCCTTTATCTATCGCTGATGTGGCCATGGTGCGCCGGAATTTATGCGGGTGTACTTTTGGAATATTCAATCTTCGCCCCAATTCCCGCAATCGCACTTCCACACCGCCAATCTGTAATCTTTCATATGGCGCTTTTAATGACACAAACAGCGCAGGATTTCCATCTGTCCTACTTGCAAGATAATTTTGCAGATGAATTTTAGTTCTGGCATCAAAATAAACAAATCGTTCTTTGTTGCCTTTGCCAAGTACTACACATTCTCGTTCTGCAAAGTTTATATCTTCTCGATTCAGACGAACAAGTTCGCCCACACGCATACCCGATGAAGCAAGTAAATCAATCAAGGCTAAATCACGCAATGTCAATGCATGATCCCGTAGCAATTCTAATGCTTCATCGGTGTAGGTATCTTTTACAATCTTTGCTGTCTTAACTTTATGAATCCTGCGCACAGGACTTTTCACAATATAATCTTCATCTTCCAGCCAAGCAAAAAAGCTGGACAAAATACGCCGAATGTTATCAATGGTCACACGGCTGGACTTATGCTCTGTCTGATAGTTGGTTAAATAATTTCGCAAATCTTCCGTTGTAATCTGCTGTGCTGTTTTACCAACCACAATAAGCATAGATTCTATGGTTTTCTGATAATACCGCAAAGTCTTTTCAGAACAGCCTTCGATACGCTTGGCAGATAAAAACGGCTGTACAACTTCTGCTTCTCCTGCTTTTTGTACTGCATCGTCTGCCGTACAGATAACACCATACAGCGTATGCTCCAAAACTTCCTGCAATTGTTTCCTCTGTTCATTATTCAAATACGGCAGCATCTGTGCCTGTATCTGGTTAATCAATGCTTTCTTCATGTGTTATACTCCTCCTAACAGTAAGAGAACAACACACAGTGGCAGTTCTTTTGATATACTCCCGCCACTTAGGAAAGATATTACATTCTTGAGAATTAATTATCATTATTCATTCTTGATTCTATATTAGAAATACCTCTTTCTAAATCTAAAATATCATTTTCTATTTGTTCCAGCTTACTTTCTAAATCAACTTGTACTGTTTCAACATCAGAAAGTCTTTCTTGAAATCCTCTAATTGCAAAAACAAGTTCTACCATGATTTCTTTATCACTTAGTTCCAATAATCGCACCTTTTCTGCTTTGAGCTTCGCTTCTTCTTTAGCCAGTCTTTCCTGCTCTCTTTTAGTTTTCCTAGCTTCATATTCAAGGCGTTCTTGTTCTTTTCTCGCCTTTGTTTTCTGCCGTTCTTCTTTGACTTTTGCAGCATTTTCCTTAATTTTTCCAAGCATTATTCAAACACCTCCGTAGAAAAAGTAAACGATAATTTACATGAGCAAATCAAAGCCTTATGCACCTCATATCTAAGCGAGTATCTACCATATGGCGGTGAAATGCCTGACGAGTGGATTGAAACTCCATTAGATTCTATTGCTGACTTTATAAGTGGCTACTCGTACAAGGGCAAAGAGCTGATTGAGTCAACAACAGCAATGGCTACTATCAAGAACTTTGACCGAAGCGGAGGGTTTAAACTTGATGGATATAAGGAGATTATTCCTTCGGGCAAATTGAAGCCAACTCAACACGCGGAACTCTTCGATACACTTGTTGCACATACGGATTTGACGCAAAATGCGGAGGTTATTGGCAATGCTGAACTCGTAATGAGCAAAGCTGGCTATGATGACATTGTTTTTTCAATGGACTTAGTCAAGGTGCTACCCAAGAAGAACAAAATTTCTCATTTTCTGCTTGCTGCAATTCTTCAGGACAAAAAATTCAAGGCTCATTGCTTAGGCTATGTCAATGGTACAACAGTGTTGCATTTGAGCAAAAAAGCACTTCCTGAATATTCACTGTTTCTTCCACGCGATATGGAGGTGCTAAAACCACTTGATGAAGCGGTATCTGCGATGTACCTACAAATTGCTGCACTCATTGAGGAAAACAGAAAGTTGAATGCTTTACGAGATATATTGTTGCCCAAACTCATGTCCGGTGAGATTGATGTTTCTGACATCCAGATTTAAGCTGCCAAATTATCGTTTATCTTTTTATTTAAAGCTATTTTATCATCAAAAGATTTCAGCAAAGAACCGACTTTTTTTTGTATTTCTAGTTCAGGCAAATCAAGTTCAATATTTTTTACTACATCTGTTTGCACACGTTGTCTGCCAGATGAACCAACCATAGATTTAATTGCAATATCACGAACAACAGGACTACAAATCAAGTAGTACAGGTAATCTTCACCTGCAACTCCATCAATCGCGCGAAAAACTATATATTCCGTTGAACCGAAACCAATCTCGTCTTCATCTAAAATATTGACCTTAGCTGTTTTTCCATTTTCCAAACATGGCGTAATTCTAGCCATAATTGTATCACCATTTCTAAATTTTGTACCACCGTTAAACTCAGCAATCTCACAAGAAGGAATGTCGCGACAAAAAGGTTGAAGCTTTTCCATTGCAACTTTTTTTGCCCAAGTTCCTTTTTTGAGAGATTCTGTAGGATTAAACAGCGCAATCTCTGATAACTTACACTTCATATCCAATCGCCCCCAAGTTCTTCCGAATTTCATCTTCTAACGCATGGGATTTGGCAAATAAATCAGACAATTCACTGGTCAAACGGCTCATTTTTTCTTCAAATGGTTCCCCATCATCTTCCTGTTCCTCAATACCCACATAACGGCCTGGGGTTAAGATATAATCTTGTTTGGCAATTTCTTCTGTATCGGCAACAGCGCAGAAGCCTTTTACATCTTCCAAGGTACCATCTACAAAAGCACTGTAAGTATCAGCGATTTTCGCAATATCTTCATCGGTTAGTTCCCGCAGCTTACGGCTTACCATGGTGCCCATTTTGCGAGCATCAATGAACAGTGTTTTGCCTGTCTGCTTCTTTTGTTTATTTAAGAACCATAAGGAAACCGGAATCTGAGTTGTATAGAACAACTGCGTAGGCATAGCTACAATACATTCCACTAAATCTGCATTGATAATATTTTTACGGATTTCCCCTTCTCCACCGGACTGTGAGGACAGAGAACCATTCGCCAGTACCATGCCAATTTTCCCTGCAGGTGCTAAATGATAAATCATGTGCTGCAACCATGCAAAGTTGGCATTGCCAGCAGGCGGCATACCATACTGCCAGCGCACATCATCTCTTAATTGGTCTGCACCCCAGTCAGATAAGTTAAATGGAGGATTTGCCAAAATATAGTCTGCACGAAGTGTTGGGTGGCGGTCATCCAAGAAGGTATCTGCTGCATAAGTGCTCAAATCTGGCTCAATGCCACGGATTGCCAAGTTCATCTGCGCCATCTTCCATGTGGTAGGGTTAGAATCCTGTCCATAGATGGAAATATTGCTGATATTGCCGCTGTGGTTTTCCACAAATTTTGCAGACTGCACAAACATACCGCCACTGCCGCAGCAAGGGTCATATACACGGCCTTTAAATGGCTGCAACACTTCTACTAAAGTGCGAACTACACAGGATGGTGTAAAAAACTCACCGCCGCGTTTCCCTTCCTGCTCCGCAAACATAGACAGGCAGTATTCATAAGTGCGACCAAGAACATCTTTTTCGCTGCCGTGTTCAATCATCTCAATGTTGGTGAACAGGTCAACCACATCGCCCAAACGGCGCTTGTCCAACTCTGGGCGGGCAAAGTTTTTAGGCAGAATGTCTTTCAAGCGTTTGTTTTCTTTTTCAATGGCACGCATAGCATCATCAATCACCATTCCAATTTCAGGAGTGTGCGCTTTGGCAGCGATCTCGCTCCATCGCGCGCCAGCAGGAACAAAGAAAATACCCTCAGAAGTGTACTCATCCACATCTTCCTCAAAACCATCGCCTTCCTCCACCAGTTCATGATATTTATCTTCAAAACGGTCAGAAATATATTTCAAAAAGATTAACCCTAACACAACACTTTTATATTCCGATGCATCTAAATTGCCACGCAGCACGCAAGCAGCATTCCATATTTGTTTTTCAAAGCCAATGTTGGCAGTGCTTTTTTCAGCCATAATAAATCCTCTCTTTTCTCTGCAATAATTAAAAATAATTGTCTCTTCTTAATTTATCATTATATCAAGACTGTTGATTTTTGTCGAATAATTCCACTAATAATAGCTAGTGTAAATTGACTGTCAGAAAGAAAAGGCAGCACCTTACGGAACTACAATCCCTTTTTTATCAGCATATACCTTTCCTCCATTTACATTGACCTTTCCCAAACCCTCAAGAGGGCAATATCTTTGCAGAAAGTCCACCTCTGGATGGACTGTAGCAAGGGTATTTTATGGAGCTGGACGCAGTCCATAGCGACAAAAATACGTGCAGCTACTGCCCAGAGCAGCGTGTGGACGCTGCAACAGATATTGCCCGATAAAGCGTCATGTTCTTTACACTTGACCAAATTTATTTATCATAATCTTCTACAAAAACTTTACACCATCCACTCATAATGAGCATTCACTCTTTTTTGCAACAAAAAAAGTTAGCCTTAAGAGATTTCTCTCCCAAAGCTAACTTTTTCCGTTGATGCAGCAATCCATTCTTTATCCTTAGTTAGAACCATATGGATCATACCAGCATATCGTTTACTGCATTGATTATTTTTTTTCCGGTCTGCTGCCTGGTTTCACAGCTGGAATACCCTGTTTACACATTGGGCAAACTTCCGGGTCATAAGTCTGGAATTCAAATTTAATTAAGGACTGGAATGGTACTTTTAATTTAACAGTATTGCCTGCGGTACGGTCAATGATAGAACCGGCTGCAATCACATCGCCGCCCATACTTTGTACCAGTTCTACTACTTCTTGCGCAGACCCGCCTGTTGTAAATACGTCCTCGGTAATCAATACTTTTTGTCCCGGTTCTACGGTAAAACCGCGGCGCAGTGTCATAACGCCATCCTGCCGTTCTGCAAACATAGCCGGTACATCTAATGCCCGCGCAACTTCATAAGCAACCAGAATGCCGCCGATGGCAGGCCCGATTACCACATCAGGTTTGTTGTCTGCAAATTTTTCAGCCAGTGCGCTGCACACCTTTTCGGCAATGCGAGGATATTTTAACAGCTGGGAACACTGCACATAATGGTCGCTGTGCAGACCGGATGTCAAACGAAAATGACCTTCTTTCAGCGCTCCGGTTTCTTTTAAAATTGCCAAGGTTTCATCATAACTTAAACTCATTTTGTAACGCCTCCGATTTCTTCTACAATTTTTAATGCTGCTTCTCTTGGATTATCTGCTTTGGTAATAGGACGCCCTACTACCATATAGTCAACGCCAATTTTAATGGCATCAGATGGTGTGGTAATACGTTTCTGGTCGCCTTTGGCTGCCCAAACCGGACGAATCCCCGGGCATACTGTCAAAAAGTCCTGTCCGCAAACTTTTTTGATTTCAGCTACTTCATGGGGAGAGCAGACGATACCGCGCATGTTCGATTCCTGACACAATCTTGCCAGATTTAATACGGTATTGGCGATGTTGTCTTTATATCCTACCCGCGCAATGCCTTCTTCATCAAAGCTGGTCAAAATGGTAACGCCAACCATCTGTGGCATTTTTACATTCAATTTATCGCAGATATCATTTACAGTATCCACACTGGTGCGCATCATTTCTGCGCCGCCGGAAGCATGCAGTGTAAACATATCTACCCCGAAAGATGCTGCCCAGGCAGCAGCCTGCGCCACTGTATTGGGAATATCATGAAATTTTAAATCCAAAAACACTTTTTTGCCGCAATGCTTCAGATAATCAATGATACTGCCTCTGGTATTTAAAAACAATTCCAAACCAACTTTGTAATAGCTGACCGCATCATCCAGCTGACTGACCAGATCACGGGCTTCATTTTCATAAGCGTAGTCCAATGCAACGATTAATTTTTCATTCATGGCTCCGTTTCACTCCTCTTAACATAATACCCCTTGTTTTAATACAATCCGTCCGTCCTTGAGTACCATTTCAGGCCAGCCTTTCAGCTGCATCCCCTGGAACGGCGTGTTTTTGCCTTTGGAATAAAACCGGGATTTTTCCACTGTTTTTTCGCTTTCCGGATCAATGACAACGATATCAGCAATTTTTCCAGCCTGCAAAGTACCTTTGTCAATGCCCAAAATATCTGCCGGACGTTTACTCATAGCCAGCGCCAGTTCTGCCCATGTCATTTTACCGGTCGCTACAAAATTTGTCCAGATCAACGGCACCGCTGTTTCCAAACCGCTGATGCCATTAGCGGCATAAGCGTATTCCACTTCTTTTTCCTGAATGGTGTGCGGCGCATGATCGGTGGCAATGCAGTCAATCACACCGTTTTTCAGACCATTCCACAAAGCTTCTCTGTCTGCTTCTGTACGCAACGGCGGATTCACTTTGGTATTGGTATCATACCCCCGTACGGCTTCTTCAGTCAAGCACAGATGATGGGGGGTTGCTTCTGCTGTTACCCGCACGCCATCGGCCTTTGCTCTGGCGATCATTTTCACACCGCCTGCTGTGCTTACATGGGCAATGTGAATCCGGCAGCCGGTCAGTTTGGCCAGCATCAAATCCCGGGCAATCACCAAATCTTCCACTTCGTTGGGAATACCCGCCAGGCCCAGCTCGGTACTAATGATTCCTTCATTAACCACGCCGCTGCCCAGCAAATCTTCATCCTCACAGTGAGAAATCAGCAATCCATCCAACGCTTTGCTGTAATCCATAGCGCGGCGCATCACCCCGCTGTGCTGCACAGTCCGTCCGTCATCACTGAACGCAACAGCACCGGCCTGATGAAGCAGCAGCATTTCTGTTAATTCTTCTCCCTTTTGCCCTTTGGTAATGCAGGCAATGGGATATACATCTGCCAGATTTGCTTTCTGCGCTTTATATAAGACAGCTTCCACAATGGCTTCATTATCCGCTACCGGTGTGGTATTGGGCATACAGGCAATGGAGGTAAAACCGCCGTGAATGGCAGCCTGTGTACCTGTCAGCACTGTTTCTTTATCTTCACGGCCAGGCTCCCGCAAATGTACATGCATATCAATAAATCCAGGCATAACCACTTTTCCTTCCAGATCAATAACCTGGGCATCTGCCGCCTGTAAATTGGGGCCCACCGCCTGAATCACCTGTCCGTCAATTAAAATATCTGCAACGCCGTCCCAATTTTGAGCAGGATCCACTACATGACCATTTTTCAGTAAAATCATTTGGATACACCTCCCATGATGGACAATAACGCCATTCTCACTGCAAGACCATTATTGACCTGTTCTTCGATTACAGCCTGTACGCCGTCAGCCACTTCCGGCGTAATTTCTACACCGCGGTTAATGGGGCCTGGGTGCATTACCAGACAATCGGGTTTGGCAAGCTGCAGACGCTGCGCATTTAATCCATAGAATGCAGCATATTCGCGAATAGACGGGAACATGCCGCTTTTCTGCCGTTCCAGCTGAATCCGCAGCATAACGATAACATCGGCATCCCGCACTGCTTCATCCATATTGTATGTTACTTTTACTCCCAGCTGCGCTACTTTTGCCGGCATCAAAGTTGGCGGTGCACACAGGGTAACCTCCGCGCCCAACGCCTGAAATCCCCATAAGTCAGAACGGGCCACGCGGCTGTGCAGAATATCTCCCACAATGGCAATTTTCAAGCCTTCTAAAGATTGTTTATGTTCCACTATTGTCAATAAATCTAATAAACTCTGGGTAGGATGCTGATGGGCACCATCACCGGCATTGATTACTCTGGCTTTTACATGACGGGCTAAAATTTCATGAGCGCCGCTGCAGCCATGACGCATAACAATTACGTCCGGCGCCATACGGTCTAAGGTCAGCGCGGTATCCTTTAAGGATTCCCCTTTCATCACACTGCTGCTGCTGGTATTGATATTGACAACATCAGCCCCCAGATATTTTCCGGCAAATTCAAACGAAGATCTGGTCCGCGTACTGTTTTCATAAAACAGGTTGATCACAGAACGTCCCCGCAATACAGGATGCTTTTTATCGTCTCTGGTTAAAACCTGTTTCATTTCCCGCGCAGTATCTAAAACCTGCCAGATTTCTTCAACGGTTAAATCACTGAGATGAATCAGGTCTTTCTTTGCAATTGGCATACTCCTACCTCCTTGAAATGATTCAATCCGGAATCTCTTGACTCCCGATGGCAGAAACTTTTTCCGGCTGCCGCCGGACAGACAATAAAAAAACCGGACACAGTCCGGCCCGGTAAAATGACAGTATAAAACATACAGACACCTGAATCTCCTGTCTGTATCTTATATCATGTGTTTACCTTGCCCGCCTCACAGGACCGACTTAAAGGTTTTCATTGTCTTATTTTTAATATTATAACAAGTCCGCATCTAGTTTTCAAGCAAAAAGTGATACAAGAAAAAATTACCAGATATTCCTGTACCACTTAAAATCCAAGATATAAAAACCAGAAACCAAGCAATAATATTACCGTTCCCATCATAATTCGGCTGATGGTGCTGAATGCTACATATCGGCTGCTGTGTTTCATCTGCTGCACTGCGCCTAAGGAAGTGCCCAGTATCACAATCAAGAGTCCGTTTCCCAGCGCATAGCAGAACAGCAGCACAATACCCCAGGATAACTGATCCAGACTGACGATAACCGTTAGCAGCGCCATTAACACAGGGGTTGCGCAGGAAGAAGCAAACAGTCCGCTCAGCAATCCGGCAAGCAATGCGCCGGCATAGCCCCGCAGCTTACTCTTGCCTAATAACGAAGAGGACGGCACAAAGGTGTAAATTTCCCAGATTTGCAAGGCCATCAGAATCATTAAAATACCGGCTATCCAATACCACCATTGTCCGGCAGCGGATATTAAATGACCAGCCAACGCCGCTGCCACGCCCAAAACCGTTATGGTAATAGCTGTACCCAAGGCAAAGATAAGGGATAGTCCAAAAGCACGGCGCCCTTCCGCTTTGCCCCCGCCCACATAACCAATGATCAAGGGCAGCATGGACAATGAACAGGGACTGATTGAAGTCAGTATACCAGCCGCAAAGGCCAGTAAAGGCGCCAACCATCCGCTTTGTCCCAATAACCCTGATAGTTGTTCCAGCAAACTCTCTACCATAGCGCACGCTCCATATCCTGCAAAATCAACGTCATTTGTTCTGCAGTCAGCATACCTTCATGAACAGTGGACAGATGCCGTTCTGTTCCTTTTTCTCTATAATATAAAAACGCAATTTGATTTAAAACCGCTTCACTGGGCTGATAAGGCGTTCCATCGCCATTGATGAAAATCTGCATGGGCGTTGCGCGAAACTGCACCGGAATTTGTGTTTGCAATTGTATCGCTGCTTCTAACTGTTCGTCCACATTCAGTACCCGAATAACGGCAGTTTCTTTATTCTGGCGGTAAGCTTCTGCCAGTTCCGGCTCCATAATGACACAATAGGGACAGCTGTCAGAGCTAATATCGATCAGCACAGGTTTTCCTTCGGCCAACAGCAGTTGTAGATCAAATTGCTCCAGCTCCATCTCTGCAGGCGTTCCTTTTGCTTCTGATTGGGCGGGCACTGTTTTCCACACCCACAAAGACAGTACCGTACAAACTATCAATAATAACACGATTGGCATAAGGCCTTTTTTTTGATCCATCTTTTTCCTCCTGTTTATTTATTATTTTTGGTTAATAAGAGTGTTTCATGTGAAACAATTTTGTTTTGCAATGTTCCATTGTCGGGAGATTGTTTGTTGCCTGCCCTCCTTCAGTGGACATCTGCTTGTCAGTCTGCTTCACTTTGGACTGCGTCCAGTTCAGCAAGACAGACTGCGCATCTGTCCGCTTCAATGTCGACAACGGCAACAAAACATCTCCCTAAGTTGCGTACATAAGGCTGGCCTATCTTTTGCCAAAATTCCGAATTACGGCGGTCATTTTTGCAGACTGTCTAAATCGTGGCAGACGCAGTCTGACTAAGATAGACAGTCAATAAAATGTCCGAAGCGCTGAGGGATAGGCAAAGATAGGACAAGCCGACCACTCAACGCTCACACCAAACATGTTTCCGCTACCTCTAACATCAGATAAAGATAACGTATTGGCAAACAATCATAATATTTTTATGCGTAGGTAAATAAACTTATTGATCAGCATCGGCATCAAAAATATTCCGATACTGAAAACCATGATCCCCTTCTAACGGTCGGTCATGATTAGTTTTTCCCAGAACAATATCTGCCGGAATGCCGTCCGGGTAGGCCTGACATTTAAATTGTTCTAATTCGCCGCCAGAAATAAAATACTTACACACATAACATTTCGAGAATTGTACGCCCATGATGCGCCTCCCCTTTCTGATTTCTGACTTTAGTATAACACAAATCCCATTTACACACAGCATAAAAATTGCCAGCAGGCAAAGTATGGTGCCCACTGGCAAAAATTTCAGTTTTATAATTGATTGGACAATGTAGTCATACAGCAAATCATATGGACTTTGTAGCGTTTTTTATACAGTCTGATGCTGCCGACGAGCTGTAGCCAGCATTAATTTTAGACGATTTTCCTGGTTCACTCTGGTAGCGCTGGCATCGTAATCAATTGCCACAATATTGGCATCTGGATGCATGGTTTTAATCCGACGCATCATCCCCCGTCCGCACACATGATTTGGTAAGCAACCGAAAGGCTGGGTGCAAACGATATTATTGACGCCTTCATCAATCAGCGCCATCATTTCTGCGGTCAATAACCAGCCTTCACCCATTTTTACACCGTAATCAATCACGCCCTTGGCCAACTCCTTGGTTCGGCTAAAAGATGATGGTGCGTGGAAACAACCAGCTTTTTCAATGGCCTTGATCATGTCTTTCTGAATACCGCCAAACAATTTCAGCAAATAACCGGTAATTACAGGTTTAATCAACTTGCCGCCATAGCGGATATAATCTTCAATTCCTGTATCGATGGTGTACAGCAAAAAATCCAACAAACCGGGGACAACCGGTTCTGCATTTTCTTTTAACAGAAATGCTTCTAAATTATTATTTCCCAGCGGCGCAAATTTTACATAAATTTCTCCCACAATACCCACTCTGACCTTATCCTTTTTATGGACAGGCACTTTGGCAAAGGCAGACACAATTTCATCCATCTTTTTACGGATGGCTCTCGGCCCCATGCTTTCCCCTTTTGAAAAATCTTGATTTAACATTTTTGTAAAATGATCTACAAGATACTGGGAAGCACCGGGTTCTTTTTCATAGGGCATGGTCTGATTATGCAGGCACATCAGTAAATCACCATAAATAACCGCATTTGCCATTTTGTAAATCATATTTTTAGTAATAACAAAACCCGGATTGTCTTCTAAACCGCTGAAATTGATAGAAACAACCGGCACATACTCCAACCCTGCTTTCTGCAAAGCTTTGCGCAGCAAGCTGACATAGTTGGACGCACGGCAGCCGCCCCCTGTCTGGGACAACATCACCGCTACCTTATGTTTGTCATATTTACCGCTCTGCAAAGCGTCCATCAGCTGCCCAATGGTCAGCTGCGCCGGATAGCAAATATCATTGTGGCAATATTTCAGCCCCATTTGAATAATATTGCTGTTTTGCGTTTCCAGTACCTCCATATGATATCCTTCATACTGAAAAATAGCTCGCAGCATAGAAAAATGAATAGGCAACATCATGGGCACTAAAATGGTATATTCTTCTTTCATTTCCTTGGTAAACATCAATCGTCCGTTTTTATCATATTCCAATTTGGCCATGTATCCGTCACCCCTTTGCTCTTTTCTTTTGGTTAATGGCAGCAAACAAGCTGCGCAGCCGGATTTTTACTGCTCCCAGATTGTTAATTTCATCTATTTTGATTTGTGTATATAATTTTCCGTTCTCTTCCAAGATATCCCGCACTTCATCAGTAGTAATAGCATCCAGACCGCACCCAAAGGATACCATCTGCACCAGATACATATCCTCCTGCTGGCTGATATAATGGGCTGCATTATACAAACGAGCATGGTAGGTCCACTGGTTCAGCACCTTGGTATAAAAACGACTGGAAGCTAACGGCAAACAATCCTCAGAAATGACCACTGCCCCATAGCTGGTAATCAGCTGGTCAATGCCATGATTAATTTCCGGGTCCACATGATATGGCCGTCCTGCCAGCACAATAATAGGCAGATGATGCTGCCGGGCATATTGAATGGCCTCTTTGCCGTATCGTTTCAAATCTTTCAGATAAGCTTCCTGCTGCTGGTAGCCAAGAGCGGCAGCCTCTTTGGCTTCTTTCCGGGTTACGTGATCCTGCTGAAAGGCTTCTGCAAGCTTAGCCACAAAATGCTTTTCGTTATGCGGCCCCAGATAATTTTTCATAAAACGGACTTCCTGCAGCGCTGTCATATTGGCAGACAGCACTTCGGGATAGTAAGCCACCACCGGACAATTATAATGATTGCCGCTGATTTTTTCATCAAAATTATATGGCATACAAGGATAAAAGATTTTGTTGATGCCTTGTTTTTGAATCAAATGCATCACACTGCCGTGCATCATTTTGGCAGGATAACAGACGGTGTCAGACGGGATGGTTGCCTGTCCTTCCAAAAATAACTCTCTACTGCCAAAAGGCGCGCGTACTACCTCATACCCCAATTTGGTCAGAATCGGATGCCAGAAATGATAATTTTCATATAGATTCAGCCCCATCGGAAGACCAATGCGCCCCCGTTTGCCTTTTTCACTTTTGCGTTTTAAAATCTGTTCCCGTTTATAGCGATAGGCATTGTACGTTATATTGACAAAGTTTTTATCCTGACTTTTTATCGGCCGTTCACAACGATTGCCTGCAATCAGCTCTCGATTATTGTTGAATTGATTCACCGTCAGTTTGCAGTGATTGCCGCACAACTGGCAAACCCGTTCTGTGGTCTCATGGTAAAAATGTTCCAGCCCTGCTGCATCTAATATCTGCGACTGTTCCAAGTCCAGAGCTCTGGCATACAATGCTGCGCCATAAGCGCCCATCAACCCTGCCAGGTTAGGCCGAATGACTTCCACACCAACTTCCTGTTCAAAGGCACGCAAAATGGCATCATTCAAAAAAGTACCGCCCTGCACAATAATATGCTTGCCTAAACTTTCTGCCGTGGTTGCACGAATTACTTTGTACAAAGCATTTTTTACAACACTGATAGAAAGCCCTGCAGAAATATCTTCAATTTCTGCTCCTTCTTTTTGCGCCTGTTTCACAGAGGAATTCATAAAAACGGTACAGCGGGAACCCAAATCTACCGGATGCTTAGCGAACAGACCTAACGCTGCAAAATCTTTGACTGAATACCCCAATGCAGTAGCAAAGGTAGAGATAAAGGAACCGCAGCCGGAGGAACATGCTTCATTCAAAAAGATGGTATCAATCACATGATTCCGAATTTTAAAGCATTTCATGTCCTGTCCGCCGATATCAATAATAAAATCCACTTCCGGCATCATTTTCTGCGCTGCTGTTAAATGGGCCACTGTTTCCACCAGACCGTCATCCAGCGAAAAAGCATTTTTCACCAATTCTTCCCCATACCCGGTAGCTGCGCTGCCAATGATATGCAGTTGGGGATTTGTTTGATAAATTTCCTGCAAGGTTTCCCGCACCAGTTCAACCGGTTTTCCATTACTCAACATATATTTACGAAATAAAATTTCATCCTGCTCGCCAACTACAACCAGCTTAACTGTTGTAGAACCTGCATCAATGCCAATGGTTACCTTTCCTGTATACCCTTCCAGTTTTCCCTCTGGAATAACAGCCCGCTCATGCCGCTGCCGAAACTGTTCGTATTCCTCCTGGGTGGAAAACAAAGCCGGCAACTCACTGTCATATTGTTTGAGTTCGCCTGCAATCTGCATCTGCTGCGTCAGCGCTGCAAAATCAGAAGGCTGTTCATTGGCAGCATACAACGCCGCGCCATAGGCAACATAATATTGGGCATTTTCCGGAAAAATACCCGTATTTTGATCCAGCTGCAGCACTTCCACAAAACTTTTTTGCAATCCTTTTAAAAAGGTTAAGGGACCGCCTAAAAACATCATTTTTCCTTTTAATTCACGGCCCTGTGCCAAACCGCCGATGGTCTGGTTTACAACCGCATGAAAAATGCTGGCAGCCACATCTTCTTTGCTGGCGCCCTGGTTTAATAATGGCTGTACATCGGTTTTGGCAAATACACCGCAACGGGACGCGATGGGATAAATCCGCTCTGCCCGCAAAGCCAGTTTATCCATTTCCTCTACAGAAACATCCAGCAAAACAGCCATCTGATCAATAAAGGCACCCGTACCGCCGGCACAGGTGCCATTCATACGCACCTCTACACCGTTTGTTAAAAATAAAATCTTAGCATCTTCACCGCCAAGCTCAATCACCACATCTACCGTTTCCGGATATTGTTCTACTGCAATCTGGGTGGCTACAACTTCCTGCACAAATGGAATTTTAAAATATTCTGCCAGCCCCAAAGAAGCCGAACCTGTTAAGGCCAAGCTGGCCGTTTCACCCTGCAGAATATCGTTTTGAATCATCTGCACAAGTTCAGTCACCTTCTCCTTTATCATCGCCCGATGGCGACGATATGATTTGTACACAATATTATGCGTTTCATCCAATACAACACACTTGATTGTAGTGGAGCCCACATCAATTCCTACCTTATACATATTTCCACCTCTATTATGGATTCCAGAATATTCTTATGTTCATACTTTTAATATTATACCGAAAGCATTTTCAAAACTCAACTGACAAATCGTTCATTTTGTCACAAAAAAGGAGATACTGTTTCTTCCCTGCTTCTATTGTTTTTTAAACAAAAAATTTATTTATGCCTGTTTACGACCTATAGTAAAAATCACCAGTTGGTACAAAGACAGTGGTAAACCATATTACACGTTCTTCTTTCTTACAGTATGTATTCTTAACCTCCGCTAAGAATTTGTTAAGATATTAAAAAAAGTCTATCAATAATCATATTTTATTCGTTTTATGCAAATATGCAAAAAATATGCATCTATTTTGACAAAACAAAAAGGCCGGTAATAATCTACCGGCCTTTTTATACATTTTCTAATATATTCACCGCTTATACAAAACAGCAATACACATATCGACTATTCAATTGTTGCAATCAATTCGCCAGCAACTACCTGCTGTCCTTCTGTTACATTAATTTTGCCAATTTTACCGGTTGCAGTAGCCAGTACATTTGTTTCCATTTTCATAGCTTCCAGTACAGCGATTGGTTCGTTTTCTTTTACTTCATCGCCAGCTTTTACTAACAATTTCATCAGAGTACCTGGAATGTTAGCGCCAACTTCGTTAGGGTTGTTTTCGTCAGCCATAACGGTGGAAGAAACGGTTGCTACAGATTTAGCAGCTTTATCCAGAATTTTTACAGTTCTTCTGTTGCCATTTACTTCAAAAATCAATTCGCGGAAACCTTCCATGTCTGGTTTACGGATTTCAACCAGTTTGGTTACCAGGATTTTACCTTCGCTCAGAGCGATTTCACAGGTTTCACCTTCGGTGATGCCGTGGAAGAATACATCACTGCCCATATGAACGAATTCACCGTTATCCAGTTTTGCTTCCAGATAATCTTCATATACTTTTGGATACATGCAGTAACTCATTACCTGTTTCATGTCTGCATCAATACCAAACTGTTCATCCAGATGTTTCTTAATTGCATCAAAGTCATCTGGTGGCAGCAATTCGCCAGGACGGCAGGTAATGGCTGGTTTGCCTTTCAGTACCAGCTGCTGCAGCGCTTCTGGGAAACCGCCTTCCGGCTGACCCATCATCCCTTCAAAGTAAGACACTACAGAGTCAGGGAAGTCCATACCTTTTGCTTTATCATAAATGTTTTCTGGTGTCAGATCATTCTGAATCATGAAGATGGTCAGGTCACCAACTACTTTGGAAGATGGAGTAACTTTTACAATGTCGCCCAGCATCAGATTGACATCGCGATACATTTTCTTCACATCATCAAATCTATGACCCAGACCAAAGCTTTCAACCTGGGCTTTCAGGTTGGAATACTGACCGCCAGGAATTTCATATTTATAAATTTCTGCATTGGTTGCTTTCAGACCGGATTCAAAACCACCGTATACAGGACGTACTGCTGCCCAGTAATCAGATACTTTCTGCAGATCATCAACAGACATACCAGTTTCCCGTTCGGTATTTTCCAGTGCAGCTACGATGGAGTTCAGAGCTGGCTGGCTGGTTAAACCTGCCATAGCATTGATTGCGCAGTCAGCAATATCCACACCAGCTTCGGAAGCAGCCAGAACGGTTGCTACACCATTACCGGTGGTATCATGGGTGTGCAGATGAATTGGAATACCGATTTCCTGTTTCAAAGTGCTGATCAGTTTTCTGGCAGCAGCTGGTTTCAGCAGGCCGGACATATCTTTAATACCCAGAATGTGCGTACCGGTTCTTTCCAGTTCTTTTGCTTTTTTCACATAGTATTCCAGAGTATATTTATCACGAGAAGCATCCATGATGTCGCCGGTGTAGCACAGGCAAGCTTCACAGACTTTGTTCTGTTTCAGAGTTTCGTCGATGGACACTTCCATACCTTTCAGCCAGTTCAGAGAGTCGAAAATACGGAATACATCAATACCTGCTTCGGCAGCTTCTTTTACGAACGCGCGGATTACATTGTCCGGATAGTTTTTGTAACCTACAGCATTGGCGCCGCGCAGCAACATCTGGAACATCACATTAGGAATTTTAGCACGCAGAACGTCTAATCTTTCCCATGGAGATTCTTTCAGGAACCGATAAGCAACGTCAAATGTAGCACCGCCCCACATTTCCAGAGAGAATGCATCTTTTTCAATTACAGATGTAGCATCTGCAATCAGGTTCATATCTCTGGTACGTACACGAGTAGCCATCAGGGACTGATGTGCATCACGGAATGTGGTATCTGTCAATAACAGTTTTTTCTGTTCCAGTACCCATTTAGCTAGTTTTTCTGGACCGTGCGCATCCAGATACTGTTTTGTACCAGTTAAATCGGATGGTACAGTGTAGCTGGCCGGTACACGTGGTACGTCAAATTTAGGTTTTACACCTTTTGTTTCGTTTACAACTTTTTCACCCAGGAATTTCAGCAATTTTAATTCTTTATCGCCTTTTTTATTGGCAGTAAACAATTCCGGTGTTTTTGCAATAAAGTTGGTATCGCATTTACCATTGCGGAAATCTTCATGATTCAATACATTCATAATAAAACCAATATTGGTTTTTACCCCTTTGATATTGGTTTCTTTTAAAGCACGCAATGCTTTGTTTACAGTATCATTAAAGGTTCTGCTATGAGCAATTACTTTTACCAGCAGACTGTCATAATACGGACTGATTACAGAGCCGGTGAATGCGTTGCCGCCATCCAGACGAATCCCATTGCCGGAACTGGAACGATATACATCAATAATACCGGTATCCGGTGCAAAGTTATTGGCTGGATCTTCAGTGGTAATACGGCACTGAATGGCATATCCGTTTGCTTTTACATCATCCTGAGATTTGATGTTAATTTCATCAGAATTTAAAGGATACCCTTCTGCTACCAAAATCTGCGCCTGTACGATATCAATTCCGGTAATCATTTCAGATACAGTATGTTCTACCTGAATACGAGGATTCATTTCAATAAAATAGTGCTGTCCGGTTGCATCTACCAAAAATTCTACAGTACCTGCACCGCGATACTGTACAGAACCTGCAATTTTCAAAGCATCGCCGCAGATCGCCTGGCGCTGTTCTTCGGTCAGACATAATGCAGGACCAAATTCAATTACTTTCTGATGACGTCTCTGAATGGAGCAGTCACGTTCAAACAGATGTACCAGGTTGCCATGTTTGTCACCCAGTACCTGAACTTCGATATGTTTTGGATTTTCAATATATTTTTCTACGAAAACAGTGTCAATCCCGAACGCTTTTTTCGCTTCGCTTTTTGCACTTCTGTATTCCTGCAGCAGGTCTTTTTCATTCCGTACAATACGCATACCGCGTCCGCCACCGCCGGCAGATGCTTTTAAAATCAGCGGGTATCCGCATACTTTAGCATATTCCTGCACTTCTTCTTCATTTTCAGCAGCTTTTTCTACCCCAGGAATGGTTGGTACGCCAACAGATGTAGCTACAATTTTGGACTGAATTTTATCGCCCAAAGCGTTCATCATTTCATGGGTAGGCCCAATGAACGCAATTCCTGCTTCTTCACATTGCTTTGCGAAATCAGCATTTTCAGACAAGAAGCCATAGCCTGGATGAATGGCATCAACCGCCTTTGCTTTTGCCAGTTCAATAATTTCACCAATGCTCAAATAAGCATCAACCGGTGATTTGCCCTTACCAATCTGATAAGATTCGTCAGCCAGTGTTCTGAACAGAGAGTTTTTATCTTCCTCTGAATAAACTGCCACGCTGCGAATTCCCAGTTCACGACAGGCACGGAACACGCGAATCGCGATTTCTCCACGATTTGCTACCAATACACGTTTAAATTTTTGCATCCTTGGTACCTCCTAGAATTATTGTCACATTTATTGAATTATGTCACATATTATTATGATTATACTACATTTATTGCAATTGGCACAGTACTATTTTTTGATTTTTATATAAATGAAATTTATTTAGCTGTTTTTTATTGTATCACAATTGAACGAAGGTGTACCTGCAAAAATGGAGCTACTTTACCGGAATCAACCCGGCGCAGCAGCTCCATTTAATATAATCAGATTCAATCATCCATTATGTTTTAAACACATTTATTTTTTTGTATATTGAAGTACAACGCAACAAAAATCAACCAGAACTTTCCAGCCTACTTTTTAATATCCAGTTTAATATGCAATTCATGCAACTGCGCATCGGCAACCGGAGATGGTGCTTCCATCATCACATCCATTGCGCTCTGTGTTTTTGGGAACGGAATTACATCACGAATGGTGTCTCGTTTTGCCATCAGCATCAATAAACGGTCAACCCCAAAAGCCAAACCGCCATGTGGTGGCGCGCCAAACTGGAATGCAGTCAGCAAACCGCTGAACTGTTCGTTATACTCTTCCGGAGCCATATTCAGTAATTTAAACATTTTTTCCTGTAATTCGCCGTCATGAATACGGATACTGCCGCCGCCGACTTCTACACCGTTCAGTACCATATCATAAGCACGAGCTCTTACTTTGCCAGGGTCGGTTTCCATCAGAGGCACATCTTCCAGCATTGGGCAAGTGAATGGATGGTGCATTGCATAGTAACGCTGTGTTTCTTCATCCCATTCTAACAATGGGAATTCGGTTACCCATAAGAAATTCAATTCATCTTCATCAATCAAGTCAAAACGTCTGCCCAGTTCCAGACGCAAATGACCTAAGCTGTCGCAGGTAGTCAGGAATTTATCTGCCACACAGAAGATAATATCCCCCGGTTCTGCACCAACGCGGTCGAAGATCGCTTTTACTTCTTCTTCGCTCAAGAATTTCAGCAGTGGAGATTTTACTTCGTTTTCATCACTAATCTGGAAATATGCCAATCCTTTTGCACCGTAGATTGCCACATATTTGGTCAGCGCATCAATGTCACGACGAGACAGTTTGTGTACGCCGCCTTTGGCATTGATTGCTTTTACCACACCGCCATTGGCAACAGTCTGCGCAAATACTTTGAAACCGCAGCCATCAGCGATATCGCTCAAATCTACCATTTCTAAGCCAAAACGCAGATCCGGTTTATCAGAACCGTATTTGTTCATAGCTTCGTCCCAGGTCATTCTGCGGAATGGTGTTGGGATATCGCGATCCAATGCTACTTTAAAGATATGTTTAATCAAACCTTCATTCAATGTCATGATATCTTCTTCATCTACAAAAGATAATTCCATATCCAGCTGGGTAAATTCCGGCTGACGGTCGGCACGCAAATCTTCATCACGGAAGCAGCGGGCGATCTGGAAATACCGTTCCATACCGGCTACCATCAGCAGCTGTTTAAACTGCTGCGGAGACTGGGGCAGCGCAAAAAATTCGCCTTCATGCACACGGCTTGGCACCAGATAGTCACGAGCACCTTCCGGTGTACTCTTCTGCAGAATTGGTGTTTCGATTTCTAAAAATCCCTGTTCATCCATGTAGTCCCGCATTGCTTTTACAACACGATGGCGCAGGATAATATTATTTTTCATTTCCGGACGGCGTAAATCCAGATAACGATATTTTAAACGAATATTTTCATCTACATCCACATCATCTGTCAAATAGAATGGTGGTGTTTTCGCCTTATTTAAGATAATCAGTTCAGTGGCAACGACATCGATTTCGCCGGAAGCCAGTTTATCATTGACCATACCTTCCGGACGCTGACGCACAGTCCCTTTTACAGCCAGCACATATTCACTTCTTACAGAATCAGCCGCTGCAAATACTTCCTCACTGCAGGTTTCCGGACTGGCAGTTACCTGAGCAATACCGGAACGGTCACGCAGGTCGATAAAGATAACACCGCCATGGTCACGACGTTTCTGCGCCCAACCGGTCAGGATCACTTCCTGACCTACGTGGTCTTTGCGCAAATCATTACAATTGTGTGTACGTTTTAACATTTTATTTTAATCTCCCTTCCAGAGTATCAACTAACTGGGATAATGCTACTTCAAACTGTTCCCCGGTAGCCATTTCACGGACAACAGCTATCTGTTTTTCCAACTCGCTGTCGCCAATGATCACTGTATATTTTACCTGAAATCTGTCCGCTGCTTTCATTTGCGCTTTCAGACTTTTGTTCAGATAATCCTTTTCTGTATAAATACCTTTATTACGCAATTGCAGTGCCAAAACAAAAGCTTCTTTCTGTGCTGCTTCACCAAGCGGTGCAATATATACATCGGGATGGTTGCTGACAGGCAATTCAATCCCCTGCTCTTTCAAGGTCAGCAAAAGCCGTTCCAAACCAATGGCAAACCCGATTCCTGGTAAATCATCTCCGCCAAACTGAGCCAGCATACCATTATAACGGCCTCCGCCGGCAATGGCATTCTGCGCAGAACCCACACTGTTAATCACAATTTCAAAAGCGGTGCGTACATAATAATCCAATCCCCGCACCAAATTGGTATCAATTTCAAAGTTGACGCCAATGGCATTGAGATATTCCTGCAGTTTTGCAAAATGATTGCTGCAATTGTCACAGGCAGCTTCAATGGTAGTTGGCGCTCCTTTGCATACTTCTTTACATCCATCCTCCTTGCAATCCAGGATACGCAGCGGATTGCGTTCCAGACGATCCCGGCAGGTATCGCAAAGCTTGTCTTCATATTGATGGAAATAAGCTTTCAGTTCCTCCATATGGGCCGGACGGCAATCAGCGCAACCAACGGTATTGACTTTCACTGTCAGACCAGTCAAACCCAATCGTTTGAAAATTTCTACTGCCAAAGCAATCACTTCTGCATCAATGCCAGGATGGTCAGCACCAAACACTTCTACCCCAAACTGATTAAACTGCCGATATCGGCCAGCCTGCGGTTTATCATAGCGGAACATCGGCCCCATATAATACAGCTTGGTAGGCTGCGGATCTGCATACAGCTTGTTTTCCAAAAAAGCCCGCACCGTTCCCGCTGTTCCCTCAGGACGCAACGTAACATGAGTAAATCCTTTATCTTCAAAGGAATACATTTCTTTTTCAACAATATCACTGGTTTCGCCTACACTGCGCAGATATACTTCTGTATGTTCAAATATTGGCAGACGAATCTCTTTATAACCATATTCCGCACAAACCTGACGGCATAATTGCTCAATATATTGCCATTTTTCACTTTCACCAGGGAGAAAATCATTGGTTCCTCTTGGTCTTGTGGTTAACATATTCTCAATCCTTTCCAGTTTGACAATCTTTATCTAATCAATTTTAGTAAACCAAGACAAATTTGTCAACAATCCATCCATTTTTTTGTAAAGAAAACTGTAGTTTTGCTGGCAAGAGCAAACAAAACGGCTGAGAATCATCTTCAAGAACCAAAAATAATTACTATATTATATTAAAATTGCTCTGCCGCAAAGGCGTCTGAAAAAGCTGTTCTATCAATATTTGATATTCGCTGATACGCCCTGTCTTTTGTATTTTTTTTTCGTAAAGTTTTCCATCTGCAAATACTGGCAGCATATAACTCCATATCTCCTTCATTTTAAATAAAACCGGTTTTTCTCCGGAAAAAGCTTCCTGGTATCCCCGCAAGATGGTATCATGAAATTGCCGCAGCACCTTTTTATCTAACGGTTTCTGCTGCTGTATTTCATCCAGTAATCCCGGATTTTTCAATATCCCCCTGCCCAGCATAATGGTGTCTACCTGAGGAAATGCCTGACAAAAGCGCTGATAATCATCCACAGAAAACAAATCACCGTTATAGCAAATCGGATTTTTACTGTTTTCTACACCGTAAGCAAACATTTCCCAGTTTGGTTTGTTATTGTATAAATCTTTCTGCACCCGCGGATGGATAATCAATTCCGTTATCGGAAATTGATTGTATAAATCCAACAACTCTGTAAACTCTTCCGGCTGCACCACTCCAATTCTGGTTTTTACCGAAATATTTATGGGCACAGCGGAGAAAATATCCTCTAAAAAATGTTCCAGTTGGGCAAGTTCTGCTAAAAAGCCAGCTCCTTTTTTCTTGGTTACCACAGTGGCAGACGGACACCCCAAATTTAAGTTAACCTGGCGATAACCCAACTGTTCAAGCGCTTTGGTAGTGCCAATAAAGGCTTCTGCCCGATTGGTCAAAATCTGCGGCACAACACACATCCCCTGATTATGTTCAGACAAAACATCATTTTTTTCCCTGCTGCTAAAGCACTGATTTTTATTTGGCGCAATAAACGGCGTATAATAACAATCTACATTATGAAAAAATTTTTGATATGCATTGCGGTAAATATACCCGGTAATCCCTTCTAACGGTGCAAAATAATATCTCATATCAACGCTCCATTTCTATCTATATCTGTTGTACCTGTTTATTGCGCTCGTTATTCCCAAATTTCATAACAAAAAACGCAAAATTTGCGTTTATCATTATAACAAAACGCTATTATAAAATCTATCCTTCTCTGTTTTTCCTTTGTTAAAGACAACTTTCTTTTGATTTATATATTCAATTTGCAATTTTTATATTTATGTCTCTTATGGTATCAACCATTAGTCGCTCCAATGTTTCTTGTATCACCAAACAATACTTCCTGTTGCCTATATCTGTAAAAAGGAATATAAATTCCTTGCTGAAACGATTACTGAACCTTTACCATATAGCTACAAGAAAAAGTAACATATTGTTATTATATTTTAAATCATTTGCAATTTATGTTACAAAAATATTAAATTTACAGAATCAAAGAGCTAAGAACTATTATTAAAATCAGTAACTGTAAAGTTTTATCTAATTTTGCATCTGTTCTGCATTTCAATTCAATACAATACTAGATTACTTTCTATGATTGAAAAGTTATGCTTCCAGCTCCCCCAGACGATTTTAAAATTCAGCCTAAAGGAATGGTGAAAAACATGTTGTACCTACAACAAACAAATGACAATCAAACACTTACACAATGGGAATACCATGCAATCTCAGAAATCTGTTCACATCCCGACTGCGGAGAATATATTTCTTACGGCATTCAGGCATTTCAACAAGAACATGGGAAGCTGCATCTGATTGCAATGATACATGACATTTCTACAAAGAGTACTGTTGTAGAAGAACTGGCGCATCTTTTCACGCTGCATCAACTCTCACCACTTCATTTTCAAGAAGCGGTGGAAGATTTTATATCCTGATTCAACCAATGCCTTCAGGAACATTAGTTGTTAAATATTGTTTCAGCTCGTTCAGTTTCTGCAATCAGGATAAAATCAAATTTTTATTGGATATATCATCAGAAGCACGGTTTTATGTTATCGATCCTTCGATTGTTACACATAAGGTCAAATTTATATTGAAACCATCTTGTCAATATGGTACTATTTACCCGACAGAGCAAAATACAAAAACGGCAGTTTACGCTGTATGACAAGGAGGCGTTTTGTGCTGGAACATATACCACAGACAGAAATGAAAAACCTGCTGAAGAAGCAAGCAATTCTGGATATTGTGATTACGCCGGAATCAGAGTCCTGGCTGCGTCTGGTATCTTACTCTTATAACAAAGAAAAACAATGTGATATCTTTAAAATCGATAATGGCGGAGGAGATCATCTCTATGCTTTGTTCTCCAAAGAAGGGGCGATTTTAAAATGTTTTGACCATGAGTCCTGCCTGTCCCCTTATTTGAATCACGATGTATCTGTCGCGCCTGTTTTTTATGCGCAAATTCCCGATGCGCTCCAAAGTTTGTTGGAACTGGAAATAGAGCAGGAGGATGTTACCAGTTGCCTCTGGCAATTATCGGGAGAAACCACCTGGCATCATGCATCGCCGAAGCTGCCCGACCTTTGCTGGCAAAAAAATGCGCAAGAGCTGGATGATGGTGGTGAGGCATTCCTCTTAGGATATATTTTTGCCGATGCCAAAGATTGGTACGAATGGGCCGCTGTTTATTATGAACTGACAGAAGAAGCCTGGGATGCTGTTGAATTACTATATGAAACCGGCGAGCTTACCCGCTCCATGGTTGTTGATTTAAATGCAGAACGAGATTATGATACCATCATAGATGAATGCATCGTAAATGGATTATTGTAGAAATCACAAATGGCTCTAAAATCAGACAGCCCAAAATTAGTATGAAACATTCTTTCACACTAATTTTGGGCTGTCTGTTAAATTTGGTTAATAAGAGTGTTTCACGTGAAACATCCATGTTAGCCGTAAATTGGCTAACAGAAATAGATAATGAAAGAAGGTCGAGAGACTGTTTGTTGCCTGCCCTCCTTCACCGGACATCTGCTTGTCAGTCTGCTTCACTTTGGACTGCGTCCAGTTCGGCAAGACAGACTGCGCAGCTGTCCGCTTCAATGTCGACAACGGCAACAAAACATCTCCCTAGGTTGCGTGCATAAGGCTGGCCTATCTTTCACACGAAACAATTTGGGCCGTCTGGCAATATCCTCTATCTCGTTTTCATCACTGTGCTGTTTCTTTATAACAGCGCATCACCAAGTGCGTCTATAATATTTTCTGTTTTCATCTTACGCACCGAATACATCATGGTTACCCCTATCACAATCAGTACACTGCATACACTGATCCCCATACTGCCCCATGGAATGATAAACTGAATCGTATCCGCCCCACCGAAAAACAAACCGCTGTAAATCAACCAGGCAGCCAAAACAGATAATGGTAATCCCCACACCAATGCTTTCATACCATAAAACAAACATTCAAAACACAGCATTCTGTGAAACATCCTGTCAGACATTCCCACAGAACGAAGCATGGCAAACTCATGCCGACGCAATCTCATATTGGTCGAGATGGTATTAAACACATTGGCAATTGCAATCAGCGAAATAATCACAATAAACGTATAGGCAAATACATTGGCAATAAAAATATAGCTTTTATTTTCTTCCAGAATCTCTGCAAAATTGAGCAGAAAATATTGGTCTGTAACGCCGACATCCGTTATTACCTGCCGTATCTCCGTTACTGATTGAGATGGTTGAACAGAACAAAAGGTTATCCCGTTCACTCTGCAATCCGCTGTATATCCTGCCTGCTCTAATTGCGCTTTGAGTGACCATGGCGCAACTGCTTCAAAAACATATTCCCGTTGTTCCGAATAACTGGTTTGCTTTTGTGTCGGCGGAATATCCGGCAGCGGCAACTCAACCAACGTAATTGATACGGCCTGTTCTTGTTCTTCATCAGCTACTCCATGGATTACAGGTATGATATCAGCATAAATAGATCCACTGCTAAACAAATCTACATAGCTGTCGGTATCTGCATCACTGTCGGCCCGCAGTTTGGCCACAGCAAACAGATGCATCCCCTGCCCATCTTCTACGGTCGGCTCAACACCGGCATAAGCCAAAAGCCGCTGATATGCAGCATCATCAAGAAAATGAATCTCCATTGGCAATCCTACTACATCCCTGTCTGCAACCATAGCAGCCGCCTGTTCCGAAAATCCATCTGCAGGAATATCGCATCTATATTCGACCACTGCCTGATACGCGCTCTCATAAACGCCGTTTATCTGTTGCAAACTGTCATACAAATTCAATAAGGCCGCATCGCTCATATCCTGCGTTCCCAAACCAATATCATAGGTAGTTGCTACTGCCGTCTGCTCCATAGTTTGCCGTAAATCCAATACAAAAGCGCTGGCGGAAACAAAAAGCACAACACTCAATACCAATGACAGCACAACACTGCCATACTGCTTTCTATTGCGTCTGAAATTTTTCAGCGCAAGCATGCCTTCTAATCCAAAGAACCGATATAACCATTTCGGCGTATTCATACGTTTTGGATCCAGCATTGCCTCGTTGGATTGTCGAATACATGCCATAACAGGCATGTTAGACGCTTTGGCGGCTGGAATATAAGCGGATATGAAAATGGTAAGCAAACTGAGCAAAACTGTTCCCACAATACTCCAAATAGAAATTTGCATTACCAAAGGAACACCGTCATATAAAATAGCGTTAAATCGTTGGGCAACAGCCCAGATAACGATCTGCATGCCGCACAAACCAAGCAAAATCCCAATGGGAATCCCAACAAGACCAATACACAGTCCTTCAAACAAAACCACACTTCGCAGCTGACCGGCGGTGGCGCCCACAGAAGCCAGCATCCCAATCTGCTGTATTCGCTCATTCAAGGAAATACTGAATCCGTTGTATATCAAAAAGACAGATCCAACTACCACAATGGCAAGCACAACACCGCCAATGGCATATAACAGCGTATTAAATATGGTATCGGCAGAATCCTCCGAAAGCCCCCAAAACCGCAAAACCTTGTTGTTAAAACTATAGTCATAGCCATCTGCCGTATCAGCCATATAAGAGCGAATTTGCCAGGGCTGATGCAGTGTTACAAACAAATTAAATCGATCAGCTGTTGTTGCTGCATCTGTTTTGGTGATAGCTGTATAACCCGGCGCTGTGTAAGCTTCAAAGGAAGGGCGCAGATAAATTCCCACAACTGTATAGGTCTGTTCCTGTTCCACCTGTAACAATTCATCGGCAGCATAAGCATCCTGCTGACTGAGTACCTGTTCTCCGGCCATGCGCTGACCAATCCCCAAAGTCAGTTGATCTCCAACGGATAATTCCACGCCGCCGTTGGCAGCAACATGAGATGCGATCAAAATTTCATTGCTATTTTCAGGCATCCTGCCGGAAAGTAGGGAAATGGGCAACGCAGCAAAAGCCTCTTCATCAAAGCTGGTGATATAAAGATAGGGCTTATCAGCATTGACACCGCCACGCAGCATGGCATAACCAACGGTTTCTGTCTGTATAGTTTGGGCAACAGCAGCATTATTGTTTTGTCTTTGTATAAAATCTTCATCTACATCCCAAAAAAGTCCCTGCCATGCGCCATATTTTTGCGCAGCCCCCTCCGCTGCATAGTTCAGCAGCGAAACGCCAAAGGTAATCACTGCTGTAATCAACGCTGTGGATAAGGCAACTCCTATAATGGTTACCATTGTTCTGGCGCGGCTGTTCTGCATTCCCCGCAAAGCAATCTTATAAAAAATATTCATGGCCGCTTCACCCTGCCATCTCGCACAACCTTCCCATCAGCAATGGTAATAATGCGGTCCGCCTGCAGCGCAATGGATTCATCGTGGGTAACCAGCAGCAAAGTTTGCTGATATTTTTTATGACTTTCCTTTAACAGCTTCATAATCTCATAGCTGTTTTTGCTGTCCAGACTGCCGGTAGGCTCATCTGCCAGCATCACCGCCGGCACATTCATCAAAGCCCGTCCAATGGCCACACGCTGCTGCTGACCGCCGGACAGTTGATTGGGCAGATGATATTTTCGCTCCTCCAGTCCCAACAATGCCAACAATTCATTGAGCCGTTGCTGATTGACCTTTCGCCGGTCCATCAAAACCGGCAGCGTTATATTCTCCACCACATTCAGTGTGGGAATCAGATTGTGGAACTGATACACCATACCAATCTGCCGTCGGCGAAATATGGCCAGATGCTCCCTGCTCTGTCCATACACATCCTGCCCGTTCAAATAAATATTACCGCTGCTGGGCACATCTACACCGGCGATTGCGTGTAAAAGCGTTGACTTTCCTGATCCGGAAGCCCCCACAATGGCAATAAATTCACCTTTTGTTACGGTCAGCGAAACATGATCCAATGCAGTTACCTGATTCTCCCCTTTGCCATAGAACTTGCACAGATTCTCAATTCTTAAAAATTCCATGGATACCGCTCCTTTCTGTTGCTATCTATAGCATAACCGATTGGCCTTACAGCTCGGTGACTTTTTGGTGAGAGATTTGTCACTTTGGAAAACGAAGTATAAACATAGCACCTCCCTGCGGGTGATTTTTGGCAGTGATGGTTCCGCTCTGCTGTACGATAATACTCTGGCACAGTGCCAGACCAATGCCATATCCGGAAGCATGCTCCTGACTGCCGCGGTAAAACCGCTCAAACACATGGCCCAGTTCTTCTTCACAAAATCCTGCGCCGCTGTCGTGAATTACCAGCTCACTATATAGGAATGTATCGCTGCCCAGTATCTCAATGCGCCCATTGCTGCCGATACTCTGCATACAGTTTTTCAAAATATTCTGCAGCGCTTCTGACAGCCAGCTTGCATCTCCCTGCAGCACCATACCCTTTGGCACTGATTTTTGCAGTGAAATTTCACGCAGCTCTAACGCAATAGCCAACGGCCGAACCGCATGGGCAAGCAACTGCTCCACAGCAATCTGCTCCCTTTGAAATTCCACCATGCCCGCATCCAACCGCGACAATTTTAATAATGTGCTCAAAAGCCAATCCATCTGCAAAAACAGCGCTTCCTCTTCCCGCAGCAGCTCTTTTCGTTTTCGTTCATTGGATTCTGTTTCCAACAGTGAGATAATCAAATTGGCTGATGTCAGCGGTGTACGCAGCTGGTGGGCAATATCTGCCAGAGATTGGGCAAGCTGCTCTCGTTCTTTTTTTAACTGCCGATTCTGCTCCTGAATCCGCAATGTCATTTTGGCAATTTCGCTTTGCAGGATTGCCAACTCTCCTTCCTCTGCCTGATGAATCCACAGGACATCTGCATTATGAAGCACCTGATCAATCTGTTCCGATAATGAGGCAATCCGCTGATAACGCTTTGCAGTAAACATAAAAAATGCCGTGCTGAACACAGCGGCAGAAACCAAAACCATACCAGCTGCTGCCGGATGTACGGCCAACGCCAATAAAGCCAGAACCGCCGTAATCAGCAGCAGCCACAGGCAAAACTGCCGCACCTCTTTATTTCGCAGCATGGCAGTCTCCCAACCGATACCCCAATCCCCGCACAGTTAAAATAATCTGCGGTTCCGCTGGATTGGTTTCGATTTTTTCTCTTAACCGTTTAATATACACCGTCAATGTATTATCATTGACAAATTCTCCTGCAGCATCCCATAACTCATCTAATAGCTGCTCTCTGGTCATAATCATCTGCGGATGATTAAAAAACAGCAACAACAGCCGATATTCCAACGGAGAAAGAAATACTTCCCTGCCGTCTTTTTTTACAATGCCGCTGCCGGTGTCAATCTGCAAACCACCAATTTGAAAAACCGCCGCGCTGCCCCCACTTTTGCGCAATGCGGCTTTTATGCGGGCAATCAACTCCCGAGGACGAAACGGCTTAATGATGTAATCATCAGCGCCCATATTCAATCCTGTCACCACGCTGGCTTCATCACCGGAAGCAGTGAGGAAAATCACCGGTATCTTTTGCATCTCCTTCACCTCTGTGCAAACTGCAAACCCATTTCCATCAGGCAAAGAAAGGTCTATCAAAGCCAGATCAAATTGATGTTCCGCCAGCAAAACAACGGCTTCTTTCTGTGTTGCCCCATGCACAATGCCATACCCCTCTGCACGGAGCAGCAAAATCAGATTTTTGGCAATGGCTTTATCATCCTCCACTAAAAGAATTTGTTTCATGATCTCCATCATCCTCTCTCTAGCATTCACTCTATTATGCGCTGTCTAATAACGCAATCATCCACAGGAATTCCACTTTCCCAATTCTGGTTTCATTATAATTCTTTCCTATAGCCAATACAATGAAAGTAGCATAATGGATCGTGTAAATTTCCTGTAGGTAAAGAAAAGACAGCGCTATCCTAAAACACAATATATTTACTCCATTCTACATTAACCTTTCTCCAAAATCACCAAGAGAGCAATCTCTTTGCAGAAAGTCCACCTCTGAATGGAGATTTCTGCCGACTGTCCCAATCGTGGCAGACGTAGTCTGACTAAGATGGACAGGCTAAGAAAAAAGTATCCCAAACCCTCTGATTTCCCATTCCACTCTCTACCACGGACAAGGTTTTAAAATGCCAAATAGGAACAAAAGAAAAACGTTGCACCTATAAAAGATTACAACGTTTCTTAAAACTTAAAATTGTTTCAATGTATGCTGAAGGAGTTTCTCTGCAAAATCTACGACTTCGTCAATCGGTTCGACCATGCCAGAAATAATCCACTGGTCTAAAATTCCGCTACACCCTTGGGCGATAAAATAGTAAAGCCATTTTTGTTGAACCGGGGACAGTTTTTCAAATTTTTTGTCTTTACCCATAGAACTGTTTTTATAACACAAAGTAAAAATACGGTTTGGAAAATATTTATCTCCGTTCTCTGAAAACAATATTTGGTATAATTCGCCGTTTGCTTTTATGCTTACCATAATAAGAGTAAGCGTATCCTTAAAGTCATGTTGAGCAGGATTTCCTATATTCTGAAATAGTTCATCTAAAAACTCCTGTTCTATCTTTTCCAATAAATCGTACGCATCACAATAGTATTTATAAAAGGTAGCTCTGTTGATTTCCGACAACTCACAAATTTCTTTTACAGTTACTTTGGTTATTGGTTTTTTCTTTAGCAATTCTATAAAACTGGTTTTAATGACCATTTTTGTGTATCTTACCCGCGCATCTGTACTCATATTTTTTCCCCTAACAGTCAATTTTTCTTTTTATGATAGTTTCTAAACACAAAACTCATTTCTGTTTACTAAGTTTCAATTGCTTTTACATTGCTGATTGAATGTCGTGCACAGTGTTATTATACTGTAATCAAGAAAGAAAAACAACATCTGTCTATAATCAAACATTATGAAAAGGAGATGATACCAATGCTTGTGTTCCTTAATTTAAGGCTTGTGCTTAAAATCATGTTCTGTGCGACAGTCGGTACAGCCACAATTTTATTGTCACTTATGACAATCCCAATTTCACTATTTTTTTATCCGTTACATTAAAGAAATCAAAAAAAATACGAAAGGAATTTCATTATGAGCTTTATAGTTGGACAGTTACAGCAAATCGGAATGGTTGCCCTTATCATGGGCTGTGCCGTTGGCGGCACAGTAGGGATTTTGAAGCTGATTAAGCGCTTCGCACCGGGCAAAGATTTTCCCCAAGATCTTATTTCAAAAAAATTAGAAGAAGAAAGAAAAAGGGAAAATGATTAGGGCAATTATGTTTTTCTCACTAATTGGGGCAGTCATTTTGATTGGCATATGCTTACCATTTTCCAAAATCGCCCAAACAACTATACCCCCAAATACTGCGGATATAACACTATCTTCCGCAGACACACAACATAAAACGGAGGAATTGTATATGCCAGAAGAAACTGTAAAAGATATGTTTCGCAGTGAAATCGTCAGCAAATCCATTCAGATTTTGCGTTCACATGGGAAGACCGACGAAGAAATCAAAGAAATGTTGTTAAATGATTTTTCAATCAGTGAAACAGCCCTTGATGAACTATTGAACACACATATCACTATACACGCCTAAATAACTTATATTACCAAACGCCTATATGGCTTTGCGACTGCATAGACGTTTGGTAATAGCTCCTAAGATTTTGTTTCGTGTAAACAGCTACATGAATTGCCATACTAATGTTACGCAATAGAAAGCAAAAAATCCTTTATTTGAGCGACTTACAAGTACAAAAATATCGAGCGTTCTACTGCGTAAAAATGCGGAGATAGAAAAACAGGAGCCGACCACTTTTGAAAGTAATTAACTCTCTGTTTCTGTTTACAAACCTATTTGTCAGCATTAGTGATATGTTGGTTAAATACTTCCTTATCGCTGCAAAACTAAGATTTTTATCATTTTTTATTTCTGCTTTTCTTTATCCATAAAGCTGTCTGCTCACTCTTTGGCAGCCAGATCAACCTGATGCAGATATAAAATGGTCAACAAAAGAAACAGCAGCATGTAACTGATAGAAAAAAATAAAAAAGGGACTGTTCCACAACTCAAAGCGCTATCCGCTGTATTGGCCCGCATGCCGATCGACATTAACGCATAGGGAAAATAAGCGCCCCAGCCTTTGGCCACAGCAGCCAGTCCCGCAACACCACCAAGCAGAGCAATCCCCACTGGCAAAGCAAAGCTGCGAATCCATAAGGATAAAAAAAGCTGCAAAACACAAATCACCATACCGCCTAACCAGCCGCACAACAGCCAGTTTATCACATCAAGCAGCGGAAAAGGCGCGGTTAAACCGCAAAGCAAACCAGAGCCAAAAAATAACAGCCCAATCCAAATCTGTGTCAAAAACAATACCACTGCCACCGTAATCAGCTTGGCGCTGTATAAATAGCCTACTGGCACCGGCATGGTCAGCACCAGATTCCAATTATGCTGCTGATGCTCCAGCCGCCACAGCCACGCACAATAAACTCCCAACAATACTGGCAGAAAAAAATAGCAGCTAAACAATGTATGCTGTGTCCACAAATCCTGCCACTGGTTCTGCAATAAATCCTGATTGTTCCAATAATTTAACGTGCCCAACACAGCAGGAATCATCGGCAAAACAAAAAACGCAAACCATACCGGACTATTGTGTGCCTTTAACCGCTCCGCTTCCATCACGTTCCAAAACATGCTTCAACACTCCTTTCGTTCTAACAGCCGCCAGCCAACCACAATGGTCAGCAAAAAACCTGCAGTCAGTAAGAAAAATCCTGCCCAGTCGGGCTGAATCCAATACATCTCTGTAATCCGAGTTTCTTTATCCCAGTTCATGCCGCAGAGAAACAGCTGACTGTAATAGGTCCACAGAATCAGACGACTGAACCAGTATTGCTGAAAAAACAAACTGAACAAACCGCAAAAACTGCCTGCTGCCCCCACCAACAACGGAATCAGCTGATTGGTAATAAACAACGACAGCAATAGTTGCACCAAATAAATACACCAGGTTATCACAAAAGTAAATAACAAGTAGCAGCCAAAATATCCCCAGGGAATGGGCCCGTAAAAACCTTTATATAAACCGATCAGCAGCATGGTGAGCAGCTGACCTGCCAGCAATAATACCAAATACCAGCCGCCGTATAATAATTTGGATAACAACAACTTACCAGCGGGCTGTATGGTATACAACTGCCGCAGCATAGTACCTTTATGCTCAATATCCGCCGCACGAGAAGCCATCACCGCCATCAGTACCGGAAGCAAGATAGCATTGAGCACCGGCAGCTGATACAAATAATGCTGCCATCCCTGTATAATTTCCAGATGGCTCATACTTTTAAAAGTCCACCAAAGCCAGGCCCCCTGCACCAGCAGACAAAGCAGCAGCAATAGCCCAAAACAGCGGCCCCGCATCTTAAAAAATTCCAGCCTGATCGCCTGCACCATCTCATCACGCCCTCTCTGTCAATTCCAGAAATATATCCTCCAGGCTTTTCTGCCGTTCCTCAATGCGAAGCAGATGAATCCGCTGCTGCAGCAACAACCGTTCACAGGCAGCTACCGTATCATCATCCAGGTTGGGCACCAAAAGCCATTGTCCATTGCGCTGCACCGGCACATTTCTTGCAGACAAAAAAGTTTCCGCCCGCAGATTATCATCGGTACGCAAAGCCAACTGTTTTTGACCTCTCGCATGCAGCCGCTCCAGCCGATCCTGAAAAATCATCTCTCCATCGCGGATAATCCCCACCACATTGGCCATCTGATCAATTTCACTGAGCAGATGACTGGAAATCAGCACTGTCATATCATACCGTTCCGGCAAAGAGCAGATTAGTTCCCGCATCTCCTGTATACCGGCCGGATCCAGGCCATTGGTTGGTTCATCCAAAATCAACAGCCGGGGAAAGGCCAACAATGCGCCGGCCAGACCCAAACGCTGCTTCATCCCCAACGAATAATGGCTGACCTTTTTATCCCGATGGGCTTCCAGCCGTACAATTTTTAACGCCTCCTGCACATTCCGTTCCGGAAGCTGGCGCATCTTTTGCAGGATATGCAGATTTTCCTCGCCGCTTAAATGCCCATAATAACTGGGTGATTCAATCAACGAACCTACTTGCCGCAAAATCTGCAACCGATTGGCACTATTGACATTTTTCCCAAACAGCTCAATCTCACCCGCTGTTGGCCGCACCAGGCCCAACAACATCTTTAATGTGGTAGATTTGCCTGCCCCGTTCGGTCCCAAGAAACCATAAATAACCCCTTCCGGCACCGTTAAGTTTAATTGCCGTACCCTGTCCATTCTGCCGTATCGTTTGGTTAAATCCTGTGTCCATACCACTGTATCCATACCAATCACTCCTATTCCATCGCCGCGGCCTGAAAAACCTGCGCTGTTTATTTCAAGGTATCAACTTCTGCCAATATCATAAACAACAGGTCTTACAAACAGCTGACAATAAACTTACATTTTCCTTAAATTTTGCCCGCAATACTGCATGACTGCAAAAAATAGGCTATAATAGATACGGGTGATATACATGCAACAACTATATACTTTGAAAATTTTACTGGTGGATGATAACAAAGAATTGCTGCAGATGATTTATAATATCTTAATTCAAGCAGGTTTTCAAAATGTGACAACCGCCAGCAGCTGCGCACAAGCCAGACAAATATTTTTGCGCCAGCCGCCTGATGCCGCAGTACTGGATATTATGCTGCCCGATGGAGATGGGTTTTCTCTGCTGCAGGAGCTGCAGGCGCAGCGGGATATTCCTGTTCTGTTTTTATCAGCAAAAGATCAGGATGCGGACCGACTGCAAGGCTTGGGATTGGGGGCGGACGATTATATTACCAAGCCCTTTTTGCCCAAAGAATTAATTCTGCGGTTAACAGCAGTTTTACGCCGCACTTACCGTCCCATTTTACAGGAGCCAAAAACTGAAGAAGAAACTGCACTGGGGGAAACCATTATTCATTGGGGCAGCGGCACCATTACCACCGCCAACGGACAACAGACACTGACCGCCAAAGAATTTGCGCTGTTAAAAAAGCTCTGGGAAAATCAGGGGAATATTGTCACCACCGACAGCCTTTGCCAAGCTGTGTGGCATGATGATGCTTTTGGATACGAAAACACACTGATGGTACACATTCGCCGTCTGCGGGAAAAAATAGAACCGGACCCTTCCCATCCTCAATACTTGCTGACAGTGCGCGGACTGGGCTATAAGTTGGTCAGAAAGGCATCGCCATGAACAGTTTATACAAAATCATCAGCCGTTCTGTTCTGATGACTTCCCTGATTGCGCTGCTGCTTCTGCTAATGAACTTTTTCTTTACACTGACATGGCTGCAGGAGCATCCCCAGGATTATCCCATGCATTATCGGGCTATCTCCGATAATCTGATTTTGGAAAACCAGCAATACCATCTAACACCGGAGGGAATGAGTCAATTACAGCAGGAATTTGACTGGGCCATGCTGTTAGATGCCAACGGCAGCATCATCTGGAGCTGGCAGCTGCCCGAATCTTTGCATCACGACTACACACTAAATGAGGTGGCTGCTTTCTCCCGTTGGTATTTGCAGGATTATCCTGTCACCATCTGGACCAGAGAGGACGGCTTGCTGGTGCTGGGCAACATGCAAGGCAGTTATTGGAAATATGTGCTGACAGCGCCTACCGCTTCTATGGAACAGCTGCCTTCTTATTTCCGCAGCTTTGCCCTGTTAAATGCAGTTACCGCTCTCTTGCTGGCTTTGTTGTTCGGCGTATGGCTTTATAATAAACTGAAACCGATTTCCAAAAGTATTACGGCATTATCGGTGCGGCAGCCGGTCCATCTTCCCGAGAAAGGCATCACCGGCGACTTAAACCGCAAATTGAACAATGCCTCTGCCATGCTGATCCGCCAGCAGCAAAAGCTGCACCAACGGGACGAAACCCGAACCCGTTGGATTTCCGGTGTGTCCCACGATATCCGCACACCACTGTCCATTGTAATGGGCTATGCCAGCCAGCTGGAAGAAGATGATAGCTTAACCGACCAGCAGCATCAGCAAGCGGTCATTATCCGTCAGCAAAGTGAACGAATCAAAGCCTTGATTTCCGATTTGAATTTGGCTTCCAAATTAGAATACGGCGCCCATCCATTGTCCTTAATCCGCTTTTCGCCAGCAGTACTGATTCGGAAAACGGCTGTGGCTTTTTTAAATCAATATCAGGACAACAGCTATCCCATTGAGGTGGAAATCAGCGCCGAAGCAGAGGCAACTCAAATTGTAGCAGATGAACTGTTATTGCAGCGTGTGTTTGAAAATCTGATCGGCAACAGCATTCGCCACAATCCCAACGGCTGCACCATTTTTATTGATGCCCGCATTGTAGAGCAGCAATATCAGATTACCATCCGTGATGACGGCAAAGGCTTCCCTGACACTGTGTTACACAACCTGCGCACCAATACATCCCTGCAGCAACATCAGGACCATGGCCTTGGCCTGACCATTGTGCAGCAAATCATCAAAGCCCATAACGGTATTGTACATTTTTCCAATATCAGTCAGGGCGGCTGCTTAGTCGGGATTCAACTGCCCTGTACCTTGGATTAAACAGCCAATGAACAGCTTGTCCTGCCCTTTTTGTGCTGTAGCAGCTTGTGACTTGCTTTGCGTTTCGGTATAATAACAATATCAAACAATTAAGTAGACAAAGGAGAAATTTTTATGCGCAGAAAAGACAGAGAAGTAACCGATGTAACCCGCATTACTGCCATCATGGATCAGTGCGACAGCTGCCGTCTGGGGCTTTGCGAAAACAATGCACCTTACATTGTGCCCCTTTGCTTTGGTTATGAGCAAAACGGAGAGTCTTTTACCCTTTATTTCCACAGTGCCGGAGAAGGCCGCAAGCTGGATTTGATCCGGAAAAATCCAACTGTTGCCTTTGAAATGGACACCTCCCGCCAGCTATTCGGACAGAATGATGAAACTGCCTGCATTTTCGGTATGCACTTTGAAAGCGTCATGGGCACCGGCACAGCCCGTATCCTGACCGACGACCAAGAGAAAAAACACGGCTTTGATTTCATCATGGCTCACTACACCGATAAAAAACTGCCTTATACAGAGCAATATCTGCACGCTGCGGCTGTTATCGCCGTAGAAGTTACATCCATCAGCTGCAAAGTCAATCTTTAATGCCAGTTGAGCAACACATTATAAAAGCCGCTTAAGCAGATTTAACCAACCTATCAATCCTGTTTAAGCGGCAGCACTGCTTGCATGAAAAGTATGCTAGTAAAAAAGCAACTGTCTTGAATCGTTTATTGATTCAAAACAGTTGCTTTTTTATTGCTATTCCTACTAGAACATCTTGGCTTCCTAATCTACTGTACTTGATTCGTCGCTGAAGGCATCTCTCAAAATACAGATACATCAGCCATTTTAACCATCTATATCCTGCTGTACAGATGGATTTGGCTGTATCGGCAGCGCAAAGGAGAGTACCGTCCCCTGGTCCTGATTACGTTCCACCCAGATATAACCTTGATGCAGCTCAATCACCGAGCGGCAGATCCAAAGGCCCAAGCCGGTGTTGCTTTCCTCCCCGGGACGATTGACACCCTTTGAAAAAGGCTGAAACAACTGCGCCGCTTTTTCCTCACTAATCCCGCAGCCATTATCGGTGACAGTGGTAATCAAATACTGATCCTTACGGGCAAAGGAAATCTTGATACTGCCGCCATTATCAGTAAACTTGATGCTGTTGCCAACCAAATTAACCAGCACCTCCCGAATACGTCCCCAATCGCCTTCCACATGAGCCCAGTCCACCATGTCGATATGATACTGCAACTGTTTATCCCTCAGGCGCAGCTCCAACAAACCGCCCACTTCTACAGCAATCCGGCACAAATCCAATTCCTGGTATTGCAGTGTAATTTGATTGGATTCTATCTTGGCCCAATCCAAAATCTGATTGACCACCAACAATAATTTTTGCGCACTGTCGGTCATTTTTCCCAGATATTTTTTCTGCACCGGATTTAACTCACCAACCCGTTCCTCCACCAATAAATCGCCAAACCCTTTAATAGCATTTAACGGCGTGCGTATCTCATGACCAATCTGCGCCAGAAAACGGGCAAATTCTAACTGTTCCTTGCTTTTTTCTGTCATACTACCGGCCTTCCTTTACCCGCTGATATACATCGCCGATCTGACGCAAATGCATCCGTTCTTCTCCCTGAATTTCTTTGCACAATCGTTCTATTTCCGGTTCCTGCAGCAGCTTTTCCAAGGCTTCATAATAAAATACGGCAGATTCTTCTCTGGCCATATATTCAATCAAATACAGGTAAAGATCATCCATTTCTTCTACCGATAAAGAAATATTCTGAACCTCTGCCTGCAGCTGTTCCATCAGGGACAGCAGTTTCTGTGCATGCCGCAATTCTTCCCCGGCATAAGACAAAAATTCTTTTTTGACGGCAGTGTCTCCATGCTTTCCCGCCAAAGCAATATACTGCAATGCCGAATTCATTTCATCCTGCAATCCCTGCTGCAAAATTTCTGCAATCTGTTCCTGTGCCATTTTTCATCTGCCTCCTTAATATCGTTTCTTAAGAAAAAGCTTTGGCGCTTTCATCACTTTCCACATCCGCACCAAAGAAGATACTGTCATAATTCCCAACGCAATAGCGCCGGCCAGGGCCAGCGTATGCAGTCCGGTTTCCATAAACAAGCTGGTTTCTCCGCGCACGCAATATTCCATGGTATAGTACATGCCGCCCCCTGGCACCAAAGGCAGTACCGCTGTGGTTAAAAATAAAGTTACCGGCACTTTGCAAACCCGCGCCATAATTTCTGAATAAACAGAAATCACCACTGTAGCAATAAAATATTTGGGAACATCGCTGGGAAAATCCAACAGCAAATAGACCAGCCAGCCCAACGCACCGCCCAAGCAGGTCAGCGGAATTCGTTTCCAGCCCACATGATACACAATGGAAAAAGCGATACAGGCTAAAAAAGCATATAGACAAGGCATCATCAATTCCATATTACAGACCCCCCATCACAACTAACGCCATACCAGTTCCCAACGCTAAGGCCAAGGCTACCAGCAGCGCCTCCAGTCCCTTCATGGTGCCAGCTACCAAATCGCCTGCAATAATATCCCGCATTGCGTTAGTCACAGCAACACCGGGCACAAGACTCATCAATGTGCCGATAATAATGCGGTCACTGTGATCAGCAATTTGATAACGTACTGCCAGCAAAGCAATCAAGGTCACCAACAAGCTATTGATCAAATTGATAAAAAAACCATTGGTATGCACCCGTTCCATACCCTGTATAACAACACGAATCAGCGCACCGGCAAAGGTCGCCACCAGGGCATCCCGCAAATTGCCGCCAAAAAACAGCGTGAAAGAAAACCCAACACCGGCAAAAGCAACCACCATCATCCAAAAGGGATATCCCTTTTTATGATAAATTTCTTTCAGCCGCTGACGGAACTCCTCCACAGGCGGTCGATAAATACAGATATAACGGCTTAAATTATTTAAATCCTCTATCATCTGATAATTGGTGCCGCGGGAATAAATGCGGCGCAAACGGGTAAAGCAGGTGTCATCAGCCATGGTAATGGTGACCGTGATACTGTTGGTAATGGCAAACACATCTACATGTTTAATCCCGTAGGCATACAGCACCCTTTGAATGGACTCCTCCACCCGATAAGTTTCTGCACCGGCCTCCAATAAAAAATGACCCAAATCGATAGCAGTATTTAATAATTTTTGATAATCACCCAAAGATATTTTTTCTTCCATCGCTCCACTCCTTTTTATTTTTCATTCTATCAGATTCTTTTCAGAAAAACCAGAACCATCCGCAATTCCTTTCATAAAATCACAAACTGCACCAAAGTCCAAAATCATATTGGCTCTGGTGCAGCGTTTATATTTCTATGCAGTTTATTCCACCATACTCCGAATAATGTCATGGCGGGAAATAATACCTACTACTTCATGTATTTCATTCACAATTGGAATTCGATTAACTTTTTTATTGATAACCAGTTCGGCAATCTCAGCAATAGGCGTATTCTCATAAGCATAAATAGGCGGCTTTGACATCAAATCACCCACTTTATAAGCAGCAATACGTTTCATATCCTCCTGAAACTCCTTGCGGTCGATCTGAATCAGACCATCAAACAGATTGATAAACAGTGGTGGTTTTACCGGCTTCTGTTTATATACCAAATCGCCTTCACTGATAACCCCTACCAGTTTGTTGTACTGATTGACCACCGGAAGACCGCTAATGTTTTTATCCACAAAGATTTTACTCACTTCATCAATGGTTGTATCCTCGCTTACTACAATCACATCTTTTGTCATAATTTCATTTGCCAGCATGGAAACCACACTCCTGTCAGAAATATAAATTTTGTTGATGGGTATAGTATAACATATATTGGCAATCACGACAACTGATTTCTGTAAAGTAAAAAATACTTACTTGTCAACACTCCCACGAAAAATAATATTTTTAGTTTCACTGACTTGCAATCATGCACTACTTTTAATATACTTATTATTAAGGTAAACAGCATAGTTTTTTACATAAACAACATGGGGTGATTTTATGCGAACAGAACATTTAGAATATCTTCTTGATTTACAAAAAACAAGTTCTTTGTCTAAGACTGCTGAAAACTACTTTACATCTCATCAGGTAATCAATAATGCTATCAAAACTTTAGAAAAAGAATTTAATGTCACAATTCTAAATCGTACCCATCGCGGCATTCATTTTACAGAAGCAGGGGAGTTATTCTGCAACTATGCAAAAAAAATTTTCAGTACACAGCAGGATTTTTTGGAACAATTGCATCCATACGCTAATCCAAGTGTTCCTGTATTAAATGGAGAATTGGCTATTTACACGATTCCCAGGTTTTCCAATAGATTTTTTCTTGACTTTTTTGATACCTATTGCAGCAAGCATCCCCAAATGAATATTTCACTAAAAAATCTGGCTTTTGATAAAATATTAAAACAAATTGAACAGGAAAATAATCCTTTTATTATCCTAACAGCGATTAGCGATCTTCATTCGCAGGTAAGTGATGATATTCTGCAATTATCGTCCCATTTTTTAACCTATGATATTTTAACTACACAACTACTTGGTTATTGTATTTCCAAAAATTCTAAATATTATGATATGCTTTTAGATTCTCTCATGCTGAAAAATTCAATTGATGACGTTAAACTCCCAATCATCGTCCACAATTACTCCATTGAAAGTATTTATTCCTCCACCTCAGTTCCTGATTCCTATCATTTGGTGGATAATTTTGAAGTACAGCAACGCATGATTAAAAGCGGCAATTATATCGGTATCTGGACATATCAAGAATACCAGCAGCATTTTAGCAAAAATTCCAATATACAATTCTTGCCCTTATTAGACGATACCCCATTTCACTATTTAGCTCTATATCACACCGATTGCGCAGAAGATCCGGCAATTTCTTCTTTCATTGCTTCACTAAAAAGATTATATCAGTGATATACAACTGTTACTGATATAATCTTTTATATATTGTCCGAAACAAACAGCCCCATTTTCTTACCATACAATAAAAAATCTTTTAACTCTTGCTGATTAAAACTATCTTTGTTTTGAATATATAATCTTTGATAATTTTTTTGCAGTTCATCCCTAGGCAGTTTATAAATTTGTAGCAACAATTCAAAATATTTATCATCTATCGTTTGCTGCAATAAATTTTCAAATACATACTTTTTTTCTTGGATAACTGTAAAATCAATGGCATCAAAATATAGCTCTTTTGTCAAAATAGGAGATACCATTTTCCCCTGTTCCAAAAATATTTGCCGTTCCTGCCAGGCTGTATAATACTGCGAATAAATTTTATATTCACGGTTTTGTCCATCCAAATCCATATAACCAAATCCTGCATAGATATGTTTCTCCCCATCTTGCAAGATATACTCATGTTCTAACTGTTTTTTTATCCGTTTTGTATGCTGAAGCAGTTTTTGCCCATGCTCAATTGTCAACACCTTCATGTACATCGCCATAGATAAAGTAGCTTCAAACAAATTGATTAAATTTTCATCATAACAATCTTCTATTTGCTTCCACCAATACTGCAACATAGCTGCCGCAGTATTTTGTACTGCGATCTGCTTTAATTGTACTATAGTATCAAAATAGCTATCACTATATAGATGCCTGATTGTATTTAATACCTCTAATTGATACCGCCGTTTTATGGTCTGCTTCATCCCCCCAGAGATCTTACCCCAATAACTTTTCTTCATTCCAGATGTACAATAGATATCCTGTTGCTCACATTGTAATACAAAATCAAAAAACTTCTTTTCCTTTCCCGTCACAAAATATCCAATAGAGCTTCCTGTTAAATAACTACAGGCAAAAAACTGAAACTCTTCCTCTACGGCTCCTGCATTTTTCAATTTTGTATATAACAATCCTGTAGCACTGTCGCGTCCGGCATACATACGCTACACCCTCTCTTCCTGTAACCGAATATGAAAATAATCTTTCTCCTGTAGTACCTCTACTGTTTGTGAAAAAAATTCAGATAATACCTGAGAACAAAAAACATCTCGCATTGCACCTTGCTGAAAAATTTTACCATGTTTTAATAACAAACAGTGGGTAAATATCGGTGGGATTTCCTCTGGGTAATGGGTCACATAAACAAATGTGACTTGCCGCTGATTGGCCATACGCATCAAAATACGTTTCAACTGCATCCTTGCCAGAAAATCCAATCCTGAATTGGGTTCATCCAACAAAAAAATTTCCGGTTCGGCAAAAAAAGCTCTCGCCAGCAACACATTCTGTTGTTCCCCTTTACTCAACATCTTATAAGGCAAATCCTTTTTCTGTGCTAAGCGAAACACCTGCAATAATTGTTTGGCTCGCAAAATATCCTGATTATCTATATATTCTGAAAGACCTAGTGTTCCTGTTTTCCCTGAAAGCACAATGGATAATACAGACTCTTTCTGCAATATTTTATTAAAAAATGATGTACTCACCCAGCCAATTTTTTTTCGATATTCCAACAAATTTGCAGCATCATAGGGGCTATCAAACAAAGAGAGATTTCCAGCAGTATAGTTTCGATACCCCACAATGGCACTTAACAACGTCGTTTTACCACTACCATTTTCTCCAAAAACCAACCACTGTTCGCCTTGCTTTACCTGCCAGGTTATATTTTGCAATAAATAATGCTTACCAATCTTACAAGACACTTGCTGCATTTTTATTAAATGATTCATATCCATCACTCACCTATTAATAACTGTAAATCCTCTTTTTTTACATTGAGCCACTCATGCAATAACTGTTCCAGAGTTTTTACCGGGTATATAAAACCTGTTTCACTTAAATAACCTAAGGTAACAAACCCCCAAGAAATGATCTCTACTACTTTTGCAATGGTCATTTGCCGTTGTTGCGGTATATTTTCAATATCTGAATAACATTGAAATTCCATTTCGTCCACAAAATATTCCGCTGCCGCATAAATTTCTTTCTCCACACCAAACTCAAGTTTTTCGCAAATAGGGCAATATAACTCTGCTCTGGCATTATCATCTTCACTAAATACAAGCCGTTGTAATTCCAAATCGCTGCCGCAGTATTTACAACAGCAGTGAAATTTTCTTGATTTCAATACTTCCGTCCTGTTTTTTTGCTCCATATAAAATATCCCCCTCTTTTATGTAAAAAGTCAGGAGCAGAATCGCTCTGCCCCTGAAAATTTTTCAAATTAAAAATTATTTATCAAAATATATCTACAATTAAAATACAGCCTCTTTAAAACGTCAAATTTAACAACGGCATCATGATTATCAAAACCGCACAATTGACTATATAAAACATCCACCCATAAATATACGAATGTTTTACTGGTACCCCATCTTTACCAAAAATTAAAGCTGCCATCATGGAACCAGCAGGTGTTGCATATGCACAACACAAGGTCAGATAAATCATGAAGAAGAAGGTGGTTGGATTCCCACCCATATTCATAATAAATGGAGCAAAAATCGGAATAAACAGAGCACCCATCACTACATTATGCATAAATTGTGTCAATAAACCAACTACAATTACTATGAGTATTAACAAAACAGTTACACTCATATCAGAAAATAATGTATTGCAAAACATGTTGATAGATGCCATAATTCCTGTATCCGCTGATTCCATTGCAGTTGCCACTGGAATCGTCACCATGAATAACAACAGAGTATTCCAAATGACACCATTCTTAAAACACGCTCCCATATCACATACAGCCTTATTGTTTTCATCTTTCCACACACAAAATACAACCATATACAAAATTGAGAACCCTGCCACTCCCCATGTCGCAAACATAGTCCAAATAGCTCCTTTAAATATAGAAGGTAAGAGTAATCCCAAAAAATAAAGGACTAACAAAATTAACCCAACCTTCTGCACAGAAGTCATTTTTTTACTTGCATACTCCTTACGCATTTCTTCACTTAAATTAAAGTTGCTTACATCCACCTTCAAGAAAACTTTACTAATAATAATCATTACGCCAAATGTAAGCAAACTGTAAACGATAGCATTCAGCAAGAAAGATACCGTTGGAATTGATAACCCCGTAGCCGCTGTATAAAATCCTCCATAAAGAATAACACCACCATAAAACGGAACCACTGATCCCCCTGTCATTCCTGAAAACAACACCATCGCATATAACATACTCAAAAGTACATTCCCATTTTTAATGCCATTTACTTCAGCAATTGCTGCAATTACTGACCAAATTAAGAAAATTGCTGCAAAACCACCGCCTAATAAACTCATAACAAAAACACCAGCAATAAGCGCAATACATAATAACCATGGTCGCCCTACAAAAACTTTTCGTCCCATTAAATAATATGCAATAGCTTCACTAACACCGATTCTATGCAAGCATTCCGCAAATGCAAAGCATATTAAAATAATTATTGTTGTTGGATTAGTAAATGCTTCAACAAATGCTGCAATAAGATTAGTATAGCCCGTTAATGCTAAAGTAAAAAATCCCAAAACACTAGTCCATAACAAATCAATAAAACACCAACCATATACAAGTCCCAAAAATACACCCAGTACTTTCATACCCATAGGTGTTATCTCTGCAAATGGTGGTAAATACCCAAAAAACAGCATAAGAACAAGCATAACTGCAACATGAATATAACTAATTATTTGTTTTTTACCAACTGCCGTACCCATAGTACACCCTCCATTCTTAACATTCATTCTCAATTATTACTAAAATATTTCTAAACAATCAGATTTTTCATTATCATTAAGTTACACATTTTTCAACCACTTATGATATACCACAAATGAAAACTCAGGTGAGTAAACAATATATATTTTATTTTTTTACTCACCTGATAACGAACCCATCAACTACTTATAATTTTAATCCACTAAAATCTGATGCACCACTGCACCATCTGCCTGTTCTGGCACACGTACACCCATAATGGCGGCTACCGTTGGTGCAATATCTACTTCACGAATCTGTCGCTGCATTTCATAACCAGCTTTTACACCTTTTCCTGCTGCTACAAAAATTGGTGATACTGATGTGCCAAAATATCCTTCTGTAGTTGACAATGCATCACCATGCAAACGGTTAAAGCCTTCTTCTAAGAAATAAATAATATCACCGCATTTTGGACCGCTCATACCCAATAGCACTGCATCTTTATTGCGCATTGCAATATTAACAACACGTTTTCCATTTAAGCGATAATTATATAAATCATCAATAATTTGACGTTCCAGTTCATATTTATCGGCAGGATCGACAATCCCATTATCATTTCTGCCTTTCAAATTGATATAAATATGATTACCGCGCGGTGCTACCGCTCTTGTTTTGGACCAATCTACAATATGTAGTTCTTGTCCATTTTTTCCTTTTTTCAAAACAGTGTATCCAAGTTCCTTTAAAACTCCAACATTCATAACAAAACCTTCACCCAGCATAGGTAATTCATCTTCTTCACTACACAACAAACCATGATCGCTGGTTAAAATCAAAGTCCAACCTTTATCCATCAACGGCATTAAACGACCTACATAATCGTCGGCTTGTAAATAAATTTCCTCCATAAACCCTTGATAAATTTTTTCATCCTGATTACCATAACGATTTCTTGTTTTTCCCCATCTCCAACACGCATGCCCAATATGATCACAACTGTGTAAATGGGTGAATACTGCATCATAATCATTCTGCTCTATTAAACCTAACAACGCTGTCGCCTGCCACTTTTCCATATAATCCCAAGATGGCAAACTTCTGCGGCTCATCATCTCTGGATAACCACCACCGCTATTATTAGCCACTGGACAATAGCCTGCAATATCTACAGCTTTCTGATATAAAGATTTTGGATGCCAAGTCGCCTCTTTTACATTTGTGGTAATGTCTAAACATTGACCCATATCAATGCGAACACTCGGTATTTCCTGCTCAATTTTTAAAATACTAACAGAACGGGTTCCTCTCACCTTCTGTCCTTCTTCATTAACAAGTTCGATAACTTGTACAGGTAAATATTCACCTTCTGATAATGCTGACCAAGGCTCTAAATCCTTTTTGCTCATATAAATCTCAACCCTATCATATACTCCAGTTTCATTTTTCAACAATAAAGAAGGGAGCTGCTTCATGCCATTAGAAACAATTACCGGAAATTCCAATGCACCTTCTGGTATCTCATGCATCCAACCCGCTGGTTCATGTAACGGCACCTCAAAACGGGCTAAATTAGTATCGAACTCACCTGCTTCTTCACCTTCCATATGATCTAATAGCGGCCAAGCGTCGCCTCCATTTGCAGCAAAAGTAGCGGAACACCCACCTGAAACATCTTCAAATTCTTCAATAGCACCTTCAATAATGCAACCTGCCCCCCCATGATTTTCTCCTACTATCTGTGCAATAACCTTATTATTAGATACAGATGCCGTTGTAATCGTCTCTTGATCCAAATCACAACCAGCCATATTTGGTCCCATTGGGCACATACCACCAACCACATGCAAATTTTCACTTGAATGGCTTGGCGGCCAGCTAGCACCGGGCCATGTCCATACCAATACTTTTTTACCTGCTTCTACAATGCAGTTCCAAACCTGCTCTGCTTGGCATTCACCAGAATCAAATGCATATACTAATCTACCAATATCGGTTGGATGTTGATTCCAGTAACAGGTGATTCCATGAGTAGACGGGTAAGATCCTGTGGCCAAAGTTGTCCACATTGGCGGTGTGATGGTAGGCATTGCACCCAGTAATACTAAGTCTTTCCGTGCTGAACCCTGTTCAATCAATTTTTTAATATTTGGTAATTTTCCTTCATCCACCATTCTTCTAGTCATTTTGGGATCCATACCGTCAATCCCAATGACAAATACTTTATTATCACTCATCGTTATTTCCTCCTAATCCATAAATCATCACACTTTGCAACGGCCGTTACATCTATCTTCCATATGCTTATTGTAACTATAAATTTTTCTTTTTAGAAGGGCAGGTATTTTCCCCTTTTTACCGGTAATTTCAAATTACCACTAAAAAGGGGAAATCGGCATTAGCCAACTTCGACTGATTATAAGAAGAAACAGCAAGAACCCGTAGAAATGCGTGCCTTTCGGCATCGTCATATTCCACGGGTTCTTGCTGTTTCTTAAGTACTAATATTTTAGGGCGCAAAAAATAAAGGTATCCTCATCTATGATTGGCACTTTATAGGCACGGGGCTTCCGTTGTTCATACTCCTGCAGTTTAATATAACTTTCTATGTGATGTTCTTTTAAGAACATCAGTTTTTCTCGCTGCAATAACCACTGTCTACAGTGGCTTCTTTTAGCACTTCCCCAAACGCTTTGATATGTTTCTTTACAACCGGAATCAGAGTATTATAATCTGTTCTGTCATTACTTATATAACCGTTTCCCATTCTCCTTTATCGACTTTACCCTATTATTGATATTAAGCTATTAAAATTCTTCCGCAAAAATCTGATAAGCTGGCGCACCTTCACACTGCGCAGGCATTCTTACCCCACCTAACGCGGCCATCGTCGGGGCAACGTCTACCTCACGAATTACACGATCAGTGTAAAATCCTTGTTTAATACCTTTCCCTGCTGCAATAAAAATAGGAGAAACAGATGTGTCTGCATGGCCTTTCAAAGTAGAAAGCGCATCACCATGCACTCGGTTAAATCCTTCTTCTAGAAAATAAATAATATCACCAGAATCCAATCCATTCATTCCTAACAATGCAGCTTCCTGATTACGAATTGCCAAGCCAATAATTCGTTTACCATCCACATTTCTATAGGCATATAAATCATCTATAATCTGTCGTTCCAATTCATATTTATCCTCTAGATCTACAATCCCATATTCATATTTCCCTTTTAAGTTAATATAAATATGATTTCCCCGACTTGCCACTGCACGAGTTTTACTGTAATCAATTTCGCGTATTTCTTCACCTTTTTCATTTCGTTTCATCACTGTATAACCTAACTCACGCATAATCGTCGTATTAATAACAAATCCATCACCAAGTCCAGGAGGTACGCCAGGTTCTTCTTTACACAACAGACCATGGTCCGAAGTGATAATTACGGTCCAGCCTTCATCTAATAAATGTAAAAAATCTCCTAAATATCTATCCGTATCAACGTACAACTGCTGGAACAGCTTTTCATAGACTTCTTCCTGTTCTTCATTTCCAAAACCATTCCGATATTCGTATAAAGAGTGAGCAAAATTATCAATATTATGGTAATGACTGTACACAACTTCATAGCCTTCCTGCTCAATTAAATAGTTCATGGCTTTTGCCTGCCAGTCCCCATACTCTCTCCAGGTTCGATTCATAAACTCATCCCACAAATGAGGGGATCCTCCTAAGTTATTTTGCAGTTCAAAACTTGGCACATAACCTACATGCTCAACAACATCTTTATATAAATGTTTTGGCCAGAATAAATCATCACAATCTTTTTTCAAGGCGTTTCCCAGCCATAGTGTAAAACCAGAACCATTGGGAGCACAGTCAATTAAAATAACACCACGAGTAACTGCCTGTTTTTCATCATTTTTATCTAATAATTCATCTTCCATATAAACAACATACTCACCATTTTTAATTCTTATCAATGGTTGCTCTACTTTTTTAGAGGTATAAATTTCCACTGTGTTATATGCACCAGTTTCATCTTTCTTTAACAACCCGACACGACGAACTTTACCTTCACAAAGCATTAATGAAAATTCTTTTGCATCAGCAGGGGCATTTGCCCAGCCATGTGCGGTTTTCAAGGGTTCTTCTGTTGTAAATGGTGCTTCTTTCCCAAAATTCTGGTTTTCCCCTTCAAATGGATTCATTGAAATTGGCTGCGGTTCTGGCATAGATAAGCTAGCCATACAATCTGCTGCATCATTTTTTTCAACTTCCAAGCCTTCCACAATACATCCTGCACCATTCATTTTAACGCCTTCAAATGTGTGCTCTTCCTCCTTTTGGATTTTTTCTGCAACTACAAAAATCTGTGCTCGATCCATTGTGCCAATCGTATAGTTTACCCCACTAGGCTGCGTTCCTTCTACAACATGCAGATTTGCATTGTCACTGGTTGGAGGCCAAGAGCAACCGGGCCAATGCCATACCAAAGTTTTCTTCCCTGCTTCTGCAAACACATTCCATAATGGTTCCGCTTTACATTTTCTTGAATCATTTGCATATACAAAAGTATCAATTTTAGTTGGGTGCTGACTCCAGAAGCAAGTAATCCCATGCGTTGCTGGATTAGCCCCAGTAGATAATGTTGTCCACATTGGAGGGGTGATTGTTGGCACGCCGCCCAACATAACTAAGTCCTGGCGTGCAGCACCTCTATCCAGATATTTCTGAACATTCGGCATTAACCCCATATCCACATACTTCCGTGTTAAGCGTGGGTCCATACCATCAACACCTAACACAATAATTTTTTCTGTCATTGCTGTTCTTGCCATAATAAAACCTCCTAGTATAATACAGAGACAAAACACTGTTCAAACGAACCGCTTGATCATCTTTATCTTCGGTAAATACGTTAATCGTCTCAATACCTGCGTCCTGCAATTTTACTGCTGTATCACCGCTTGCATTTGCCATACCGTCAATAAATTCTCATAAACCATTACCGCCAAGCCCCTCTTTTTCCTCATAATTACTATCATGCTTGATTACACAAGGAGTACTAGCTTCTCCTAAAGTATCTATCCTTATCAAAGTTTGCTACAGCTATATCTACGCTAGCGCCAATAACAAGTTCACTATCGCATTACCAAGAGCAGTACCAAGAGCAGTACCATCAATAACAATCAGGTTCTCGCTATCGCTGATTGGAGGCTAAGCACTTCCCGGCCAATGAAATACTGCTGTTTTAAAACCTGCTTCTACTAAGCAATTCCAAACTGGTTCAGTCTTGCAAACACGAGAGTCGATATTGTAATCCCATTGTGTAATCAATCCCAGAATACAGCGACTAAATTGTGTAATACTATGGGTAGATGGATAGGTACCAATTGCTAAGGTAATCCATTGTGGTGGTGTAACGGTAGGTTGCACACCAAGATAATAGCCATTACATATTGGCTGCATTATTTATTATAGTTATAAATGTTTACTATTAAATTCTAAATAACATATTTCCTAATGGAATACCTACTACTGCAAATACAATCCATGCAATTACCAGTAACATAATACCCATGAGATAGGCATGTTTTCTTTCCATCATATCATGTCCAAACACCAAAGCTGACTGGAATGAACCAGCTGGTGTACAATACGCCAAATTCAAAGTCAAAAATAAAATGAACCATAAAGTATATATGTTTCCACCTAGTGACTCTAAAATCGGTAACAAGAACGGCATAAATATTGCAGCTAATACAATATTATGGGTCACTTGTGTAAGAATACCTAAAACGACCATACAAAGAATCATAAATGGAACCGGACCTAACCCTGAAACAATTGGTGTAACGGTCTGCAAAATTGTAGGCATAATACCTGCTTCTTCGTGTTTCAATAAATCAGCAAGAGGATACGTAACCGCCAATAAGAAAAACAGTGTCCAGTCTAATTTAGCAAATACAGTACGAAGTTCAATGTAGCCCTTCCCTTTATAATTCAATACTGCTAACACCAATAAAGCAATACCACTAATTCCACCAACACCTAATGTGTTAATCCATTTTGCCCCCGGAAATGTGAATAAAGATGCCAGTAATAAAACTAATACATATGCGACCAACACGAGCAAAGAAATTTTTTGTTTTTGCGTAGCTTGTTCTGCCTTAATTTCTTCCAATACATATTCTGGTAAGATAAATTTACTCGCATCAATTTTTAAGACAAATTTACAAGCTAAAACCATTAAACTTAAAATCAATACTATTGTAACTACAGCAAAAATAATAAATGGCAATGTTTGAAATCCAATATCTGTAACCTGATATAAGTAAGCAAGATAAATCAATACCCCACCTTTAAAAGGTAAAATGAAACTCATGGTCATTGTACAAACAGGAATCATCATAATCATAAAGCTTAATAGCGGATCTCCTTTTTTAATATTGCAATAGTCTGCTATTTTCATTGTAATTGACCATAAAAGAAAAATCGCTGCTAATCCTGGCCCCACTGCACCGATAATTCCTCCAATAGCGAGCATACCACAAATTAAATACCATGGACTTTTTTGCATAATTTTCCTTTGCAACAGCCAATTCGCCATAATATCAGTCACACCCGCCAAATCAATAGCAACCGCAAATGACATAGAAAGCATTACTGTGATAATCATTTGATTACCAAGACCAGCCGCAAAAGCACCACCAATAGAATTTAATTCTAAAGCAGCAATCATAATAAATCCAAATAAGCTTGACCAAAACAAATCAAATGCAATCCAACCATATAATACAGCAATAAAAACCCCCAACGCTTTCATCCCAAATGGCGTGATCTGTCCAAAAGTCGGTAATTGTGAGATTCCAAATGTCAAAATAAACATGATTGCCAAATGAATATAACTAGATTTTTTGATTGTCATAAGCTCCACCTTCTTCTATTATTTATGGTGAATCATAAAAGGAAATCAGATGAGTAATAAACAATATATATTTTTACTCATCTGATAGTTCATATAGCGGCTTATATTTCTAATCCACTAAAATCTGGTGCACAACAGCACCATCTGCCTGTTCTGGCACACGTACCCCCATAATGGCGGCTACCGTTGGCGCAATATCCACTTCACGAATCTGTCGTTGCAGTTCATAACCGGCTTTTACACCTTTTCCTGCTGCTACAAAAATTGGTGATACTGATGTGCCAAAATATCCCTCTGTAGTAGACAAAGCGTCACCATGCAAACGGTTAAACCCTTCTTCTAAGAAATAAATGATATCACCACATTTTGGGCCACTCATACCCAATAACACAGCATCCTTATTGCGCATTGCAATATTAACAACACGTTTTCCATTTAAGCGATAATTATATAAATCATCAATAATTTGACGTTCCAATTCATATTTATCTGCCGGGTCTACAATTCCATTATCATTTCTACCCTTTAAGTTGATATAAATATGATTGCCGCGTGGCGCTACCGCTCTCGTTTTGGACCAATCAATTTTATGCAATGGTTTCCCATTTGTATCTTTTTCTAAAACAGTATAGCCCAACTCACTCATGACACCCACATTCATAACAAAACCTTCACCCAAGAATGGCAGTTCATCTTCCTCGCTACACAACAAACCATGATCGCTGGTTAAGATTAAGGTCCAACCTTTATCGATCAACGACATCAGTCTGCCTACATACTCATCACACTGTAAATAGATTTCCTCTAAGAAACCTTGGTAAACTTTTTCATCATTGTTTCCATAACATTCTCTAGTTTTTGCCCAACGCCAGCAAGAATGTCCAACATGGTCACAACTATGAATATGAGTAAATACCGCATCATAATCATTTTCTTCAATTAAGCCTAATAATGCTGTCGCCTGCCATTTATGCATGTAATTCCATGACGGCAAACTTCTACGACTCAACATTTCTGGATAACCACCGCCAATGTTATTCGCAACTGGGCAATAACCTGCAATATCTACCGTTTGCTGATACAAAGATTTTGGATGCCAAGTTGCTTCTTTGATGTCTGTAGTAATATCCAAACACTGCCCCATATCAATTTGCACACTTAACGGTTCTTGACTGATTTTCATAATACTAACACTGCGGGTGCCTTTTATCTTTTGCCCATCTTCCTTCACCATTTCAATCACACGAACTGGCAAATATTCACCATCAGACAACACAGACCACGGTTCGGAGTCTTTCTTGGACATATAAATTTCTACATGGTCATAGACACCCTCTGCATTTTTCAACAGTAAAGATGGAAGCTGTTTCATACCATTAGAAATAACAACAGGGAATTCTAATGCACCATCTGGTACTTCATGTGCCCAACCTTTTGGCTCATGTAACGGTACATCAAAAGTGGGAATAAAATCTGCAAATTCACCGCTTTCTTCCCCTTCTTTATGGTCTAATAAAGGCCAGGCCTTATTTTCCACATCATCAAAAGTGGCTGACCAACTTCCTGTTTCATCTTGTTTTTCCTCTACTTTTCCTTCCATAACACAGCCAGCACCGCCATGCAGTTCCGCTTTACCACGCTGCACAACTTGTTGATTAGTCAATGCTGCATATGTCATCATCTCTTTATCTAAATCGCATCCCGCCATGTTGGGTCCCATTGGCGCCATACCACCAACTACATGCAAATTTTCACTTGGATGGCTTGGCGGCCAACTGGCACCGGGCCATGTCCATACCAATACTTTTTTACCCGCTTCTGCAATACAGTTCCAAACCTGTTCTGCTTGACATTTCGTAGATTCAAATGCGTATTCAAATCTGCTTAAATCGGTCGGATGCTGATTCCAGTAACAAGTGATGCCATGGGTAGATGGGTAAGCGCCTGTCGCCAAAGTTGTCCACATTGGCGGTGTGATGGTAGGCATAGCACCCAGTAGTACTAAGTCTTTCCGTGTCGAACCCTGTTCAATCAATTTTTTAATATTTGGCAGTTTTCCTTCATCCACCATTCTTCTGGTCATTTTAGGATCCATACCGTCAATCCCAATGACAAATACTTTATTATCACTCATCGTTATTTCCTCCTAATCCATAAATCATCACACTTTGCAACGGCCGTTACATCTATCTTCCATATGCTTATTGTAACTATAAATTTTTCTTTTTAGAAGGGCAGGTATTTTCCCCTTTTTACCGGTAATTTCAAATTACCACTAAAAAACGCTGTGTATTAGAGGTTATCATCCTCTAATACACAGCGTTTTTTAGTTTTGTATTATATTTTTAGAAAGCCAATTCACTCTGCGCAGCATTCATCTTTTTGGCTGTAATAACTGCGCACCAGTTTGGCAATGAGTTTTTGATCTCTCCCCATGTCATCAATCCTATCATCAATTACCTGCACCAATACTGCATTACACTGGCAATCTGCTGTGGAACCAGCCAAACACCGCTTGTGTTCCATACAAACGTTATCTAAATAATCGATTGGCACACCGCTGCCGTAATTCAATCCGCACCAGTTCCCGTAAATCGGAATCAACAATCCAAAGGCAGTTTGGGGTAATGGCGCCAACATTTCACCTGCCTCTGCATTCAAATCAATCTGCGTAAATCGTTTGTTATATACCTTAACATCCTCACCGCGCACAACTACTACGCTGGGCACCACCTGTATATCCAATAATTTACGCAAACTTGCCGCTTTTTCGTCTTGATTGGCTTCTGTATCAAAATAATATTGCGCCACAGACTCTCCGTTGTTTAATATTTGATTCTGCTGAAATATTGTTTCAATATCGGAAATGGCGTTTACACAATCCAGACAAGTTTTTCTGCCCAGATAAATCAGTGCAATTTCCTCTTGTTTATACTTTAATAATGCTTCTAACTGTGTGCTATCAATGGCTTCCATCTGTTTTACAACTGCATCATACCGAACGGCACCGCTAATCTTGCTGGCAAATCCCACAATACACCATACAGCAATGATAATCAGAAGTACCACACCAGCTTGTTTGAAACGCTTCTGCTTCATAAAATATCGCCTTTCTTACTGTTTAACAATTTATACTTCATTCCAATCCCGAGAATACTGGCCAGCAACATCATACCCAAACCAATGATATAAACGGTCCATGTTGTACCGCTGTAATAAGCTGTCACCCTGCCATCTATTTTACTGGCGCACAAAACCATCAGCGGCCAGATGGCCTGATAATATTCCATAGAAATGATACTTAAAGTTTCATATTTCGGTATCAAAGTTGTAACGCTTCCCAGCAAAGCCATGCCAAAAGGCACACTGTTTAGTAATACAAATTGTTTAGCGGCATCTTGTTTCTTTTTTAATACTTTTGCATGCAGCAAAGCCCAGCAGGCCAACATATACACGCTGATAATCATGAGCAAAACCTGCTGACCAGCCCACATTAGCATAAAATAAATAACAAACATCGGAATAGAAACCAATGCTGGCAGCAAACAAATGCTGATAACTTTTAGCGTTTTTTTCATTCCGCTATCCCACTTTCTTCCGGCGTATAAAACAGATTAAAGCTGGTGACTGACACATATTCTACACCGTTTATTTTATATTGTATTTCTGCATGACACCGCCTGATATACTGGCCTTCGTAATCAGGCTCTGTGCCAACACCTTCCACTGCGTAGGGATTTTCCATCCACCAGCTGTAGCCACCACAGGCTTTGGTAGTCATAACGCTTTGCTGTTCCCAGACAGGCGATGCAGAATCATATATTCCATAAAGTTTCAAAGAAATGATTGGCGGCTCATCTAAAGTAATATTTTTGTGTGCATAGTTTTGCATGACTACCCACAATGTTTCTCCTTTGCCTTGCAAATGAAAGGGTGGCGCATCCCCTTCCATTTTTCCATCAGTCACTTCATAGATCTGCCGCAGGCGTGCTTCCGAAAAATGATCAAATTCTTCTTTCTCAAAGGTTCGCACAATGGCTCGTGATGGTGTTGCCTCTGGAAAATTCAAATACATATAAAGCTTATAATCTGCACAGGAAACATTACGTTCCTCCTCCGGTGTCACCATCGGCGACAACACAGGCAATACAAACACAAGCAGCAATAAGATCATACCAACAGCAATAAACAGATTCCGAAACAATTTGCCTGCTTTGCGTTCCTTATCTATTTTCTGTACCATGGGCACATTTTCTTTCAGTAATTCATCCATAGTGATTTCAAATAACTCACTGATTTTTACCAATGTTTGCAAATCTGGATAACTTTTTGCATTTTCCCAGTTGGATACAGTCTGCCTTGTCACATGAAAAAGCTGCCCAAATTGCTCCTGCGACATACAATTCTCTTTACGAATTTCTGCAATTCGTTTGCCAACCTCCAAATTATCACCCCTTTTTTATTATCCCAAAAAGGCTGATTATAAGCAAGAAAATTCGACAAAATTCCGCCGCAAAGATTCTTTGACATGCATTTATAGCGGGCTGCAGCGTTTCCCCAATCAAACACACTGTACTGCTAAAAATGGTATATCATGCAAAAAATGAGATAATCGAGCCAACAAAAAACACTTTCCAACTGCCATGGGTAAAATCTTGTTGTTTATTAAATTTGGTTAATAACTATGTTTCACGTGAAACAATTTTTTTACGATGCTGCATCGTAGGGAGACTGTTTGTTGCCTGCCCTCCTACCCGACCAGAAAGGCGTCGGGCAAATTGAGGGATCGGCAAAGGTAGGACAGCCGATTGTATGAAATGGGCAGCAAGTCCTCTTTGTTCAGTCAGAAAAAAATACATGTTGGAATAATCGCTATCCCAACATGTATGGTAGAATCATATTTTAATCAACGGTCAACAATTTACCTTTATACCCATTTATAAAATCCAGGCCGACACATCCATTTGTCTGTTACAGCATCATCAGTAATGCGCCGTTGCGGCCGGTGTTTCCCTGGTCAGCCCGATGACTGAAAAAAGTCCTGTTGTGTTGGAAGGTACAAAGACCGCTGACATCAATCCGATCTGGCACCATTCCCGCTTCTATCAGCTGCAGCCGATTGGCCTCCCACAAATCCACTTTGCCATGGGTGGCATCCACCGGCGTAATCAACTGGTCGGCAAAGGAGAAAGCCTGCCGAAATTGTTCCAACACCGGCTGATCCACTTCATAGGCGGTGCGGGAAATGGATGGCCCTATGGCTGCGCAGATTTGTTCTGCCTGACAGCCATAATGCTGCACCATGCACTGCACCATCTTGGCGGCAATCTTACCCACTGTACCCCGCCAACCGCAATGACACACCCCAATGACTTTCTGCACCGGATCATAAAACAGTACCGGTACACAGTCTGCATATAAAGTCAGCAAGGCCACGCCCCGCTCGTTGGTCACCAAACCATCGGTATCCGGCAATGCCTGCGCTGCATCCAAAAATCCCCGTCCCGCCTGGGCTTTTCCAACCTGGGCAATATGCGTGCTGTGTACCTGCCGTCCGCACACCACCCGTTCCGGCCCAATGCCCAGTGTGGTGGCAAAGAGCATACGGTTCTGCCGCACATCCATTAATGCATCTCCGCTAGTCAGCCCCAGGTTCAGACTGCTGTAAACACCACTGCTGAAACCTCCTGCTCTGCTGCTGAACCCATGCACCAGCCCCCGCTGATTTAGCAGCAATGGTGATTTATAGATTTCCAACCGTCCCTGTATCTGTCGTTGAAACATATAACCGCTCCCCTCTGTACTTGTTTCTGTGTATGATTTAAGAAACCATATTTGTAAGTTGCTGCCGTTCCAGCAGCCACATTTGATGAAAGATACTGTTTTGCTGCTGCAATAACATATCTGCTGTTCCCTGTTCTACAATGACACCCTGCTGCAATACATAAATCTGCTCCATAGTTTGCAGCTGCTGCACCGTATGGGTAATATAAATCATGGTGCGGTCCTGCCCCCATTGCTCCAAGTTTTGACGCACCTGCGCAGCAGTGATGGTATCCAGGCCCTGAAAAATTTCGTCCAGTATCACAATCGGACAATCCCGCAGCCAAGCACGAGCCAAAGCCACCCGCTGCCGCTGCCCGCCGGACAGCCGATAACCGTTATCGCCAATATAGGTATCCAGGCCATCGGGCAAAGTCGCTGCTACATCTTCCAGCACAGCAAATGCCAAGGCCTGCTGCAATTGTTCTTCTGTAACCTGGGGATTGACCAGCAACAGATTTTCCCGTAAAGTGGCAGAAAACAAGAAGGTATCCTGTTCCACCACGCCAATCAGCTGCCGCAGCTGCTGCTCCGGATATTGGGTCAGCGGAATGTTCCCCAGCGAAATGGTACCCTGCTGCGGCTCCCAAAACCGCACCAACAATGCAGCCAATGTGCTTTTGCCGCTGCCGCTGGTGCCCACCAAGGCAATATGCGCTCCTTGTCGGCAATACAGTGAAAAATCCTGATAAACCTGATGCTGATCTTCATAAGCAAAGGTAATGTGCGAAACGGCGATATCCAAATTAACCGGCTGCTGCATTGGTGGCTGCTGCACCTTTTCAGGTACAGGCAATGCATCCAGATGGGCAGCCGCTTCCATAGACTGCTGCAGCTGCAGCAAGGCTTGCGGAAATGGGAAAATAGCTTCAAAACTGGACCAAATTAACAACAGAACCATGGCACTGTAAACACCAGGCAAACTACCTTGCTGTACGGCAGGAATCACCACCAGCAATGCCAATACCAAAGCAATGTTGCTGCCGTAAGAAAGCAGATTGGCGGTTAAATTGCCCAATACACCCAACGCCCGTTCCAAACCGGCCATTTTACTCAGTTGTTCTAATAAACGGTGATAATACTGCTCCTGTCTTCCTGCATTTTTTAATTCGCTCAATCCGCCCAGATAATCCTCCAGCATGGTTTGCCATTGTTCCCGTTCTTCTGCCAAAACCGCTGTTTTTCCTGCTGTCAATTTGCCCATACCCAGCGGTACTGCCAGACCAAAAAAAGCAAACAGAATTATCAACAGCACCATTGCTGCCACACTGAACTGAGACAATACAACAGAACACACCGCCAATACTACCAAAGCTGCTGCCGGAGTCAAAACAGCCCGCAAATAAAAATATTTCAGCACTTCAATATCATTGAGCAGTCGGTCAAACAACTGCCCGTCGCTATATTGCTGCAATCCCGCCGGTGCGCTGGGCTCTATGCGCTGATAAACCAAAACACGCAGCCTGGTTAAAATCTGAAAGGTAATTTTATGAGAAACATAGCGCTCACTATAGCGCAAGAGCGCGCGAGAAATACCAAAGAAACGCACACCCACAATATACACCATCAAGTCCAGCAAAGGAGGCTGTAACGCTGCCATGGAAATCAGCACTGCCGAAACCGACAGTAAACCGACATTGGCTAAAACAGTGGAAGCTGCCAGCAAAACCGTAATCCCAATCCACCAGCGAAAGGGACGCAGCAGCCGCACCAACGGCAATATTTGTTTGGTTTTCATTGACATCCCTCCATTTCAACCAGTTTTCGATAGATACCCTGTTGGGCATATAATTGTTCCGGCGTTCCTTGCTCCACAATTTGTCCCTGCTCCACTACAAGAATCCGATCTGCCATCTGCATAGTAGACAACCGATGAGCCACCAGCAAAGCAGTGCGCTGCTGTAATAACTGCCGCAATCCCCGGTTCAGCTGCTGCTCTGTCAGCAAATCCAGATTGGCAGTGGCTTCATCAAATAAAATAATATGTTTTTGCTGGCAAATAGCCCGCACCATGGCAATCATCTGTTTCTGACCGCCGGACAATCCGGCGCCGCCCTGCCCCACTCGGGTTTGTACGCCATCGGGCAACCGTTTTAGCAATGCGGACAATCCTGTTTTTTCGCAGATTTCCCCGATTGTTTCATCAGAAATAGTTTCGTTGCCAAACCGCAAATTGTCCAGTATGGTGCCGGCAAAAATATAAGGTTTTTGCTGAATCATTGCCGGCTGCTCCTGCACACTGACAGAACCCTGCTGGGGCTTTATAAACCCTTGTATCACATTCAAAATAGTTGTTTTTCCACTGCCGCTGCTGCCCACCAAAGCCACAATTTCCCCAGGCTGTACGGCAAAGGTGACTTGCTGCAGAGCAGGCTTTTGCCCACTGGGATAGGTAACTGTCACCTGCTGCAGCAAGATGGCTTCCTGCTGATTGCTATCAACAGTTACAGCTTCTGTCATTACAGATTGGTTCAAAAAGGCAAAAATATCTGCGGCTGCTTCTCTGGTATTCAAGCTGGTATGAAAATGTCCGCCCAAAGAACGCAACGGCTGATAAAACTCAGGGGCAATCAATAAAATAAAAAATGCTGTGGCGAAGTCCAGCTGTCCCTCTACCAACCGCAACCCCAATCCCACTGATACCAGCGCAATACTGATGGTGGTAAACAACTCCAGCGCCAGGGAAGATAAAAAGGCCCAGCGCAATACAGCCAACGTAGCCTGGGCATAATTTTGGCCAACCTGCTCAATTTTTTGGGCCTGTACCGCACTGCGATTCATCAGCTTTAATGTAGTTAAGCCAGCCATCACATCATGTAAATAACCGCTGAGTCGATTGATAATATGCCATTGCCGGGCATTGACTTTATTGGTCCACTTCCCAATCAGCATCATGAAAAAAGGAATTAACGGCGCCGTTACCAGCAAAATCACCGCAGACATGGTATCGCGGGGCGCAACGATGCACAAAAACAATACCGGAATCACCAAAGACTGAAACAACTGCGGCAAATATTTGCTAAAATAACTCTCTAAAGTGCCGATACCTTCATTCAGCAAATAAAGGATTCGCCCTTTTTCCTCCTGGCGCAAAGCCACCGGACCCATTTTGTCTATTTTTTGCAGCATACTCTTGCGCAAATCATATTGCACCTTCTGCCCCAATGAAAAAGAAAGATATTCCTCTACTATCTGCAAAACAAACCGCAAGGTCACCAATATAAATAATTGTATCATTTGCGGCAACAGCGATTCCAAAGAAGCAGCCTGCAAAAAAACTGCTGCGATAATCTGCGCCAGTGTAAAAGCCTGACCGGCAATTGTGATTGCGCATAAAATCCCGCAAATACTGCTGACTGCCAAAAGTCCGCGATGACTGCGGCTTTGCTTCCAGAGATTTTTTTCTATCATAAACGCTCACACTCACCTTCATTCTCATATTTGTTTACTGTTTTATATCATACCACAAAAACCCAGTACACAAAACAAAACCGAGAGAAAATTTGTATGTTCGACAACACAGCACTTGACGAAAGACAGCATATCATATACCTTTTGGCCATACTGCTTAACAGATCGATCGTTTCCATCATTTTAATCATACATTTTCTATTTTCCACAGGCGTTCATTCAACCAATAATAAAAACTTCATAAAAAAAGATTGAACACAGCTGTGCTCAATCTTTTTGATTCTCTTATCAAGTAATCTATAAATCATCCATTTTATATTGTAAAAAGGCTTTCTTCACCTGCTCCCGTTTGCGACGAGATAAAGGCAGTGTTGTAAAAAATTTCTCCGGACTATACGCCAACACCAATTGGTCGCTCTCTACCAGATACAGATATCTCAAATTGATTAAATAGCTTTTGTGGATACGAATAAAACCGCGAGAGCAAAGCAAATGCTCCATATCAGATATTTTTCCGGCAATTTCAAAATTGTGCCCATAAACGGTATGCACATGTAGTTTTCGTAAATAACTTTCGATATAAACAATATCTTTTACCATCAATAAAAGCAATTCTTCCTGCCCGCGTGCATTGCGAGTCCGAAAAGGCAAACGATATGCTTCATCATAATATTTACGACGGCAGCGTTGCAATAAACGATGAAATTCCTGCTGCTCCACCGGTTTTACAAAATAATGCATGGCCTGCACATCAAAGGCTTTGAACACAAAATCAGGGTAGGCTGTCACAAATACTAACATCACAGTATCGTCCAGCTGACGAATTTTTGCCGCAGTTTCCATACCGGAAAGCCCTGGCCCCATCTCCACATCCAAAAAAATAAGATCAAAAGGATGCTTTTCTTCAAATTGCTGCAACAGCAATTCCCCACTGGAAAAAAGCAGCACATTATCCTGTTCTGGTTCCAGCTGCTCCTGTGCTATCAAATCAGCTAACTGCTGGCAAAATAGTAAACTGTCATCACAGATTGCGATTCTCATTTTGTAACACCCACTCACTATCCTGATTTTTCATATGTTCATTATTATACTACAAAAAGATAAGAATGTCCGATTATTTTTTACAATAAAAATTAGTATTCATTTTGTATTTGTTATCCGCTATTCTAATTTCTGAAATTCTCGTTGCAAACGGCTGATGATTTTTTTCTCCAAGCGGGAAATATAGGACTGAGAAATTCCCAGCAAATCTGCAACTTCTTTTTGAGTCCGTTCTTCTCTGCCTTTTAAGCCAAACCGCAATTCTACAATGATTTGTTCACGATGGGATAGTTTGGACATGGCTAATTGCAGCAGAGAGTGATCAATGTCTTTTTCGATATGCTGATAAATGGTATCTTCTTCTGTACCCATAACATCTGACAACAGCAGTTCATTTCCATCGTAATCAATTTTTAAAGGCTCATCCAGGCTGACTTCATACCGCATGCGGCTGGTACGGCGCAATTGCATTAAAATTTCGTTTTCGATACAGCGAGAAGCATAAGTTGCCAACTTTATTTTTTTTGTATGGTCAAACGTATTGACCGCTTTGATTAATCCAATGGTTCCAATGGAAATTAAATCTTCCACAGGGATGCCGGTATTTTCAAACTTGCGAGCAATATACACCACCAGCCGTAGATTATGCTCAATCAAAGCAGCTCTTGCCGCTTCGTTATCTTGTTCCAGTTGTTGTAAAAGCTGCTGTTCTTCTTCCGGCTTTAAAGGCGGCGGCAATGTTTCACTGCTGCCAACATAATACACCTCCTCCTGCAGATGTAATTTTTTCACCATCCAAGCCAAAAATAAATTAACCTTTTCTGATAGCTTCATAACCTTATGCCCCTCTCTTAAAGTAACTCTGGCTGAACCAATCCCTGATAGGTTCCATACGGAGAAAATTTTTGATTGGACAATGCTACAATAATATTGGTATGCTGTATCTGTTTTGCGCCATACTGTAAAATAATTGTGTCAGGCCGTATCCCTAACAATAGTCCCTGCTGCCCCACTGCACGGTAAGGAATTAACCGCAACCTTCCAGCCAGCTCTGTCTGCTGAGCCGATAATAACAGCAGCTCTGCACCGCCAACTGTCTGCTGCAATAACTGGCAAAAATTTTCCGGAAACAATGACAACATAGCATTCTGTTCTGCAACAATAACCGGTCTTGCACTCAGTGGATCTACCAGACAATTTCCTGTATCAACCAACAAGCTGATGGTAATGTTTCGGTCCCCTAAAAAAATCTGTGCTTTTAGGATTGCAGGCATTGCCGAAATATCCCGCCTCAATTGCTGACGCAGCAAAAATCCTGCTCCCAGTACCATAAGAGCGGCTATCACTAACCAGAATAACTGAAAATCAATTTGCACCAAAGCAATTCCATTCCAGGTTTGTATAAATTGCTGACCAAACAAATACATTGCAGCAATAGAAGCTCCACCTAAAACAAAAGATACAAAATATAAATATACGATACATTTCAAATAATTTTGCCAACACGAAAATCCAAATCCAATCCAAACCATAAAAAGAGAACAAATTATTTTTCCCGGCATGGCAGCCAACCAAACAAATCCCGGAAAAAAAATCAGAATAGAATATACGGCTCCAAATATTGCTGCACTTCCTAATCTCCGCCAATTGCCGGCAACTGACAACATACGTGCAGTAGTCCATAATACCAGCCAATCCATAATCAGATTGACCATAAACACTTCATCAATATAAACAGTCATAATTCTACACTCCCATCGGAATGAACTGTTTCATCTATTATATGCCTTTGCTGCAGAGAAACCTGTCGATTTCAGAGAGTCGTTTCGATTTTTCTTATTTTTTATTCCGGTGATCCGATTGAAAAAACGCTGTCTCTGCAATCGCTCACACAGATCATGAATGCAACATAAATAGGTTATACGGTGACAGTGTGCATAGATGCAGGTTTTTTTTATTCTTATATGTAGTTTTGTTTCAATTATAAAAAAGTTTCCCGAAAACCCTGCATCTATGCACAACCCTATTGGTTGACAGAAACAACCCTTCACAAAATCGTCACCAAATGTTCACAACCCGTCACCGTTCCAAACATGATTCTTACCCCTCCGCCCCTTTTCAAAGGGGAACGGCTCTGGAGAATGGTTTTATCCCCGTCGCGCAGACAGATTTCAGCAGAACATAAACAGCCCACTGTCAAGGACAACGCCGCTGCGCGGTGCAAAGCATCCTTGACTGTGGACTGTGGTTCTGCTATGAGAAATCCGGCGACGGGGAATCAACAATCCTCAGAGCGTATTTGCTATTTTTTATTGTTTTCTCAAAAAAAATCAATGTCAGGACCATCGCTGCCCCAACATTGATTATAGAACCAAAAAAATAAATGTTGGAGCATTTATCCACCCCAACATTTATCAGATATCATTTATATTTAATTTTTCTTTCTCAGTAGAAATTCAGGAATAACAACGCCATCCAGTGCAGATTTAATTTCGGGAATTTCACCGCGAACCGAACTCTGCTGATGAGCAGGTCTCACGTTTTCCTTGGCAACAACAGGTTGTTTCTTTTCTACAACAGGCTGTTCCACCAACTGCGGCTGCTCAAAACCGGTAGCGATAATTGTAATTTTAATTTCATCAGAGCCATTATCTTCATCAAAGGCACCAAACATAATGTCTGCATCGGTACCTGCCGATTCGTAAATAAAGTCTGCTGCTTCCTGTGCTTCCAATAAGGTTAAGTTGCTGCCGGAAATATTTAATAAAATTCCTCTTGCACCTTCGATGGATAACTCCAATAATGGAGAAGAAATGGCTGCTTTGGCTGCTGTAACTGCACGGTTTTCGCCTTTCGCCAGGCCAACCCCCATTAAAGCTACACCGGTATTTTGCATAATTGCACGTACATCAGCAAAGTCCAAGTTAATAATCCCTGCTTTCGCAATGGTATCAGAGATCCCCTGAACCCCCTGGCGTAAAATATCATCTGCAAAAGAAAATGCAGATTCTAATGTAGTATTTTTATCAGCAATTTGTAATAATCTATCATTTGGAATTGTCACAATGGAATCTACCTGCGCAGACAACCGTTCTACACCTTCTAAAGCCTGTTTTAAACGACGTTTTCCTTCAAAGCTAAAAGGCTTTGTAACAATACCAATCGTCAACGCACCAATACTTTTGGCAACTTCAGCAACAACAGGCGCTGCACCGGTCCCTGTACCGCCACCCATCCCGGCAGTGACAAAGACCAAATCCGCTCCTTTTAAAGCCTGAACCAACTCCTCTTTGCTTTCCTCTGCCGATTTACAACCAACTTCTGGATTACCGCCGGCACCAAGACCACGAGTTAATTTCCCACCCAACTGAATTTTTGTTGGCGCTTTGGAAAGCTCCAGGGCTTGAGCATCTGTATTTGCAACAATAAATTCAATACCTTCCACATTTGCGGCAATCATTCTATTTACAGCATTTCCGCCGCCGCCGCCGACACCGATTACTTTAATACAGGCTAAATTGCCAGTCTGACTCTTCTCCAGTTCAAACATTTTTACACTCTCCCCCAAAGTTTTTCCAAACTTATGATCTCAATTTTATAAATGGCGCATTTTCATACCGCATGTCAATATACAAAACCTGATCCGCCATGATTCTGGTTCCGATAATTTCTGTTAAAATTACATTCAAATCCTGCAGACGTTGCTCTATATTATCCAGACCACCTAACCGTACTTCTAATTTCTGGTTGGTATAAGCTAATATATAGTAATCCTGTCCCACATTCAATTCCGCAATATTATCCAATAACGATTGGTCACAATTCTGCAAAATTTCCAACACTTGTGTCAATTTTTCGTTCTTTATAAAACCGCCAATTGCCGGAAGTTCGCTAAGATCGACACCACTGATTACAGGAAGATTATAATCACTCAACTGCTGCTGGATGGCCAACAATCGACAATCTTCTCCAACCTGCGCATATCCGTCACTGGTCACAATATAACCAATCGACCTGCGCTCTGTAATCGTAATAACAATTTTATTTGGCAAAACACGCCGAATCTTAACTGCTTCCACAAATGGATTTTGCCTTAAACTTTTCTTTGCATCCCAAGTATTTACGGTGAAAACATTATCGCCTTCTTGAATGCCTGACAACATGATTACTTTTTCTTCAGTCAATGAGGAAATTCCTTCTACTGAAATCGAAGCAATTTGAAAAATCGGCAAACTCCCAAGCACATACAAAAAAGCACCCAAAAGAACAAAAATCCCTATCGCCTTTAATCGTTTTAACCGAAACCGTTTTTTTCGAACTACTTTTTTAGTCGTCACAGCGACTTCTTTTTCTGAACTTGATTTGTAATCATCTAAAACAATAATCTTGTCCATTTTTTTCATAATAATCACAACTTTATTTTATCTAGTCTATTATAACAAAGGATTTAAGGGCTGTCTACTGCACTTTACGGATTTTCTTTGTCCAATAGTAAAATCTCTTCCTCTAAAGAAACACCCGTTCTTTCTTTTACTGCTTGTTTAATTCGTTCTACTAACAGCAATACATCCTCGCACGTGGCTTTACCAGTATTTACGATAAAATTACTATGCTTTTCAGAAACCATTGCGCCGCCTTGCACCCACCCTTTTGCGCCAATCAGCTCAATTAATCTTCCGGCTGCATCTCCGGGCGGGTTTTTAAAAATACTTCCGGCGCTGGGATATTCCACAGGCTGCTTTGCGTTTCTTGCTGCTGTATTTTTCTGCATCTGTGTTAGGATTTCCTCTTTTTTCCCTTTATTTAACTGCAATTTCACCGAAACTATAATATACCCATTGTTCTTTTTAAACCGACTATTTCGATAGGCAAACTGGCACTCTTCGGCAGTTAAGGTAAATAGCTGCCCTGTTTTATCGCAGCAAACCACCTGCTCAACTACATCAGAAATCTGTCCTTGATAAGCACCGGCGTTCATTACAACTGCACCGCCAATAGTACCCGGAATTCCTGCCGCAAATTCTAAGCCGGAAAGATTATGTTCCGCAGCCTTTCTGGCTAACACCGGCAACGGCACACCCGCCTCAGCATAAATGGTCTGGTTTTCAATATTTAATTGACACAGACTTCCTCCCAGTTGAATCACAGTGCCGCGTATTCCATCATCTGCTACTAATAGATTAGAACCGCCTCCGATTACATAAAAAGGCAATGCAGTATCTTTCGCCTGTTGTATCGCCTGTTGCAGTTCTGCCACAGATTCAGGCTGCAACAAAGTATCAACAGGACCGCCGATTCTCCAGGTTGTATGCTTCCACATAGGTTCGTTTTTTTTGGTTTTCATCCAAATCACCTGTATTGTTATCTTTATATTTGTTTATGTTTTAAATCTTCCACTAATTGCATGGAATTCTGCCAAATATTCCCCGCGCCCATCATCAGCACCAAATCTCCGGGCTTCAAAAAATCTAAAAGAAATGCATTCAGTTTTTCTCGATGCATAAACTGCACTGGCTGCTGCATTCTTTCGATAATAATGCTGCTCTCTGCCCCTTCTGTTAAATCTTCGCCGGCTGAATATACATCTGTGATAATCACTTCATCGGCTGCACGAAAGCTTTCAGCAAATCTATCTGCCAAAAACTTGGTTCGACTAAAACGATGGGGCTGGAAGACAGCAACCAAACGACCGGTATGCACACCGCGCGCTGCCTGAATGGTAGCAGCTATTTCCGTTGGATGATGGGCATAATCATCAATAATTTGAATATCATGCACTTTCCCTAACAACTGAAATCTTCGTCTCGCTCCGCTGAACTGCGCCAGTCCCTCTGCAATTTCCGAAAATGACATTCCCAGTTCCAATCCCACGGCAATGGTAGCCAAACCATTGCTGATATTATGACGCCCCGGTACATGTAATACAACGGTACCTAACAAAACATTATTATAGTAAATATCCGCCATATTATTTTGCTGTTCTTGCCGCCAGTTGCGCGCCTGCAGCTGTGCGTCATCATCAAAACCGTAAGTAACTACTTTTCCCGGTGCAACAGCCACCATGCGTTTTGTTTCCTCACAATCAATATTCAGAACCGCCACACCTTTTTCTCCTGCTTTTTGGATAAAGGTTACAAAAGCACGTCGAATTTCTTCCAGATTTTTATAATGATCCAAATGATCCTCTTCTATGTTCGTAATAACGGTCATCCAAGGGAACAAATTTAAAAACGAGCCATCGCTTTCATCCGCTTCAGCTACAAGTAAATCGCTTTTACCACTCTTTGCATTGCTTCCAATTTGTGCAATCTCCCCGCCAACTACAATGGTCGGATCTTTTTCTGCCAGTTCTAACATCAAAGCTATCATAGAGGACGTTGTCGTTTTTCCATGGGAACCTGCCACACAGATTGCCTTTTTATCCTCCATCAACATTGCCAGCATCTGCGAACGATGTAAAATTTCTAAACCAAACGCTTTTGCCTGAACCAGTTCTGCATTTGTTTCCCGAATGGCTGTTGAACGCACAACAATATCAATATCTTCTGTCACATTTTCCGCACGCTGCCCTATATAAATTTGAGCGCCTTTTTGCTGCAGCCGCTCTATAACGCCCGAAACTTTGATATCAGAACCGGAAACACGATAACCGAAATCCAGCAAGATTTCTGCAATTCCACTCATTCCAATTCCGCCAATTCCAATAAAATAAATATGCTTCTGCCCCTTATTCAGCAATATAGCTCCCCCCTATATATGATGACAATATTCTTCCACTAAACAGATAATTTTGTTTAATGAATCCGGTTTGCCCATGTGTCTTGCATTTTCTGCCATCAATATTCTTTTCTCTTTATTTTGATATAAATCTAAAATATTCTGACTTAACTTTTCGCCGGTTAATTCTTTATCCAAAATCATAATTGCTGCATTTTGTTCAACCAAAGCCTTTGCATTATACTCTTGATGATTTTCAGCAGCATAAGGATATGGTATCAAAATTCCGGGCAAACCACAAGCCGTTAATTCCGCTAAGAAAGTAGCGCCTGCACGGCCCACACAAAAATCGGCAGCCCCCAGCCCATATTGCATTTCATCAAGATAAGGCCGCACTACAATTTGCGGATAACATTTCAAATCAATCTTTTTTTCTGCAATAGCACGCAAAGTATCTTCATAATCTACTGCACCGGTTAAATGGATAATTTGTAGGTCCGGATAATGAACCAATGTTGGATATGCTTCTGCCATGGCTCTGTTCAAACTTCTGGCGCCACGGCTTCCACCACTAACCAACAATGTTATTCTTTGCGGAGAAAAACCAAAAAACGCCAGGCTTTCCTCCCGCTGCGCATTCAAAACTTCCTGACGTACCGGAAGTCCTGTTACGCAAATACGATCTTTATGTACAAAATAAGTTTTAGAAGCTTGAAAATTTACCATAATGCGATCAGCAAAACGAGCCAGGATTTTATTTGTAACACCAGGAAATGCATTTTGTTCATGAATAATAGCCGGCACGCCTAATAATTTGGCTGCCAGCACAACAGGTCCGCAAACATAACCACCGGTCCCAATAACTAGATCCGGCGCAAACTGTTTTACGATTTTTTTTGCTTCTATACAGCCGCCAGCTGCTCTTCCCACAGCTTTAAAAAAGGCAGGATTCAATTTTCGCGGCAATCCTTCTACTGCAATAGACTGAAAAGGGATTCCCCGTTTTGGCACAATTTTATTTTCTAAACCTTTTTTCGTCCCTACATATAAAATTTCACATTCTGGATGCAATGTCTTTAATTTTTCAGCAACAGCCAACGCCGGATAAATATGTCCGCCAGTACCGCCACCCGCTAACAGAACACGCATACCGCCACCACCTTTTGTCCCTCTTTAATAATATTCATGTAAAAATGCAAAACATACAACTATCGTCAATGCTTCATATAACGAGATAAATTTAACAAAAATCCTACCGTTGCCAACATAAATGATAACGATGTACCACCATAACTGATAAACGGAAGGGTAATACCAGTTACCGGCATAGCTCCAACCGCAACACCGATATTAATCATGGCTTGAATGCCGATAACAGCAGTTAACCCAAATGCAGTCAACGATTTGAACTTATCTTCCAAATGAGCAGCAATATAAAATCCTCGCCAAATAAACATCGCAAATAATAAAATGACAAAGGCTGCACCAACAAAACCCAGTTCTTCTCCAATAATGGAAAAGATAAAGTCGGTGTGCCGTTCAGGTAAATATAACAGCTTCTGCCGACTGGCGCCCAGCCCAACACCAAATAACCAGCCGGAGCCCAGCGCATATAAGGATTGTACTACCTGATATCCAGTCCCCAGAGGATCGGCAAAAGGATCCAAAAATGAGGTAATACGTAATAAACGATACGGTTTTACAGCAATCATTCCAGCAATACCAACAAAACCAAACCCTATACAAATACCTAAATAGCGCCAAGGCACCTCCGCTACAATCATCATACAGACAAGAGCACCAGCAATGGCAATGGCAGTTCCTAAGTCTTCAATGACAACCAAAACAGGAATAATGGCCATAACAATTAATGTATAAATAAATCCTCTGATTGTCTGTAAATTTCGTTTTCCCAAAGAACTCAGCCACATCGCAAAAAATACAATCACTACAGGCTTGGCAATTTCTGCCGGCGCAAAACGCACACTCTGCGTTCCCAGCCAACGTTTTGCACCGTTTACTTCTACCCCAATTACCGGCACCAATGCCAACATAACCACACAGACAATCAAAGCAGGTACAGCCAATTTTTTTACAATTTCAGGACTGATACTCATCATAACAAACATCCCGACAAAACCAACCGCCATAAAAATGAGCTGCCGTTTAAAATAATACAGCGCATCATCATAATGAAGCAATGCATCATAGGAACTGGCACTGAGTACCATAATCAAACCAATGGCTAATAAGACCAGCATAATGAAAAACAACAGCAAATCAGCAGGTCCTTTCCGTTCCATATTATGCACCACCCTCTCTGTTAAAAATTATTCTTTCAACAGCTATTACAACTGATGAACCAATTTCTTAAACAAGTTACCTCGTTCTTCATAACTACTGAACATATCCCAACTTGCACAAGCCGGCGACAGTAATACAATATCACCCGGTTCTGCCTGTGCAGCTGCCTCTGCAACAGCCTCTTCGAATGTATCTTTCTCTATATAATCATGAAATCCTGCTTTTTCCAGTGCATCAACGATTGACGGTTTAGCCTGACCTAATACAACAGCCTTTTTCACCCTTTCTTTCACCAGCTGCGCCAGTTGGGTAAAATCGCTGCCTTTGTTTTTACCGCCCAAAATAATGACTACCGGACGTTCATAAGCTTGCAATGCCTTTATGGTAGAATCTGGATTGGTGCCTTTTGAATCATTAATATACAAGATATCGTGTAAAGTACGCACCGGTTCCAAGCGATGTTCTACGCCCGGAAATTCCATCAACACCTGCCGAATATCCTTTGGCGCAACGCCACTTAAATAAGCAAGCAAAACAGCACCCATCGCATTTTCTAAATTGTGACTGCCTTTTATTGCAATCTCATCAACGGCACAAATTTCTGTACAAACAGAATTTAATTTTAACATGACCTTTCCCTGTTCCAGATATACGCCTTCTTCTAGTATATGCTGTTGACTGAAAAATATCACTTTCCCTTTACTCTGATCGGCGATATTGCGCAATGCTATGTCATCATAATTTAAAATCAGATAATCAGATGATTTCTGGTTGGCAAATATTTTTGATTTCGCCGCCAAATATCCTGCCATATCACCATGTCGATCTAAATGATCGGGCGTTAGATTTAGCATCAGAGCCAGATGCGGACAAAAAGTTTCTGTTGTCTCCAACTGAAAACTGCTCACCTCTGCAACCACCAAATCCTGTGCCTGAAGCTGCTCTACATAGCTGATAAGCGGAATTCCAATATTCCCTCCCACAAAAACTTCTTTTCCGGTCTTTTTCAGCAATTCACCGGTCAAAGTTGTCGTTGTTGTTTTTCCATTGGTGCCTGTAATCGCTACAAAAGGCGCCTTGCAATTTTGATAAGCCAATTCCAGTTCACCGATAACAGGGATATTGTGTTCTTTGGCATATACCACCGGCGGTATGGTCAATGGTACACCTGGGCTTATCAAAATATAGTTCGGTTGAATCACAGCCAAATCCGGCTGTTCTCCCCAAATAAAGGAAACTCCTTGCGCCCCCAGTTTGTCCACCTGATCTGCTTTTTTCATATCAGTTAATACAACAGTTTCCCCATGTGCTGCTAAAAACTCTGCGCCAGCCAGACCACTGCGGGCAGCTCCAATTACTAATACCTTTTTCCCCATCATTTGCACCTCATCCATACAAGAACTTATTCTATAAATTGGTCAGTGTAATATGATAGCATAGCAGTGTCAACAATACTGCTGCAGCTGCTACAGCCCAAAATACACGTACCACCTTTTGCTCTGACCATCCGCTTAATTCAAAATGATGATGTAATGGCGCCATTTTAAACACACGCACTTTTTTTCGTTTGTAAACAGCGACCTGAATAATGTCAGACACCGCTTCCGCGACATAAATAATACCAATCAAAGGCAACAGCAATTCTGTTTTTGTTACAACTGCCAATGCTGCAATTGCCCCGCCTAAAGCCAGAGAACCGGTATCCCCCATAAATACTTTAGCCGGATAATGATTAAATACCAAAAAGCCAAGACAGCTGCCTACCAAAGCAGCACCAAATATAACTACAGCATATTGCTTGCACATAATTCCCATCAGTGTATATCCCAAGGCAACAATCATTGTCACACCAGAAGCCAATCCATCCAGTCCATCTGTTAAATTAACTGCATTGGTTGTGCCAACAACCAGAAAAATAAAAAATGGAATATACAGCCAGCCCAAATCGATTGTCCAGCCAAAAACAGGAATCATAACTGCAGTACTAATTTTAAGCAACCGAAGTGCAATAAAAGCAAGCAGACAGGAAAATCCCAATTGCCCTATAATTTTTTGTTTTGCAGTCAAACCCAAAGAACGCTTTTTCACAATTTTGATATAATCATCCATAAATCCAATTAGGCCAAACCCCAAAGTAAATAACAACAAAAAATAACCAATATAATTATCCCGCGCCAGAAAAATGGTTCCTAACGTAAGACTGAAAAAAAACATAACACCGCCCATTGTCGGTGTGCCCTGCTTCTGCAGATGACGCTGCGGTCCATCATTGCGCACACTCTGCCCAAACTTTAAACGCCGCAAAGCCGGAATCATAACCGGCCCAATCATCAGACAGGTCATAAGACTAATAAAAAAAGCCAAGATAATCTGCCACATAATTTCACCCCATAAGTTTCTGTACAATTTGCTCCATTTTCATACCACGACTACCCTTTACCAACACCACATCACCACTGGTCACATACTGAGATAAAAACTCCATTACCTGTTCATGGCTCTCTGCCCAATCCACTTTACAGTTATTGCAAGCAGCATCTCCAATCAGACGCCCTAACTGACCAACAGCAATCACATAATCCACTTGCTGTTCAGCAGCATAACAACCAACCTCTATGTGACTTTCTGCCTCATATTGACCTAATTCATACATATCACCCAAAACAGCAATTTTACGCTGCCCTTTTCGATGCATCAACACTGAAATCGCACTCTTCATGGAATCAGGATTGGCATTATAGGTATCATTAATAATGGTTACGCCCTGACTATTTACGGTAATATCTAAACGCATACCTGTCAGTTTGGCTTGCTGCAAGCACTGGCAAATCTGCTCCCATTCAACACCTAAGCTACGGGCAATCGCAATGGCTGCCAAACTATTAGATACATTATGCACGCCTTGCACGGGCAAATAAATGTCATGCTGTTCCGTTCCCCAATGCAGTTGATACCGGATTCCTTCCTCATGCTGCTCCACTTTATCTGCCCATAAATCTCCTTCCAGTCCATCTGCGTTATACCACACAATATTCCCGGAACAGTATGGTAGCCATGGTTGCAAAAACGGTTCGTCTTTTTTATTCAGGGCAATTATACCCTTTTCTTTTATATATGGCAATAACTCACATTTGGCCTGCGCAATATTTTCCTGAGAGCCTAACAATTCACAATGGGTTTTACCAATATTGGTAATAATACCGTAGTCAGGATTGGCAATCTGACACAAAAAATCAATCTGTCCCAACCCCCGCATACCCATTTCTACCACTAACGCTTTGGTATCTGATTCCAGGCCGCAAATGGTCAGAGGAAGACCCAGCTCATTATTATGATTGCCTTTGGTCACAACAATTGAACCTAATGTCTGTAATATGGTTGCAAGAAAGTCTTTTGTCGACGTTTTTCCAGTGCTGCCAGTCACAGCAATAACCGGAATCTGCGTTTTTTGACGCAACCAGTGTGCCAACTGCTGAATAAACAAGACACCATCAGAAACCAAAATATAATTAGGATACTGTTCTAAATCAACTTGTTCCGGTTTTGATACAACCACTGCAGCTGCACCCTGCCGGATCGCTTGCTGCAAATAATGATGTCCATCGCTGTGCTCTCCCACCAACGCAACGAACAAATCCCCTGCCTGCACCGACCGACTATCAATACTGATCCCGCAGACAGGCTGGTTTATTGTCTGTTTATAGGTGTAACCCAGCGCCTGAGCAATCTCCTCAATCCATTCCTGCATTATTTTCACTCCATTATCAGATTTTTATGCTTGTTTTTCTTGTATTGCTTCCTGCGCCACTTCATAATCGTCAAAATGATGTTTTGTGCCGTTCATATCCTGATAATTTTCATGGCCTTTTCCTGCCAGCAATACAACATCACCGGGCTGTGCCATCTGTACTGCATAAAAGATTGCTTTACGGCGATCCACTTCCACATGATACTGCTCATCTCTCATATGTTTTTCCACACCGGGCAAAATATCCTGTAAAATTTGCTCTGGATTTTCTGTTCGAGGATTATCTGACGTTACCACACAATAATCACTCAGCTCTGCCGCTACTGCACCCATTAAAGGCCGTTTTGTGCGATCCCTGTCTCCACCACAGCCAAATACGGTAATAACCCTGCCTTTGGCAAATGCCTGTGCTGTGGAAATCACATTTTCCAATCCATCTGGAGTATGGGCGTAATCAACAATTACACTAAATTCTTTTGAGCCTTCTACTGTCTGAAAACGGCCGGCAATTCCCGGTACTTGTTCCAATGCGGTAATAACTGCGTCCAAAGAAAACCCTAATGCTTCCCCAACTGCTAAAGCAGCCAAAGAATTATACACATTAAAGTTTCCTGTCAAATGGAGCGTTACCTCATGACCATCCACCTGATAACGCACACCATTGGCACCCACATGAACATGTTCTGCTTTCCAGCTGGCTTCTTTCTGTATTCCATAAGTAACCACCGGTACGTTAGAAGCCACCATAAAATGACTGGCCCAGGCATCATCTATGTTGATAACTGCTGTTTTCTGCAAACCCATCTGCTCTCCTTGGGCACCTAACAGTTTAAACAAAGTCGTTTTTGCTTCACAATAACGTTCCATCGTTTTATGATAATCCAAATGATCCTGCGTTAAATTGGTAAAGACAGCCACATCAAAATCACAGCAAGCAACTCGCTGCAACTCTAACGCATGAGAACTTACCTCCATCACTGCATACTCAATACCTTCATCTACCATCTGCGCAAACATTTGCTGCAGTTCCAGCGACTCCGGCGTTGTGCGAGAACCTTCCAAAATTCTGTTGCCAATACGGTTATGGATGGTGCCAATCAACCCTGTCTTCTTGCCTTGCGCTTCAATAATATTACAGATCAAATTTGTAGTTGTTGTTTTTCCATTGGTGCCTGTCACACCAATCAACACTAATTTTTCACTGGGATGATCATAAAAAGCATTGCTGACTTCTGCCAGTGCCAACCGGCTGTTTTCCACCAAAATCCAAGGATATTCGTCGGAACAATACTGTTCATCAGAAATTAAAATCGCGCTGGCACCATTATCCAATGCCTGACGAATATATTGGTGTCCATCGCTCTGAAACCCTTTTATGGCTACAAACAGATTCCCTGCTGTTACCTTTCTGGAATCATATTGAATTCCTGTAATCATACTATCTGGTAAAATACAATGTTTCATATGCCGTACTTCCTGTAATAAGTCGCATAGCACTTTCATAAACTGATGTCCCCTCTCCGAATTTGTTTTTCATTATTTTAATATCGTATGCCAATTATCATAATATCACAAGAGAAACATACCAATTATTTTGTATTATTATCTTTTGAAATGAAGTGAACAAGAGAATGGAGCAGAAATTGCCCATTCTCTTATTTTGATTAATCCCATATAGGCTCTGTTTCGTCTACCTGCTGCGAATCAACAGTGGCAGAATTTGTTGTAGATTCCACACTGTCCTCTACATCTGTAATGGTATTATCTTCTGTTAAATTTCCTTCTTGCTCTGCTATTGTCTCACTCGTATCCGGTACTGTTGTACCAAAATCAACAATCAAAGCCGTACCTTTCTCTATCACCTGTCCGGCTTCAATGCTCTGTCCCACGCATAATCCGCTGCCGTTCATAGTACCACTGAGCCCTAAACCGGAAAGAATTCTGTCAACTTCTTTAATCGTTCGACCATATAAACTAGGCATCACAACCTGCGTTCCTTCGGCAGGTCCGCAATATAAATATACATTACCGCTCTTTTGCACCTTTGTTCCCTCTGCCGGTACAAAAGTATACAGTACCTCACCCTGCGTTTCTACAATCGGCGTCAATCCAACGGCCTTAATGGCTTCTATGGCATTCATTGGATTATTATCCGGCATAGCCGGTACTGCTACCTCTTCAATTGCCTCTGTCGGTGTGATGGTGACATCCTTTGGCACCTCTAAATAACGCAGGCTATCTTCCATAATTTTCTGAAATACCGGACCGGCTGTTGAGCCGCCATGGGCATCAATCGGGTCATCAACAATGACCAGACAGGCGATCTGCGGATTTTCAGCCGGAGCAAAACCGGCAAAAGATACCACACGAGCAGAAGAATAACCGCCACCCGCTGAAACTTTTTCAGCAGTCCCTGTTTTCCCTGCAACCTTATACCCTTCTATTTGTCCTTGTTTACCGGTTCCGGAGGAAACTACTGTTTCCAGTACGGCCCATACCTCGCGGGCAGTATCTTCCGAAATGACCTGTCGCACCACTTCCGGTTCCGTTTGTTTGACCAACTTCCCATCAGGATCTTCAATTTTCTCCACAATATAAGGTTTCATCAGCTTGCCGCCGTTGGCCACTGCCGAAATAGCAGTGATCATCTGTATGGGTGTGAATGCGTTGGCCTGACCAATAGACATAGACGCCAAGTCATAAGGCACTGCCGATTTTTCCGGTACAATTAAACTGTCGGCTTCCCCAGGTAAATCAATACCCGTCGGTTCAGTCATACCAAACCCTTTTAAATAATCATAGAACTTACTCATACCCAAACGACGACTGACCTCTACAAATACAGGGTTGCAGGAATTCGCTACCCCTTGCGTAAAGGACTCTGCACCATGACCAATTTTCTTATGGCAACTCATTTTTAATTTACCAATATATTGATAACCAGCACAATAAAAGCCCTCATTTACATTTGTAACTCGCTCTTCTAAAACCATCGCAGTTGTCAAAATTTTAAAGGTAGATCCCGGTTCATATAAACCATTTACTGCAAAGTTGCTCCACAAACTACTGTCGGCACTGCCATAATCATTCGGGTCATAATCCGGATAATTGGCCATTCCCAGCACTGCACCGGTCTTCACATCCATAACGATGGCTGTAGCCTGCGGCGCATCCTGTTCCTGCACCACTTTTTTTAATTCCCGCTCTATAATATACTGAATCGTTTCATCCAAAGTTAGATAAATATCGCATCCGGGTTCTGATGGAATATAATTTTCTGTTGCTTGAGGAATTTCATTGCCTGCACCATCATATTCCATTAAAAATTTCCCTGAACTACCTAGCAATGTATCATCATATTGCAATTCAATCCCATTTAATCCTTGATTATCAATACCAGCAAATCCAATAATCTGACTGGCAAGAGAACCTTTTGGATAAGAACGGCGAGACTCTTCCAAAAAATAAACACCCTTATAGTCCAATTCTTTCAGGGCTGTTGCCTGCTCATCAGGAATTCTCCGCTTGATATAAACAAAACTGACATTCTTGTCAATTTTTTCATTTATCTCATTCTCGTCCAGCTCTAAAATAGAGGCCAGATTTTTTGCAACCTCTTCCCGCGGCTGACGTTTTTTTTCTGCTGCATCTGCCTCGCGAATGACCCGCGGATTAATATACACTGACTCGGTCGCAATACTAATTGCCAATTGATTTCCTTTTCGATCATAAATTGCTCCTCGGTTCGGCTTTATATCCACCTCTCGCAAACGTGCATTCAGAGCGCCGTTTTCCAACTGAGAAGCATGGAACAATTGCTCATATCCCAATTTTGCAATAATACAAATAATTACCACTGCAAAAATAAGCAGTACTGTCCGCATTCGGTTTTTCATTCATTCATCATCCCAACTTTACAAATTGTTAGTTTGCTACCGTTTCCGGTACATTCGCTGTCACCGACGCCGTATCATTTGCTGTTTCTGCAGTTGTCTGCTGCTGTACAGAAGGTTTTTTTTGCAGATAAATAATCTCACTGCTTTCCGGTTTTCGCATCCCCATATTATTTACAGCAATACTTTCAACCGTCTGTAATTCACCTTTTGTTGCAATCTGTTTTTTTATTTTCTCATTTTCTTCTCGAACAGCCTTCAGTTCCGTTTTAGTCTGCCCCACCTGATACCCCAGATTCTGGATGTATGCATACTGAACAACTAACACCAAACCTAACAAAAATACCACCAGCAAAGTAGAAATGTGCTGGGCCAGTACAGGACGGCTCTTTACTTTTGGTTTGCGCTCTTTGTGTATGACCGGCTGCTGTTCTTCTTCGTATTGATAATCATGGGCTACCGCATTGGCTGTATGCATATAATAACCAGAAGCCATTGTCTGATATTGTTTCCGATTATTGTTATAGGTCGATTTATGATAGGAACCCTGCATAGAATTACGCTGTGTATAATTTACTTGTGCGCCGGAGCGTCTTACATCTTTCTTCATTTCTATTCATCCTTTCTCTTCAATAGAATAGCAAGATCAGATAATTTTTTCCACAGCACGGAATTTTGCGCTTTTCGCGCGGGAATTCCCCTGCAGTTCCTCTATTGATGCCACCACCGGTTTCCTTGTCAAAATTTTGACTTCTGATACTTTATTGCATTGGCAAAAAGGTAATTCCGGCGGACAAATACAATCGCTGGCCAAATATCGAAACTTCTCTTTTACAATCCGATCCTCTAAAGAATGAAACGTAATAATTCCCAAACGTCCGCCTTTTTTTAGATGTTTGGCTGCTAACTCAATGGTTTCTTCTAATACACCCAACTCATTGTTGACCTCAATACGAATTGCCTGAAAGGTCCGTTTTGCTGGATGGGAACCTTCTTCACGAGCGCCTTTGGGAATAGCCCGTTTAATCACATCTACCAATTCACCAGTTGTATCAATCGGTTTCTTACCACGAAATTCTACAATAAATTGGGCAATCCGTTTGGCCCATCGTTCTTCACCGTATTCCTTCAAAATACGATGAAGTTCCTGTTCCTCATAAGTATTTACAACCTGCCAAGCACTCAGCCCTTGCTGCTGATTCATTCGCATATCCAACGGCGCATCCTGCATATAACTGAATCCTCTGTCTTTTTCATCCAACTGATAAGAAGATACTCCAATATCAAACAGAATTCCATCTACACCATCCGCTGCATACTGATTCAAAATCATATCAAGATTTTCATAATTGCTATGGACAAACGTAACCCGCCCGTCAAATACACTTAAACTTTTCTGCGCCGCTGCCAAAGCATTGACATCTTGGTCAATACCAATGAGCCTGCCATCCGGTCCTGTTCGCTCTAAAAAACCTTTACTATGGCCGCCTCCGCCTAAAGTACAATCGACAAAAAGCTCACCTGACTTTGGCGCCATAATTGTCATAATTTCTTCAAACAGTACTGGAATATGTTTGAACTCCATGTTCCAACCCCCATCATTAAATAAGAAATCCCATATCGCTCATAGCCGAAGCCAACTCTTCCGGCGTTTGACTTTCCGCAATATACGCTTCTCTAACCGATTTGTTCCAGATTTCCAGACGATTTCCCGCGCCGGTAATCATAACTTCCTTTGTTAAATTACCATATTCCCGTAAATTAGGCGGCAACATGATACGTCCCTGCTTGTCCAGCTCACACTCCGTAGCACCGGAGAAAAAAAACCGGGCAAAAGAACGGGCACTTGGTTGATTGAGTGGCAGCGCTTGAAGTTTTTCCTCAAAAATAGCCCATTGCTCCATGGGATATACAAAGAGGCAACCATCCAGACCTTTCGTAACAATAAACTGTTCACCCAAAGCATCTCTTAATTTGGCAGGAATAATAATTCTGCCTTTGGCATCTATGGTGTGTTCATATTCACCGCGAAACATCTGAATTCACCTCCTACCCACTTTGCAAATCAATTTTATTAAAATAAATACTACAATAATTTCATCGTCTATTACGTATTTTTAATCACACTTATCCACTTTCATCTACTTTCTACCACTATACACCACTTTTATCATAAAATCCAATGCAAAACTATTCCTATTATGGATTGTAACCAAATTGTTACTTTTATATAAAAACATTTGTTTCGATATCTCCCAATACTAGTAAAACTGCGACTTTATACAAAAAATTATTATTTTATTCAACAATACACATACTACATATAAATAATCCAAACTTACTAATTTTGTTCTGCAACTTACTATTTATCATCTATCTGTTTCATGATATAATAACCGGTAATATGCTTCCATTTTTCAGAAAGGCGGCGCGATATGAGAAAAAAACAAACACCCAAGAAAGAACCCATTGTGCTTCATTCCTTATCGGAGGATGATGAACTGAAACGATTGGAACGAATCGCCGAAGAATTAACCCGCACTATGGAAAAAACAAGAATTGCCGAGTACGTGCAATATCTGGAACATCCGGGCAGATTGCTTTGGACCAATTTTTTAATTGGTTTGGCCCGCGGATTAGGCAGCACCATCGGACTCGCCGTAGTATTAGGTATCTTCGTGTATTTCGTGCAAAAGCTCGTCATGTTAAATTTGCCGGTAATCAGCGACTTTATTGCAGATTTTATCATGATGATCCAAAATAACTACACAATGATTCGGTAAAAAAGGGTTATAAAGCCGTCGCAGTATTTCAAATCTTTATAAAGGAGTTTGCTTATCACAATGTATTTTTATATTCCAATTCTTTTCTTCTTATTGATCGACCAATTTGTAAAACATCTCGTTCGTTCCAACATGGTACAAGGACAATCCATTCCGATTTTGCAAAATATTTTTCATTTAACTTATATTGAAAATCCCGGTGCTGCTTTTGGTATTTTGGCCAATCATCGTCTTTTGTTTTTACTGCTGACCGCTGTCATTACCGGTATCATGTTTTATTTATATCTGCAATTAAACAATAAGAAATCACCCACTGCCTTTAGTCTGGCATTGGTAATCAGCGGTGCATTGGGAAATTTTATCGATCGCTTTTTCCGTGGTACCGTTACTGACATGTTTGATTTTCAAATCTGGCCAATTTTTAATATCGCTGATATCTGCATTTGTCTTGGCCTTGCTGGCCTTTGTTATTTATTACTGATCAAAGGAGAGGAACTATAATGGATATTTTTGAATTACAAATTACAGAAGAACAAAACGGTACCCGTTTAGATAGTTTTCTCGCCAAAGAACTGGAAGGAATTTCCCGTTCTTATCTGCAAAAATTAATTGGAGAACAGCAAATTACAGTGAATCAAAAAGCAGTGAAATCCAATTACAAAATAAAAACCGATGATCTGCTGCTCATCCAAATCCCTGATGCCGTTCCTATTGACATCTTGCCCGAACCAATGCCGCTCAATATTATATATGAAGATTCTGATCTTTTAATTGTTAACAAACCTGCCGGTTTGGTCGTACATCCTGCCCATGGTCATTACAAAGGCACCTTAGTAAATGGTCTTTTAGCTCATTGTTCTGACTTATCCGGTATCAATGGAAAAATGAGACCCGGTATTGTCCATCGCATCGATAAAGACACCTCTGGTCTTTTAATGATTGCCAAAAATGATACAGCCCATCAGCACCTGGCTGCCCAGTTAAAAGAACACAGTATTCAGCGCGCTTATTATGCTTTGGTACAGGGTGTTATAAGCGAACCTGCCGGTTTTATAGATGCGCCCATCGGCCGCCATGAGACAGACCGCAAAAAAATGGCCGTTACACTGAAAAACAGTAAAGAAGCCCGCACCCATTATTATGTAAAAGAACGATTCCAACGCAATACTTTCATTGAATGCCGCCTGGAAACGGGACGCACCCACCAAATCAGAGTGCATATGGCCTACTTAGGTTATCCTCTGGTAGGAGATCCTTTATATGGTACACGAAAAAACAATCTTGATTTTCTTGGTCAGGCGCTGCACGCTTATGCCTTAGGCTTTGTTCATCCCCGCACCGGAGAAAACTTATATTTTGAAGCGCCATTGCCAGAACACTTTCAAGCTGTCTTAAAAAATCTGTCACAAGGAGGTTGAGTCTATCATGACTATCAACAATATTGTAATGGACCAATCTGCCATTAATCGCTCTCTAAGCCGTATCGCCCACGAAATATTAGAGCGCAACAAAGGAACCGATCATCTGGCATTCATCGGTATTCGCAGCCGCGGTATTCCGCTGGCCTGGCGACTGGCAAAAAAAATTGAACAGATTGAAGGCGTTTCTCTCCCTGTGGGTGAATTGGATATCACCTCTTATCGGGACGATTTGGAGCAGTTTGGTACCAAAGCCGAATTTTCCGCTAACAAACTTCCCTTTGATGTCACCGGAAAGAAAGTGATTCTGGTAGATGATGTGTTATTCACCGGACGTACGATTCGTGCTGCCTTAGATGCAGTAATGGATCATGGAAGACCGCAAATGATCCAACTGGCTGTACTGATTGACCGCGGACATCGGGAATTACCCATAAAAGCAGATTTTATCGGTAAGAACATCCCTACCTCTCACTTAGAAGGCATTCAAGTATACTTAAGCGAAATTGACGGTACCGACGAAGTCCTCATTGTCCGTACCGAACCATAAAGGAGTGATCCTTTACGGCGAAACAACAGATGATAACTATTCTCAGTATCCTTATACTCATTTGGTTTTGTGGGTTAGGACTCTTTATGCGTACCCATGATTGTTCAGGTCTCTTTTTTGACACCTCATCCAAAAAGAAATATTTGTATTTTCGAGCCGGCCTAAAACTTAAGCCGCTCTATCCCAATACGCCGGAAGGCCGTCAAAAAGCCTCTCGTTTAATCGGTAATGTTTTTATCATTTTTTCTATTTTGTGGACAGTTCATGTATTATTTTTCTTTTTATAACAAAACATAAAGCAGATAGCAACACACAAATAAATCGTGTTTGTTATCTGCTTTATGTTTTGTTGCCCGACTTTTCTCCAAATCTAATTACAAAAAATACAAATTTTTTTTGCAATCGCATTTACAAATTATTTTTTTTTTGTTATAGTATTAGCATCTATGTAGGCATCTACATTTTGATTAGAAAATTTTATTTATGTTTTTATAGGAGGGATATTATGTTAAGTGACAGCATGCGTGTTTTTATCACTGTAGCGGATAAAAAGAACTTCTCTAAGGCTGCCAAAGCACTTTCTTTGACACAGCCAGCTGTCAGCTTTCAGATTCAAACATTAGAGCAATACTATCAGACAATGTTATTTGACCGTGTAAATCGTCATGTCAAATTAACTGCAGCCGGGGAATTGCTTTTGGACTATGCCGTCCACATGAATAATCTGCAGGCCGAACTAGAACGTAACATGCAGCAATTGACAGGCCATGTAAAAGGTGAATTATTAATTGGAGCCAGCACAACCATCGGAGAATACATACTGCCTTATGTGGTCGGCAGCTTTAAACAGGATTATCCAGATGTAAATGTTACAATTCAAATTATGAATACCAAAGATATTGCCAACGCTGTTAAAAACAAAACGTTTGATTTGGGAATTATTGAAGGCCCTCTGGATGATTTTGAAACTGCTTGTATTTGCAGCAGTGCCGATCCGCTTCCTTTAATTGAGGCAAAAAAATTCTTGGAAGACGAACTGGTACTAGCCATCCCTTCCAGTCACCCATTAGCGGACAAAACCTCTATTACACTGGATGAGTTAAAAGAACTTCCATATATTACAAGAGAACCTGGCTCCGGCAGCCGTTTAATTTTTGAACAGGCTTTGATCGATGCCGATTTTGATATTGAAGATTTGAACATCGTTATGGAATTAGGCAGCACTACATCCATTAAATCTGCTATTATGGGCGGCCTGGGAATTTCCACAATTTCTAAATGGGCAATTCAAGATTTAGTGAAATCAGGAAAAGTAAAGATTTTGAATATCGAAGGTCTTACTTTAAAACGTAATTTCCATATTATTTTAAATAAAGAAAAATTCCAGTCGGAAGCAACCGGAAAATTCCTTGATTTTCTTGATGTAGATAACATCAACCAAATTCTGGAGCTCTGATTGCCCGCTGAACTATAGGAGTTGAACAAGAATGCTAAACGATAGTATACGGGTATTTCTGACCGTTGTTGAAAAGAAAAGTTTCTCCAAAGCGGCAAAAGCTTTATTTTTGACACAGCCAGCTGTCAGCTTTCAGATTCAAATGCTGGAAGAATACTATGGCACCAGACTGTTTGACCGTGTCAGCCGCAACATCATCTTGACTGATGCCGGACATTTACTGCTGAAGTATGCCAACGAAATGAACCGGCTGCAAGCGGAACTGGAACGGGAAATGCAGGATTTAACCAGTAATATTAAAGGTAAATTGAAAATTGGTGCCAGCACCACCATCGGTGAATATATCGCACCTTACATTTTGGGCGCTTTCAAAAATATGTACCCGGATGTAGAGTTAAGCTTGGAAGTTGCCAATTCAGAAGACATTGAAGCATCCATTCATGACACTACACTGGACATTGGTTTAATTGAAGGTCCATTGATCGGAAAAGACTTGGAATCCATTCCATTCTTGACAGACCATTTACAGTTGATCACCAGCACCAGCCATCCTTGGGCAAATTTAGATACCATTTCTGTATTTGAACTGGATAAATTTCCTTTTATTTCCCGGGAAAAAGGTTCCGGTACTCGTGTCGAAATTGAACAACACCTGAAAAAAGCCGGTTTTTCCGCCAACAATTTGAATATTATTATGGAACTGGGCAGTTCATCCGCTATTAAAGCAGCTGTTGAAAGCGGACTGGGGATTTCTATTCTTTCCAAATGGGCAGTGCAGGACAGAGCAAAAACAGGATCTCTGCATACCATCAATTTAAAAGAAGATGAATTTACCCGCGTATTCCGCATCATCTACCACAAAAAGAAATTCAAAACGCAGGCCAGCGAAGAATTTTTACGCTTCCTGAAATCAGACGAAATCGAAACCATTATTCAGCAATAGTCATAACACGCTGATATAAATTTAAGATATTCGTATAAACCAAGACTCCCTTACAAGCAAAAGATAATGATTTGTTTGCTTGTAAGGGAGTTTCTTTATTGCAATGCTTTTTAATCAAAAAATAACTGTTGGTATCATGGAACCGCTCTTCAATCCAACAATGAAAAAGCTGTAGCATAATACCAACAGTTATTATAAAATCATTTCTATTTTTTATCTTATCGTACGACACTTATTTTGTGAACATAACAACCGCATTCATCACCATCAAAATACAAATAATTTTGCGCAAAGTATCTGCATTCATCCGCCTGAACAATTTTTGACCAACCAATAACCCCAATAAAACACACCATAAACTGCTCACACTGTATAACATCAGCTGTGGTGTCAGCATTCCGCTTACACTGCGCAATACCACATCAATACTCAAACAAAGTACAAACAGCATTTGTGTTGTACCCAAATATTCTTCTTTACTTTTAGACACTGCTAAAAAATAAATTGCCGCAATTGGACCACCGACACCAAACAACCCGTTCACTAATCCACTCACCACACTAAAAATAACAGCGTTTCTCTTTGTCGGTTTAATTTTAAATTTGTCCTGTCCCCACATCATATAAGCAGCCATCAAAATAAAAATGACGCCCAGCAATGTATACCAGATCTGATTTTCACCAATATATTGCAATAATTTCACTGCAAATAAATCAATAACCAAAAAGATACCCACTACCAACGGCAACTGTCTCCAGTTAATATCTTTTCGATAAAGAAATGCATTGTAAAGTACCACAAACAACATAGAAAAAGACGTTAATGCCAATGCTTGTGCATACGGGAAAAAATGCGGCAGTACCATCAATAATACAATACCAAAGGCAAATCCACTGATGCCATGTATAATTGCTGCTACAAAAGCTGTAATAAATAGGATAATTATTGTTTCAAGTTCCACGTTTCATCCTTCCTTTCAAATTTTCAATGAACTATAGTTATATTGACTATATCACAGTGTCCGGTTCTTGTTAAATGCCTTTTTATCATAATCATGTCAGTATTTTATGTATTTTACGTATAGCCTGATAACTACGTGAAAGATATGTGATTGTCTCTTCGGTAATAAACATCATTCATTTTTTAACAAGTCAAACAAATAACTAGCATACTATAAAAGAACTTATTAACATATATATTACATATAGTTACCAAAAAGCTTTTGTTGCAAAAAATATTCACTAGTGCTAATATAGTCGTAATCAGAAGTTAATCTTTGTCACACTTTAAAAGAAAGAGAGTTTTTTCACATGCGATTAGAGCAACTTCAATACTTTATAGAAACAGCTTCTTCAAAATCTATCAGCATCGCCGCAGAAAATCTTTATATCAGTCAGCCAGCACTAAGCAGAAGTATTAAAGCATTAGAAAAAGAATTAGATGTTCCTCTTTTAGTACGCACTGTAGATGGTGTTCGTTTAACAGAAGCTGGCGAAGAATTACTCCCATTTATGCGAGATGTTATTGCTAAGGTAAATGAATTGGTTGCCGCCAGCAAATACTATTCACAATCAACCATTTTTTCCAAAGAATTTTCCGGAGAATTTACGATTTGTACCATTCCCGTCATCGCTGATATTTTATTACTTCCTGCCCTAGAAGAGATGAGCAACTTATTTCCATCAATCAATATTAAAATTCAAATTGTAGATTTTAATGAACCATTATCTGTATCCCTTCCTTCTGACGCAGATTTACTACTTTGGATGAACATAGATGGTGCTTTAGATTACGCTTTAAGTACCATTGACGTACAGGTAGAACCTTTATTTTCTGATAACTTCTCCATTGTCGTGGTCAAAGACCATCCTCTATCCAAGAAAAAAATTGTAACTTTAGAAGAAGCTCTTTCATATAAAATAATTGCACATCACAACGGACTCAATCTTGAATACTTTTATAGTAATTTTACAAAACAAAGCCAGCCTTTAAATATTCTCTTAAAAAGTAATAATAATCGTGTTATTACCTCTGCCTTAGTTAATCAAAACGCCGTATTAATTACAAATAATTTAGTCATTCAAACCGATTATCGCAACAATCCTGACCTAATCTCAATCCCATTAAAAAATAGAAAAGGAACTTATTTCTGTCTATATCAAGAAAACAACATATATCTTCCCGTAATTAAAGAATTTATCACACTCTTAAAAGCAAATCATGCCGGAATTTGAATATCTTACAGCAATAACGTATACAACAAAGATAAAAAATCGTCTTTGTTGTATACGTTATTATTTGTTATGATATTTTTACAGTTTTATAAAACGATCCTTGTCTATTATAAAAGCATTTATTACACATGTAGATTTATCCTATAGTAGACCAAGCAACGCCCAATATGGAAGCATAACCACCATTAAGAAAATGAAACATACTACTGTATTAACACTAAAGAATTTTGCAAAATCTTTCATCGACATCATACCAAAAGAGAACATAATCAAGAATGTGGTATGCTCATAGGGTAATATAATCTGGTAACCCATTGCGTTCAAAGCATAAACCATTGCCAATGGATCCATACCAAGACCTTGGCCTAATAGTACAAGTGGGCCTGCCATAATTGCCATAATAGCCGATGGTGTCATCAAGAAATTCATCAAGAATACTACCACAAAAACAACAGAGAATAAACCAATTCTTCCTCTTCCATCCAATAAAGGCAACAACATATTGGTCATAATTTCCCCAATACCTAAAGAAGTGGCAACTGTTCCAATAGACAAGCAAGCGCCAGAGAAAAATACAATACTCATATTGATATGTTTCACATCTTCAGAAGTTCCTAAACTAATCCCTGGTAAGTACATCGCACAGGCAGCCAACATAAATCCCCAACTCATACCCAATTTATGAATTCCCATTGTCACTAAGTATACACACAAACCCAACATGATAAGCGCAGCTTTTTTCTCCTCTTTTGTTGTAGGTCCAAGTTTATCAAGTTCTGCTCTAAAGTATTCTTTGCCACGGAATTCCACATCCGACTTAAACATTTTCATTGCAATAATCATCATAATTATCGCAAATAGTAAAAAAGGCAAATTATGCAACAAATAGGTAATATAGTCGGATTCTAAAGTCGGAATCCCTGCTTTTGCACAGTTTAGACAAAAAGCACCGTACGCTGGGGCAATAAAGAAATAAGTTGGATAAACACCACCAATACAGCTAGCGATCATAATACCAGCCGCAGCTTTTGTACGGCCAAGATTTAATGCAACACAAATACCATACCCCATTGCCATAACAGGAATTACAACGCCGCCAGGCAGAAAGATATTCAACACAATACCTGCAATTAAAAATCCCCAAAAAATACCTTGGTAAGTACCACCTGTGCGATAAATAATCCAATAAGCTACTCGTTTTAATAAACCTGTTTTTTCAATAATATTTACTAAAAAGAATGAAGCCATAATGACCCAAGGCATCTCGCTAGTCCATGACGCTAACGCTATTTTTGGTTCCGCAACTTTAAAAACAATATATGCTGCTGGTAAAAATAATGACGGAACAAAATTATCTACAACTTCAAACGCTAAAAGTAAAATAAAACACACTGTAATTGCAAAGAAAGCCCTAATTGGTGCAGTAAACACATCATTTACTGGAATAAGCATAATAATAAGCGGAACAATAACACTGATCAACCATCCAATTTTTAGTTTTTTAGTCATTGGTCCTGGATATTTATTAACACTCGTACTCATACTCAACACTCCTCACTTTTTTCTGTTGCCAACTCCCTTAAATTAAGCTTAAACTATATTGCAAAAGCACCTCCCTCAATTACAAATAATTGAAAATAATTACATTTACATAGCTTATAATCATATTATCTAATAAACAAAGACACTCCATTAAATATCATCAAACAACAAATAACTTTTTGGAGCATTAACCCATCAATACGTTCAAATAATTTTTTCCCTACATAAAGTCCTAAAAAAACAAAACCAACACAACTCAAACCAAATTGAATAGTTGAAATGTTTACCATACCATTGAAAATGCGAATAGCAAAATCAAATATAACCCCAAACAAATTATAGAATTGAATCGTACTCATGTATTCATCTTTGGTGTTCAAAGCCGCTAAAAAATATAGTACGGCAATCGGCCCTCCAACACCAAATAAACCACTGATAATACCCGCAATACCATTAAAAATAACTGCATTCTTAACTGTTGGCTCAATTTTTAATTTACCTTGATAAAATAGCAAATAAAAGGCTAACACTATAAAAATACCACCCAGCAATTTAGTCCAAATTGGATTACCTGCTGTGTATTTTAACAATTTAACCGAAAAAAAGGTCCCAACTACAAAAGCTGTTAAACTTGCCGGAAGTTGTTTCCAAACAACATGCTTTCTATAAACAAAAGCATTTACTGCCAACATGAACAATGATACAAAAGAAAGAATAGCCAAAGACTCTACATGAGTAAAAAAATATGGCAAAACACACAATATTACAATACCAAAGGCAAAACCACTAATTCCTTGCACAATACCGCCAATAAACGCTGTAAAATATAAAGTCACATATGCCAAGATATTCATTTTATTCACCTTACTTTTACATATGTTTTTCTTTTAACCAGAGTCTTTATTTATAAGAAAACGCTTTAAGAGGATTGATTTTCAAAAAGCGTTTTCTATTCATTTTATATCATAAGTTTTCAATAAAATCCTTTATCTCCATTATGCCAAATATAAATATAATTAAATTATTGGTATGTTTTCATAGAACACAACTTCATAATAAACCAGTTGAATTCTAATAATTGGGACAATATTCATGCTAATTATAATCACCATAACCAGAATGACTAATCCTGTTAAAGCACCAATACCCCAAAGTTAGTTCAATAAGGCATAGAAGGATCTATTAAGCATCCTGTTCCGCACGTTCAATCAATTCAGTTTGCAACATTGGAGACAAATCTGTAAAGTACGCACTATACCCAGCAACACGGACAATCAAATCTTTATATTGATCCGGCGCTTTCTGTGCAGCAATTAGAGTTTCTTTATTTACAACATTGAACTGTACATGCCATAACTTCAGGTCACACCAAGTACGTATAAAGGATACTAATTTTTTCATTCCTTCTTCACCAGCCATGGATGCTGGAGAGAATTTGATATTCAGTAAACGTGCTGCTCTTTCTTTATAACCCTCATGTTTTACATTCCGGTTAGACATTAACACTGCTGTTGGCCCTGCCAATTCTACACCATGGGATGCACTGGTTCCTTCGGACAAATAATGACCTGCTTTTCTGCCATCAGGTGTAGCGCCTACTACCATACCTGCCGGAATATGGATCGTTACTGGTACTACACGGTCACACAATATTTCACCATGGGTACCATGATGGGTGGTAATATAATCAAACCCTACCTGATCCATTTCTCTGCCAACCTGATCTGCATATGGATCATTATTTCCGTATTTTGGCGCATGCAATAACAACTGCTGCAATGCTTCATAACCTTCATAATCAGCATCAATTGCATCTACTAAATCGTTCATAGAGATTACTTTATCTTCATATACTAATTTTTTGATTGCGGCAATAGAGTCAATTGCAGTTGCATAGCCTACTTTATCCAAGAAGTTTTCACGGATACTATTAGGTACATACTGATGAATATCTGTACCTGCATCACGACAAGCACCTACATAGTAAGAGGCCAATGGTGCTGCCAATACATTTTTCTTCACTTCATCTGCAGTAAACTGTTGAATATAGTCATGTTTGATAATGAATTCATATTGCGTTCTAAATGCATTGAAGAAATCTTCATAAGTTGCAAATTCTTTTGGATTGCCTGTATCTGGACCAACTTGTTTGTTCCCTAAGAATTTCAGGCGCCCTCTGTTCATGGTCATTTCCATAACCGCACCTAAGTTAATAGATGCATTACCAGTTATATAGGTTTCTCTATTCACTACACGTACTTCAGTACAACCAGAGCAAGCATAGTCTAAGGCTTCAGCCATTGTGGCACCCTTGGCAATATATAATGGTACAATTTCTTCATCATTGAACAGTTTTGGAAAACCGCGACCTTCTCTGATAATTTCAGCACATTTACGAATGAATTTTTCTGGTGTCCTAGCATGAATCCGAGCTGCCATATCTGGATATGGAATTGGGAAGTCACGTTTAGAATCTAATACCAAATAAGACAGTTCGTTAGTGGCATCCTGACCATCTGGTGTCTGGCCACCTACCGTTACGGTTTCAAAGTGAGCATATGCTTCAAACAGTTTCGCAGAGAATTCTGGTACAAATGTCAGAGGAATCTGAGACAGGTGAATCCAGTAACATTCAAACAATTCTTTTACCTGTTCATCAGTGATAGTGCCATTTGCAATATCCTGTTTGTAATATGGATACAGCTGTTGGTCAATACGGGTTGTGCCTAAAGATGAACCACCGTGCTGTTCAATTCTGGCAAACATCAGTACAAACCACTGTAGCTGAATTGCTGTTCTAAAATCTCTTGCTGGATTTTCACTGATCCATAAGCAGTTATCAGCGATTTGCTCCAATTCAGCCTTTCTCTGTGCACTTTTTTCTACTTCTGCCAGTCTTTTTGCTTCTTCACCATAACGTCTGATGAATGTGGATAACGCACGAATACTGATTACACTTGCTTCCCAAAAAGAACCTTCATTTACAAACGCCGCCGGGTCATCATAAATTGCATCGTAATGTGCTTGTGCATCCTCGGCCATCCCTTTCAGACCCATTTGTAAAATACGTTTGATATCATGATTAAAATTGGTACTGGAACGAGCTGTTGCTGTTTGAGACAGTACATACTGCTGTGTACTGAAGTTTTCTGGATCATCACCAAAAATCAGATTTCTTGTTTCTTCTGGCAATGCTTTTGCATACAGCTGAACGAATGTTTTATCTTTCCAGTAAGGGTAAACTTCTTTCATCAGAATATCATAATCTTCTGGAGTAACAGTAAATGGACTGTTTTCTCTTTTATGTGCATCTTTCAAGTCTGGAATGTACACACCGTCAATTTCAGGATACAAAATACCATTTCTACCTGGTCTGCCACTAGCTCTACCAACAATCAGATCATCTGGCCCAATGTACAAAGGTATATTTTCAGCAATGTGTTCCAATGCTTTTGCCCATCTCAATGACAAATTTTTACCTTCTGTTTCTTTAAAAGATTCTGTAAAAAGTACTGCTCTACTAATATCCATGCCTACTGGCAATGCTCTATTAGTATCAATCATTCTCATTACTCTTTCTCTGCCTGGTGCTACTTTTTCACCGCTAGCCAACCATGCCTCTTGTGGACTTAAACAACAACTCATATGAAAAACCTCCCTAAAAGTTTTAATTGATGCTTCGTTTATTCGCTTCAATTTATGAGTTCATTTTATCACAACCATATTTTTCTGAAAAATACCTGTTATTAAAGTGTCTTTGAAGCCATATGCATTTGTTGCATATTATAATCACTTTCAATATGCAATAAATGCATTGTCTTCGTTCGAATATATCCACCCAGCCACACAAAAAGGGCAATGTACTTCTCTTTTACCAGAAGCACATTGCCCTTTTATCCCGGCAGACCGGTTCTGCCTGTACCATTCTTAAATAGCACTGCAAAACCAGCCTGAGCTTATCAAATTGTTTTTTCTGCAAATCCTCACTGCGAATATAAAAATAAATACGTCCGCTATCGCCTGCTTTGTTACCGCTGCTGATAATAGTCTGCTAATTTACGGAATGCGTCCAATGACCGCACAACTTTTTCCGTCGGCACACAATACGCCATACGGAAATGGCCCGGGCAGCCAAATCCATCTCCTGGCACCAGCAGCAGGTCAAATTCTTTGGCTTTGTTGCAAAAGGCCACTGCATCCGGCTCTAACGATTTTGGAAACATGTAAAAGGTTCCGTCCGGCTTCACACAGGAATACCCCATCTCTGTCAGTGCATCATACAAAATGTGCATATTGGTTTCATACACCTGCAGCTCTGCGGTATTATCCAGCAACTCTCCAATGGCCAGCTGAATGATAGAAGACGGACAGTTATGCCCAATACCGCGGGAAATCTGTCCAAATATTTCTACAAGCAGCGCAGCATCCTGACAAGCCGGATTCACCGCAATATAGCCAATGCGCTCCCCAGGCAGCGACAGCGATTTGCTGAAAGAATAACAGGAAATGGTGTTGTCATAATAGTTTGACGTATACGGCGCTTCCTTGCCATCAAATACAATTTCCCGATAAGGCTCATCAGAAATGATATAAATATCGTGACCGTAAGCCTGTTCCTTTTCTTTTAACAGCGCTGCCAATTTGCGCAGCGTATCCGCCGAATAAATCACACCTGATGGATTGTTTGGCGTATTAATCAACACTGCATGTACATTCGGATTCAGCATAGCAGCAAAAGCCTCAAAATTGATTTGAAAATCCTCCGGATTGGCCGGCACAATCTTTAACACTGCGCCGCTTTCATTGATATACGGCACATACTCGGAAAAATACGGCGCAAAAGCCAGCACTTCATTACCAGGCTCGGTGACAGCCCGCACAGCATGAGCCAGCGCAGCAGCAGCACCCGATGTGGGGAAAATATGCGCTTTCTTATAGTTCATTCCAAACCGGCGGTTTAACGAATCGGCAATGGCCTGCCGCACCCCATCAATCCCCAAACTTGGGCTATAGCCGTGTACTGCCAGCGAATCTCCCTCCAATGCCAACCGAGCAATGGTTTCATTGACAATCTGCGGCGCCGGCACCGATGGATTGCCCAGGCTAAAGTCAAACACATTCTCATAACCGATTTCCTTGGCCCGTTCCGCACCATAAGCAGAAATTTCCCGAATAACCGATTTTTGATTCAACATCTCTCTATATCGTTTTGCAATCATGATACACCCTCCAGTATGCTTTCAATCTTTGTATCTCAGTATACTATAAAGACCGTCTGTCAGCCAGTCCAACAGGGGTTTGTTCTCACAAGAATACTGTATTTTTTCTTTACATGATCACACCCAATGGCTCTCCCTTAACCTGACATCCAGAAGTCTTCATTGTCGAATTTCACTATCCAAACCACAATCATAATGCGTCATTCAACTCACCATTGCTGTTTTTATTTTACAATAGATTGATGCAGCGCACCTCCGCACCATCCAACTGCCGCAATGACAGCACGCCATCTTCCAGCAGCAGATAACTGCGGGCACTGTTCTGCTTGGGCAGCGTTATGGATCCCGGATTGGCATAAATATAATCTTCTTCCTGTTCCAACGCCGGAATATGGGTATGTCCATGCAGCAATACATCACCCGGCTGCAGCATAGGCAGATGTTGCCGGTTATATTGATGACCATGAGTAGCAAACAACATTCGTTTTCCTACCGATAAAATGCAGTAGTCTGCCATAATGGGAAATTCCAGCATCATCTGATCCACTTCACCATCACAATTTCCCCGCACGCACAAAATCTGCTGCTTCTTTTCATTTAACAGCGCCGCCACTGCCTTGGGATCATAGCCTTCCGGCAACGGATTGCGGGGCCCATGGTACAATAAATCTCCCAACAACAGTAATTTATCCGCCTGCTCCCGCGCAAAGGCTTCTAACAATTGTTCGCAATAATAAGCCGATCCGTGAATATCGGATGCAATCATCAATTTCATTGGTCTACACTCCTCCTGACACAACTGGTCATATTCTATTTTATCATATCAGTTTAATCTCATAACAGCTTGTCCTGCTTGTCGACACTGCCCTTTTCTATGGCAATCCACCCTTTATAATAATCGTAGCTGACACCATCCTCCATACTGGTAAACAAATACCGTGAAATGATGCATCCGGTCTGCCAGCCCCTCGCCTGTAAAGCTGCGCAATGTTCTTCCACATTATTATTGTTGTCATCCTGCACAGCGTACCGCAGCAATACCTCTGCATAAGTGGTTTCGGTGTCCAGCCGCCAAATACAATCTTCATCTGTTTCTGCCAGTAAGCAATACTGTATTTCGGCGTGGGCATCAGTCTGAAATCCCACCGATGCATTTTGATCTAAAATAGACCTGCGCCAATCTTCGGTTTTTTGCTCACAGACCAGACGACTTTAAAT